>CAXBQX010000026.1:0-29929 GCA_963978365.1 uncultured Opitutales bacterium | reverse complement strand
ATCACAATGAGACTGTGTCCACCAAGGAGTTTCTTGACCTGATCACCGACGGGATTCGCTGGGCGACGACCAAGTAACAATGTCTATGCAAGAGCCTCTCTTTTTTTAAAAAAAAGGGGGGCTGAGGGAAGTAGGTGAGTTTTCTGGATTTAGTCTCGAAATTTCCCAGATGGTTTCTTGCGGAATTTTCCTCCTCCGCCCTTAAATCCTCCACCTCCGCCGGGTCGGCCTTCTCCTTTGCGGAATCCACCGCCCTTGCGGAATCCGCCTCCTTTGCCACCAAACTTACCGCCTTTGCCTCCGGGACGCGGGCGACCGCGGTCGATGGAAAGGTTGAGTTGGTGGCCCTGCACCCAGACCTGTTTTAAAGCCTCGAAAACCTCTTTGGGCATATCCTTTGGCAGATCGATAAAGGAGTGATCCTTGAACATACGGATCTTGCCGATGAATTTGGAATCCAGCCCGATTTCATTGGCAATGGCCCCGACGAGGTCTCGCTTTTCCGCACCATGATATTCGCCTACTTCCACCCGGTAGCTTTGGAGGTCGTCGTTACTGACATAGCGATCTTCCCGATCACCATTACGCTCCCGTCTTTCCCGTTTCGCCCGTTTGGGTGCAGTGGGCATTTCGTCGTAAAATAAAGGTTTTTTACCTGCGTCTAAGTAGGCGAGGGCTGCGGCTACATCGATGGAGTCTTTTCCGCTTTCTTCAAGAAATTTTTGAATAGCCTGTCGATAGTCGGATAATTCGCTTGCAGAGAGTGCGTCTTCCAATCGAGTGAAGAACTCTCCCTGCTTGCGCTCGTTCATTTCTTCCAAAGTCGGAAAAGTATATTCATCACAATTAGACTTGAGCGTTCTTTCAATCGCTTTGAGCATCCTCATCTCCTTGTTGGTTACAAAAAGAATGGCGTCTCCTTCTCTGCCTGCCCGACCGGTGCGTCCAATCCGGTGGGTGTAGGACTCCAAATCAAAGGGGGCATCATAATTCACTACATGGGTGATCACATCCACATCTAGGCCACGAGCCGCAACATCGGTGGCGACCACTACCTTGACATGTCCCTTGCGGAGACGGTCGACCGTTTTTTCACGAAGTTTCTGAGGCATGTCACCGTTAAGGGCTTCGGCGGCATAGCCTTTGGCCATGAGAGTTTCTGCAATCTCGGTGGTCGCATTTTTGGTGCGGGCAAAAATGAGCATCGCTCCAAAAGGTTCTATTTCCAGAATACGGCCGAGCATATCGATTTTTTCATGCTGCCGAACCTGAAGAAAGCGCTGCCTGATATTGGGTGCGTTCTCCCGTTTGACTTCAATGGTAATTTCGACCGGTTCATGGAGATGTTTGTCGGCCAGTTTGCGGATGGGCTTGGGCATGGTTGCCGAGAATAGAGCGGTCTGCCTCTCACTCGGGGTTTGTTCGAGGATCCATTCAATATCCTCAATGAAGCCCATGCTGAGCATTTCATCTGCCTCATCGAGTACCATGGCTTTGACCTGATCGAGCTTCATGTACTTCTTTTTAACATGATCCATGACCCGGCCAGGGGTACCCACAACCACCTGGGCCCCACGCTTGAGCTCACGAATTTGCTCGGTGTATCCAGTTCCCCCGTAGACCGGTAAAATGCGGAGACCCGGAATATCCTCGGCAAAAGTTTCCATCGCATCCGCCACCTGGATAGCGAGTTCACGGGTGGGTGCAAGGCAGAGCATTTGCACTGCAGGCAGATTAGGGTCTAGCCTGGATAGCAAGGGTAGGGAAAAGGCCGCCGTCTTGCCAGTGCCAGTCTGAGCGACGCCCAAAAGGTCAAAGCCTTCAAGCAAAGGAGGGATGGAGCGCCGTTGAATGGGGGACGGTGTTTCGTAACCAACACGGGCTACCGCTTTTTGGATTGCTGGGGCAAGATCGAAGTCCTCAAAACGAGGGCCTTCCGAATCATGCTCCCCCTGAGGGAGTTCTTCTTCAGTCATAAGATAAAGTTGGGGTGTAGTTAGTGGCTCGTGTCACCAAACTTGAACCTTTGCCCACTTCTCCTATGAATTCCATCCACTGGTGAGCCTTTGTTTCAAAGATTGGCTAAATCAGCTTTCAACTTATCAAGTATTCTGATTTTGACGAGCCGAAAGCACACTTTGCTAAGTTTCTGACTAGAGATAAACCTGATTTGCTGGGGACTGTGTGATTTCTTTGGGATCCGCAAAGAAAGATATCCACTTTACCTTTGCCAAAGATCCTTAGATTAGCACAGAATTCATTCTTTTATTATGATTATTGCCATACCCAAGGAAACCCAGCCTTCGGAAAAGAGAGTGGCCATTGCCCCCGACAATGTCGCGGCCTTTGCCAAGCTCGGATACGAGGTCTTGATTGAAAAAGGAGCGGGCGAAGCGGCCAACCTGGCCGATTCTGCCTATGAAGATGCAGGGGCCCGTATCGCTGCGGATACCGCCGAGGTCTGGAAGAGCGACCTTATTTTAAAAGTCACCCCTCCATCGATCGAAGAAGCGGAAGGAATACGCGAGGGTGCCACTCTGATCAGCTTTGTCTACCCGGCCAGAAATGAGGAACTGATCCAAAAACTGGCGGACCGCAAAATCAATCTACTCGCGATGGACTGCGTGCCGCGTATTTCCCGGGCCCAGTCGATGGATGCCCTTAGCTCCATGGCCAATGTGGCTGGCTACCGTGCGGTGGTGGAGGCTTCTCATGTGTTTGGTCGCTTTTTTACCGGGCAGATTACCGCCGCAGGCAAGGTGCCCCCCGCCAAGGTGCTGATCATCGGGGCCGGGGTGGCTGGTCTTGCTGCGATCGGGGCGGCCCGCAACATGGGGGCGATCGTCCGTGCCTTTGATACAAGACCAGCGGTCAAGGACGAGGTCAAGAGCCTCGGCGCCTCCTTCCTTGAACTGGACTTCGAAGAGGACGGAGCCGGATCCGGCGGATATGCCAAGGTGATGAGCAAGGAATTTATTGAGGCGGAGATGAAGCTTTTTGCCGAGCAGGCCGCGGAGGTGGATGTAATCATTACCACCGCAATGATTCCCGGCAAGAAATCACCCGTACTCATCACCGAGGAGATGGTTCGGAGTATGAAACCGGGCTCGGTGATTGTCGACCTCGCTGCCGAAGGAGGTGGAAACTGCGAGCTTACTCAAAGCGGGCAGGCCACGGTCGCACACGGAGTGACCATCATCGGATACACCGACTTTCCCTCCCGCTTGCCCACCCAGTCCAGCAGGCTCTACGGCAACAACCTGGTCAAGCTGGTCCAGTTGCTCGGACAGGCGGATGAATTTAAAATTAACCAGAACGATGAGGTGGTCCGTGGAGCCCTCGTGCTCGACGAGGGCAAGCTCAGTTGGCCACCTCCTCCGGTGGAGACTTCGGTGGCTCCGGCGAAAAAGCCCGAGACCAAGCCTGTCGGAAAAGAAGGGGAGGAAAAGAAGGGCAGTCCGTTTCTATCCCCCGCCTTTCTGCTGGGGTTGCTTGCGGTGGGCCTGCTCGCCCTTGGGTGGAAGGGCTCGAATGAGTTTCTCGACCAGATCACTGTCTTTGTGCTCGCCTGCTTTGTTGGGTACATGGTGGTATGGAATGTTACTCCTTCCCTGCATACTCCCCTGATGAGTGTGACCAACGCAATCAGTGGAATCATTCTGATCGGGGGCATGCTCTTCATGCCCACCGGTTCTGAACTTTCCGGAAACAGTCAGGTTCTTGCCTGGCTGGCCGGTGTCGCTATCTTCGTCGCCACCATTAATGTGGCTGGTGGATTTCTGGTAACCCAGCGCATGCTGAAAATGTTTCGCAAGTAATGAACGAAGGACTTGTCACTACCTCCTACCTCGTATCGGGGATCTTTTTCGTCCTGAGCCTCGGCGGTCTCTCCAAGCAGGAAACTGCCCGTCGAGGGAACCTCTACGGTATCCTCGGTATGGCCCTGGCCATCTTTGCCACCTTTCTGAGCGGCAAGGTGTCCAATTTCGAACTGCTCATCCCTCTGATGCTGGGAGGTGCCGCGATCGGAGCTATCCTTGCCCGGCGGGTGGAGATGACCTCCATGCCCGAACTGGTGGCCATCCTGCACAGCTTTGTTGGACTGGCCGCTGTTCTCGTGGGCGTGGCCAGCTTCATGGATCCGGGGCATTCCGAGCTCGTGGGTTCCGACAAGCTCATTCATGAGATTGAGATTTTGCTGGGTGTATTCATCGGTGGAGTGACCTTTACCGGTTCGGTGGTCGCTTTTGGGAAGCTCCGGGGATCACTCAGCGGGAAGCCCATTCTGCTTCCTTTCCGCCACTTTCTCAACCTGGGCATGGTGGTGGCTTCGGTCTACCTCGGTTCCCAGTTTCTCGGCCAGGAGCATGATGCCGCCCTGATCACTCTTTTGATTGTAACCGCCATCTCCCTCGTGCTTGGGGTGCACCTGATCGTGGCAATCGGGGGTGCGGATATGCCAGTAGTTGTATCCATGCTCAACAGTTATTCCGGTTGGGCAGCAGCTGCCGCCGGTTTCATGCTCAAGAACGACCTTTTGATCATCACCGGAGCCCTTGTCGGCAGTAGCGGAGCCATTCTTAGCTACATCATGTGCAACGCGATGAACCGCAGCCTCGTCAACGTCATCTTCGGCGGATTCGGCACCGGGTCGGGAGGTGGAGGCGGGAGCACGGAGATCGAGGGTTCCATCACCGAGATCAGTGCCATGGAAGTGGCTGAGGAATTGAAAGAGTCCAAGGAGGTGATGATCGTGCCTGGATATGGTATGGCTGTCGCTCAGGCTCAGCATGTGGTTAAGGAGATCACTGAGACCCTGCGTGGCAAGGATGTGAATGTGCGCTTTGCCATCCATCCGGTGGCTGGACGTTTGCCCGGCCACATGAATGTTTTACTGGCCGAGGCCAATGTCCCCTACGATATCGTCTTTGAAATGGACGAAGTGAACGATGAACTTTCTGAGGTCGATGTTTTGCTGGTCGTCGGAGCCAATGACATCGTCAACCCCTCCGCCCTTGAAGAGGAAAATAGCCCCATTGCTGGGATGCCCGTAATCGAGGCATGGAAAGCTAAAACTGTGGTCGCCCTGAAGCGCAGCATGGCCACTGGATATTCCGGGGTGGAGAATCCTCTTTATTACAAAGAGAACTGTCGCATGCTTTTTGGCGATGCCAAGGATTCTCTGGGGCAGGTGCTCTCCGGACTCAATTAATCTTTACGCTTAGTCCAGCCTTAAGAGACAGGTTGGGGGTGGTAATTGTGAGCAAATTGTTGCGCACCCAAGCTTGCCATGCCTTTGGTAGACTTTAGGCTGAATATCCCCTAACCCAAAAACCATAATTTTATGAGCACAGACAATGTATCAAACTCCGGAGGCGGTTGCCCCTTCGGTCACGGAAAACAAGCCCCGGTTACCACCATGGAAAAATGCCCGGTTGAACATGCCGCTGGAGGCGGTACCCAGAACCAGGACTGGTGGCCCAATCAATTGAAGGTTGATATTTTGCACCAGCATGACGCTCCTTCCAACCCTATGGGCAAGGACTTTGATTATGCGGAAGAGTTTAAATCCATTGATTACGATGCCCTCAAAAAAGATCTCAATGATTTGATGACTGACTCTCAGGATTGGTGGCCAGCCGATTTTGGGCACTATGGTCCTTTCTTCATCCGTATGGCTTGGCATGCTGCCGGTACTTACCGCACAGCAGATGGTCGCGGAGGCGGAGGAACTGGTGCCCAACGCTTCGCTCCATTGAACAGCTGGCCGGACAATGGTAATCTTGATAAGGCCCGCCGATTGCTTTGGCCAATCAAGCAAAAGTATGGTCGCAAAATTTCCTGGGCGGACCTCTTCATCCTTACCGGAAATGTGGCGTTAGAGTCCATGGGCTTTAAGACCTTTGGTTTCGGGGGTGGTCGTGCAGACATTTGGGAAACCGAAGACGATATTTACTGGGGTGCCGAGGGTACCTGGCTCGACGACAAGCGCTACACCGGGGAGCGTGATCTTGAAAACCCTCTCGCTGCTGTGCAGATGGGGCTCATTTATGTAAACCCAGAGGGTCCTAATGGCAATCCCGACCCTGTGGCTGCGGCTCACGATATCCGTGAGACTTTCGGGCGTATGGCGATGAATGATGAAGAAACCGTCGCTCTCATTGCTGGCGGACACACCTTTGGCAAAACCCACGGGGCAGGGGATGTCTCCCATGTGGGTCCTGAACCGGAAGGTGCTTCCATTGAGGAGCAGGGTTTTGGGTGGACCAGCACCTACGGATCCGGCAGTGGAGCTGATGCCATTACTGCTGGACCTGAGGTCACCTGGACCACCACTCCCACGAAGTGGGGAATCAATTACCTCGAGAATCTTTTCAACTACGAGTGGGAATTGACCACCAGTCCTGCTGGGGCCAAGCAGTGGGTGGCGAAAGATGCACCGGAAAGTATCCCAGATGCTTTCGACTCCAGCAAGATGCGCAAGCCAACCATGCTGACCACCGACCTCTCTCTTCGATTCGATCCAGCTTACGAGAAAATTTCCCGCAGCTTTCTTGAAAATCCGGACAAGTATGCCGATGCTTTTGCCCGTGCTTGGTTCAAGCTCACCCACCGTGACATGGGACCCAAGTGCCGCTACCTCGGACCCGAAGTGCCGGCAGAGGAATTGATCTGGCAGGACCCTGTGCCCGCTTGCGAGCATCCCCTAATCGATCCGGCGGATATTTCCTCGCTCAAGGCCAAGGTGCTTGAATCCGGTCTGACTCATGCCGAACTGATCTCCACCGCCTGGGCATCCGCATCCACCTACCGCGGGTCCGACATGCGTGGCGGGGCCAACGGAGCCCGTGTTCGTCTTGCTCCTCAGAAAGACTGGGAGGTCAACGACCCCACCCAACTTGCCAAGGTACTGGAACGCCTCGAAGCCATCCAAAGCGAGTTCAATGCTGGAGGGAAAACCGTGTCCCTTGCCGACCTCATCGTGCTGGCAGGTGGAGCCGCCGTGGAAGCCTCAGCGAAATTGGCAGGTGTGGAAGTCTCCGTACCTTTCACCCCAGGGCGTACCGATGCCTCCCAGGAGCAAACTGATGTTGATTCTTTTGCCATTATGGAACCGGTGGTCGATGGATTCCGTAACTATGCCAAGAAAAGGTACAGCGTGTCGACCGAGGCTCTGCTGGTCGACCGGGCCCAGTTGCTCACTCTCACCGGATCGGAGCTTACCGTATTGATCGGTGGTTTGCGGGTGCTCGGTGCCAATCATGGGCAATCCAAGCATGGCGTGCTCACCGAAAAACCGGGTGTACTCAGCAATGATTTCTTTGTCAACCTGCTGGACATGGCGACGAAGTGGTCCCCGGTCAACGAGGAAGCAGAGGAGTTTGAGGGTAAGGACCGTAAGAGCGGCGAGGTTAAATGGACTGCCACTCGTGCCGACCTGATCTTTGGTTCCAACTCCCGCTTACGTGCCTATGCAGAGGTCTATGCCTGTTCTGACTCACAGGAGAAATTTGTGCAGGACTTCGTGGCCGCATGGACAAAGGTGATGGAACTCGACCGGTTCGACCTCAAGTAACACACCAGTTATTTTCCAAAACAAAGGCCGGTGGGTTTAACTCCACTGGCCTTTTTATTGCCACAATCCCAAACTGCAATAAACTTGCGTTAAGGCTTTACTTAATGCAAGTAGTTTGCATAAATAAGTGAATGCGAATTTTTAGAAAATCATTCTCTTTCTGTTCAGTGTTTTCTTTCCTGGCTCAGGTTTGGGCTCATCAGGGGGAGCCGTCCAAGCCTTTTCAGATGCTTCATCTGCACGATGCCCTGGAGACTCATGCCCACTTTGGCTGGGAGAGTCGTTATATTCTGGAAGGTCGGGACGAGCTTGAAGGAGGGTCCCTCTGGTCAAGCAGTTTGGAGGCCTCCTACGATCATGTATTTGGAGGGTTGTGGTATGGCCGTTCCTCCAGCAATGATTTTCGGGAGCTTCATCTCGGTCTCGGACTAAAGCAGGAGGCAGGAAATTTTGAGTACTACCTCGCTTACACACATTTACTTTTTCCGGCGGAGGATACATCCGATTCGGAGTGGGGCTTAGGGCTTTCCTACGATGCCTTGCCCTTTGGGATGGAGACTGGACTGGACCTGGTGTATTCCGTGGATGCGGAGGGTACATTTATCGAGTGGTCTCTATCCAAACCTTTTGAAGTTGTAGAGTCCTGGGAATCGAGCCTTGGTTCCACCCTCGGATGGAACGAGGAATTTGTCAGCGACGGACACAATGGGCTCAATCATTTCTCCTTGAATGCGAGCGGGCAACGCTCCCTCACTGAGCATCTCGGCCTGGTTCTACATGCAGCCCAGTCCTGGGCGATCGACCGTGACCTTGCCTTGGATGGCGATGCCAGTCTTAAAGATGTCTTTCATTTTGGTCTTTCCTTGGAAGCGGAGTTTTGATTTCCGTCCCAAAGACGGCAGGTGGCTACGGCTGTCGAAGAGCTTGGGTGGAACAGTCGCTGGAGGCCAGCATTTTTCCCCCTGACCAGGCAGGTACAAGTTGCTGGTCTACCCATCGGCTGACCCGGTAGAGGGTGGCAAAGGCAAAATCGGGAGCACTGCCTCCCTGTCCACCGACCACTTCCGCTCCCCTCCGCACATTATCCTGCATCCAGGCAGGCAGGCGAAGGTGAAAGGGATTGCGTTCCAACTCTCCCTGGTGGTGCGAGAGGGCCCCCAGAAGTTCGGCCACTTCTTCTATGGTATTTTCCACCATTAGGTTGGGCTCGGGCATCTGCCCCCAGTATTCAGTCTCAATGAGAATAGGGCAAAGATCGTTTGCCCTTTCCAATGCATCGAGGGCAAGCAGGTGGGTGCCCAGGTGGGTCTGATTCCAATCCTTGGCATGGGGAAGAAAGATTGCGGCGGGGTTGTACTTCTGGAAAATTTTAGAGAGCGTGGCAACCGCATCGGACCAATGAACTGGATCTTCAAGAGGTGTTTCCGGTCGGATTCTCTCAAGCCCGTCGGGGCCCGTCTGCTCGAGCTCAAACCCGATCCATCCACAGGCCCCTTGCAATTCCTGGAGCCTTTCCTGTTTTCTTGCTGGGTTGCTTCCCTGAGTGATGGCTACATTGACGATTCGCAGACCTCCCTCCTTGAGCAAGCGGAGGGGTAGCCCACCAATGATGCACTCATCATCGGGGTGAGGTGAAAGGATCAGAGCAACGGGTGCGTTCTTATCCAAAGCCTTTCTTGGGGGGGCGGGGAAATTTCCGTATGGAAGGTTTTCACCTTTTTTCAAAAGAGATTGAACAGACTGAGCATAGTCAAAATAAGGGTTGTCTTGGGTAGACATAGTTTAAACTTAATGTCTTATGGATTGAGGTGCGTCAACCTCGGCAATCACCATGAATGAACCAGATAAATATTTTATTGTGAATGCAGGCTTGTGCTTGCCTGATCGAGGTAAGAAAATAGGATGATTTTATGCGAAATTTATATATTTTACCCATTTTATGGGTTTTTTTGGGGTTGAGTGTTGTCCTGATCGCAGACACCGATCCAAGTGCTTTTTCCGGGCTGCCCAATAAACCTGGCTCTTTCAAGGGAGGTGCCCTGCACCCGGCTTACCAGGGAAGCACTTGGCTGGCTCACCCTAAAATGAACGGCCCTGCCTCAATTGACTTTGACCCCCAGGGTCGTGCTTTTATCAATGAAGCCCGTCGGATGGCTCAGGGCGTTCCCGATACCCGCGGTTCGGATTGGGTTACCCGGGAAGATTATCTTTTAAAAACGGTGGAGGATCGCCTGGCGAGTTATCAAAGAAATCAGGACAAGGTAGAGATGGCGTGGTACACCGGAACTGCGGACCGGGTGCTTCGTTTTGTTGATACCGATGGGAATGGGGTGCCGGATGAGGGTACGGTCTTTGACGACCGTTGTCAGGAGACCCTCGATGGGATCGGTTTTTCCGTGCTGGCAGAGAGGGATGCAGTTTACTACACCTGCATACCAGCGTTACGAAAATTGACCGATGCGGATGGGGATGGTCATGCAGAACGCCATGATCGCTTGGTCGATGGGTTTGGGGTACGGAACTGTTTCAAGGGTCATGATTTGCATGGTGTGATTCGCGGCCCTGATGGGCGCCTCTATTTTTCGGTGGGTGACCGTGGATATAGTGTGGTTGATGATGCTGGGGTTCGCCGATCCGCTCCCCAGCGTGGAGCCGTATTTCGATGTGATGACGATGGATCCAATTTTGAGGTCTATGCCCACGGATTGCGTAACCCTCAGGAACTTGCCTTTGATGATCATGGAAACTTGTTTACCTTCGATAATACCGGGGACATTGGCGACCGGGCCCGGGTGGTCTATGTTTTGGATAACTCCGATTCCGGATGGACGGCGGACTATCAGTCTTTGCATCAGCATGTCAATAAGTTGGACTGGGGGAATTTTCATATTTGGCACACTGCCTGGGTAGGCGAAGGGTCTTTTGATCTATACAGTCCGTCCGCACCCCAATGGATATATCCTCCTATCGGACATGTGGGCAACGGACCATCCGGGGTGGTTCGTCTGACCGGCCCTGCGGTGCCTGCCGAACTGCAGGGAATGTTTCTTATGTGTAATTTTCGCGGGTCGCCTACAAGGTCTGAGGTGTTAAGCATTCCTATCGAACCAAAAGGTGCAGGGTTTACTGTGGGCGAGGTCACTCCCTTTCTTTCCGCCCTCAATGCTTCAGATGTTGAGTTGGGGTACGATGGACGGGTCTTTTTTGTGGAATATGGGTCGGGTTGGCGTCCGGATGATCAGGGCAGCGTGCAGGTCGCCGAGCCCATTGATTCAACCTTGCAGAAAGCAGGGGAAGTGATCGCACAACTCTTCAAAGAAGGGTTTTCTCATCGTTCACTAGATGAGCTGTCCGCCTTGCTTGGTCATTCCGATCAACGGGTGCGCCAGGAAGCTCAATTTGCCATCGTCGGGAAAGGCTCTGGTGTGGCTTTGTCCACTTTTACACAAATCATAACCAAAGCTCAGGCAGGCCAACTTGCTCCCTTACATGCAGTCTGGGGTTTAGGACAAATCTCTCGTACGGGTCATCCAGAAGCCCGTAAGTTGCTTTTACAAACCCTTTCTCACCAGGTGGTGGAGTTGCGTGCCAATGGGGCCAGAACCTGTGGGGACATCCAGATAAGCGAAGCTCGCGATTCTCTGCTTAAGGGACTTAAGGATTCTTCCTCGCGGGTGGTTTCCTTGTCTGCCGTAGCATTGGGTCGGGTGGCATCCAGAGGAGATCAGGAGGTCATTCAATCCCTTCTGGAGCTTGCAGAAGGAAATGTGGGTGAATCCTTTCAGGTCGCAATCCGGCACTCCATTCTTTCCGCCCTGGACCGTTTGGCCACTCCTGAACAGGCGGTGTCTTGGTTCAAGCACCCATCTCCCGAGGTTCGTATGCTAGGAGTTCTTGTATTACGCCGGATGGAGCATCCAGGAGTATCTTCCTTTCTTGATGATGAAGACAAACTGGTAAGACTGGAAGCAATCCGTGCCCTCTACGATACCTCGGCGGTAGACTCAACTGCGGGGGCCCGCCTGATCGAATTGGAGTACCAGAATCTTCCTGTCTATATTCAGGCCCGCCTTGTGGTGGCGGCTGCCCGCTGGGGCAACGAAGCCGGGTTTGCTCAGGTTTTAAAGATGGCGACGGATGCCACCTTAGATCCAAGAGTGCAGACTTTGGCCCTGCATGGTCTCCAGAGATGGGATAATTATCCTAATATGGATCCTTTTTTGGGTTCACTGCGACCCTCCCCGCATCCTCGTGAGCAGGCTCGGGCTCTGGCTGCCCAGCATTCCTCTGCTTACCTCAACTACCTTGGGCAGGAAAATCGGGCAGACTTCCTGACCTTGGCCACCGAGGTAACTGCCCCCTTGGGCTTATCCCTTGACCCGGCAGAGCTGCGTGATCAGGTGTTGAATGCCAGGCTGTCGACCCCTTTGCGCATTGCTTTTTTCAACCGGTTACTCGAATCAGGTGATGGGTTGGATGACGATCTCTTGAAAAAATTACTCGATGACAAAGAGGACGGGGTGAAAGCTCTTGCTCTGGGTGAAGCCTATGAACGCAAGATTCATGGAATTGATGAGCGGGCGGAACAGGCCGTGCGGTTGGAGGATGCCCCTGAAGTTGCCAAGCAGGCGATTCTTAGCATTGGGAATCGACACCCCAAGCGCCTGGTTGATTTTTGGCGTTCCCGTTCTGGAAAGGAGGGGATTGATCCAGAGGTCTGGCTCGATCTGTACTATGCAATCCTTGAGTCGAAGGACCCTCAGGTGCAGTCCTCAGTTGCTAGCTTTGCTGCACGCCCGCAAAACTTGTACGACCTCGCCATGCGTGGAGGAGATCCCCAAGCGGGCGAAGGGGTCTTTCGGGGGCAGGGTGCTTGTCTGCAATGCCATAAGATGAATGGGGATGGAGGTGAACAGGGCCCCGATCTTAGCTTGGTAGGCAAGCGTTTGGGCAGGGGGAAACTTATGGAGTCGATCGTCAACCCCAGCGCGGAGATTACCCCGGGATACGGCCTGTCTACCGTGGTGCTAAAAAATGGGGAGGCTCATTCCGGGAGACTGGCAAGTGAGAGCCCTGAAGCGGTTGATCTTGTCACCCTTGACGGCAAGAAAATGAATTTTAACCGGACCGAGGTCACTCAGGTAACGCCTCCGATCTCTGCCATGCCCCCAATGGGGCAAATTCTTTCCCCGGCAGATTTACGTGATCTGATCGCCTACTTAGAGTCGACCCGCAGCAACCGCTTGGTGCCCAGTTCGCTCAAGCACGGGGATTAGTCAAAATCCGTTTACCGAAATTTCTTTGGCCTTCGCCGGTGTTTCGACCGGTTTGACTTTTGGGATTACCCTCGCTATCTGCAAAGGTAATGACCTCCTGGAGCTAATTAAGTAATTTGCTTTACACATGTAAATCTAGGTTGCCTGCACCTTCTTTATTCATAGGTTGAAACTATGAAGTTTCTACAAATTTTGCTCATTCTTGCAGCCATCGGGTCGATTGCCCTAAGGGCACAGGAAGGGGATTCAAAAGAAAAGAACCCTGATCTGCTCGATTCTTTGAACTGGAAGCAATGGGCACCCGGGGTGGTTCCTGTCTATTCTCCTGAAGAGTCTCTTTCTCAATTCAAAGTGGCATCCGGATTTAAAGTAGAACTGGTTGCGGCAGAACCTTTGGTCAAAGATCCAGTCTTTGTTACTTGGGATGATCAGGAAAGAATGTGGGTGGGGGAATTCCGCACTTACATGAAAGACCTCGATGGCACGGGCGAGAATGAAAGAGCGAGCCGGGTGATGGTATTGGAAGATACCGACGGAGATGGCCGCATGGATAAGTCCACTGCCTTTGTCGATGATATGATTAATGTACGCAGCATCGCCTTTGTTGAAGGCGGAGTATTGGTCGTGGAAAGTGGTGCGATCTGGTTTTGCCAGGATGATGATGGTGACCTCCGCTGTGACCAGAAAACAAAACTTATGGATTTTGCCACTGCGGCGTATGACAACATCGAGCATGCCGAGAATGGATTGAGTTACAGCTTGGACAATTGGATGTATAACTCAAAATCATCCCGTAAAATCGCATGGAGGGGTGGCAAGTTGGTGGAGTCTCCTGCAGACCCAAGAGGACAATGGGGGATGGCCACAGATGCCTATGGTAGGTTGTACCACAATAGTAACAGTGTTTGGTTTCAGGTGGATTGGGGGATGTATGACCGGGCATGGCCAGTCACTAAAAAAGCAGTGGGCCCACCGACCAACGAAGTGTTCGCAATTCGCCCAAACACAGCACTGAACCGGAACTACAGGGCAGGTAACTTACACGAAGATGGTCGAGTGAAAAAAGTTACCACCATAAGTGGTCTGGCTGTTCATAGTCACGGTGCGTTTGGCAAAGAATGGGAAGGGGCGATCTTTTCCATGTCTCCGGGAACCAACACCGTGGGGGCCTTTGTACCCGTTGGAAGTTTTCCCGAATCCGAACAGTACCGACATCAAACCTATCCCGACCCAATCTGGAACAAGCGGGAGTTTCTTGCCAGTACCGATGAACGATTCCGTCCCGTCAACGGTGCCTTCGGGCCAGATGGTTGTTTATATGTGGTCGATTTTCACCGCGGGGTGATTCAGCACAAACGCTTCCTTACCTCTTACCTGCGCCGTCAATCTGCTGAGCGTGAACTGGATAAGCATATTGGATATGGGAGAATTTACCGCATCGTAGCCGATGATTTTCAACCCGTAACAAAACCATCGGGTTTGGTTGCGGGGCTTTCCCACGACCATCTCTGGTGGCGTTTGCGCTCGCAGCAAAGAATTGTGGAAGGTAGTCGGTTGGATTTAGTGGATTCCATTCGTGCACTTGCGATCCAAAAAGATGAAAGTCCCTTTGCCCGTGTTCATGCGATGTGGGCCTTGGAGGGCCTTGGTAAATTAAGTCCAGATACCATTAAGCATAACCTGCAGGACGATCATTGGTTCGTAAGCATGACTGCTTTACGCTTAGCCGGCGAGGCACAGGGCAAAGAAAGTGTCTTCCCTGATGTTTTTAAGCCTACTGCTCAGGAAATATCCAAAGGGAAAACTCTTCCTGTGGTACTTACGAAATATGCAGGGGAGGTTTTTGCCAATGGTTATCCCAAGCGCTCGGCCGATGTTTATGTGGATAAAATCGCCAGCTGGGTGATGCAGGACAAAGAACTAATGGCCTCCTATCAGAAAGGACGCGATTTGTATGGGACAAGCTGTGGTGCCTGCCACCAACCCCATGGTAAAGGACTGGAGAATATGGCTCCTAGCTTGGTGAAAAGCGATTGGGTGAATGGTTCTCTTTCCCGACTGATAGGAGTTGCGGTTCATGGGCTCTCTGGTCCGATCAAAGTGAATGGGATTCCAGTACAAGATGTTCCTCCTATCATGCCTCCACACAGTTATATGAAAGACGAACAGTTGGCTGATATTCTAACCTATGTTCGGAATGCCTGGGGAAACCGTGGAGAACTCGTACAAGTGAATCAGATCTCTACATACAAGGAAGCCCATGAAAGGGTGCTTCCTTGGACTGAAGAAGAGATAATAGTATTGGATTGAGCCAAAAAAAACGCCGACTAATGTCGGCGTTCATAAAATAAAAGTGAAGTGAGTGTTATTTAACCGTCATGGTGCCTCGCATCATGGCGAAGTGACCAGGGAAAGTGCAGAGGTATTCATACTTGCCGGCTTCGGGTGCGGTGAAAGTAATGGTTTCGGTTTCGCCCGGTCCAAGGAGTTTAGTGGCGGCCAAGACCTCTCCCATGCTCGCCTCTGGCAAAGGATTGGTGGCACTTGCCCCCATACCTAGGACCTTCTGGCCAAAGGCCATGGATGAAACATCCTGCTTGAGGATGACCAAGTTATGACCCATGGCGATCTTGGGCATCTTGCCAACATTCTTAAATTCTAGTGTTACCTCTTCTCCCGCAGATACGGTGAACTCTTTGAGGTCAAACTGCATCAAATCATTACCAGTTACAGTAATCTTTTGATCGGCGTGAAGAAAAGCTCCGGATAGACCAAGAGCGATAAGGGAAAGCAATTTTTTCATTTAGATCATTCTATGCCTTACATTGAAGCACCCAAGACGAATTATCGGATTATACTAAAATTTAAATTGAAGTAATAAAGCCCTAGATTCCGAATCATACCTGTTATTTATCCTTTTTTCTGGGTGCCATGCGTCCGTCTGGTCCGAGAAGGGGTAGGCTTGCGGGTTCCTGCTCAAGAAGGTCGGAAGTGGGAAGTTCCACAATTTCCGGATTGTCTGGACGATTTAAATTTTCATTGAGCCTTTCTAAGGTAACGGGCTTGGAAGGCACGCCCCCTGAGGGCACTTCCACTCGGGCGACCCAGGCAATAGTATTGAGAATAAGGGTGCGGTAGTCATCGATGGCCCAATTTCTGTGATAATGTCCACCCACAAAACCGACTCCGCGGGCTCCCTTCTTGGGGTCTTTGCACCAAAGGAGTGCCTGGGCGGTGCCTAATTGTTCTTCCGCCTGCCGGTTCCAAAATTTGCTGCTGCCATAGCGGATCACATTTTGCTTGGTTGGAATCGCGGTAGCGAGTGGGTAACAATGATTACAGGATTTATCCAAGTTTAGGTTGTAATAAAACTCATCGTAGGCACGGATGGGCTTGGATAGCCCACGGGATACTGGATGTCCTGCCTTCGGAGTCATCTCCGCGATCCAACTTGGATTGACGGAAAATTCGTCATCGTAAAATCCGCCAATCCATTGGTTGTAGTATTTTTCACCTACTTCCTTGGTCGGATGCACCCCGTAATGCATAAACATGATGCCCATGCCTGCTTTTACTTTTTGGTGAAGAAACTCGTATTTCTCTCCAAACTCACCTCCTCCATCTGCGTAAATAATGCAGGCATCGACTCCGTCAAAAATGGACTCATCTTCCGGCCAGCCATACCAATGAACTTTGGCTTCGATGGGGAGTCCACTGGTATTGAGGGCATCTGCCAGCAGAATACATCCTGCCTTGTATTCATGAAATCCGTGGCGGTGCTTGGTGTCTCCGGCGATGAAGAGGACGGATTTGTCCTCTCCCCACAGAGGGAGGCAGGAAGAGAGGACCCAAAGGGTTGTAAGAAAAATGGAGTTTTTCATCCGTAGGAAGTGCTCGCGGACGAAATGCCCGCTGGATTATTGGATGACTTTGCGGGACTTGAGGTTATTGAGCCTACGGGTGACATCGATGATTCCGTCGACCACGCAGCGGTCGTAGGTACGTCCATCGGTCGTATCCACTCCATGCCCCTTGACCAGTTTGCGCAGGGGTTCAAGGGCGGCATCCTCATGATGAAATAGTTCCACGAAAACATGCTCCAGTTTGCCAGTTTCCGCACAGGCGTTGAGCAAGGCGGCAATCCATCCGTCGTCGGTGGAAAGGCAACCCCGGGTGGTCTTGGCGGAGGCATGGAAAATGCCAAGGGCATCGGCCTTGGCCAGGTCCTTGATCACTTTTTCATTTTCTGCAATGGAGAGGTCCGAGTCGCCACAGTGGGCGGCATCAATCATGACTTTGAAGAATTTTTTGCGAATCTTTTTGTTGATTGCTTTGACCACCTCGGCCGCCTTGGCCGCATTGGTGAAATTCTGGAACTCCACTCCTCTCAAAAATTCGAGGTGCCATGCCTGCACGGGGCTCTTGTCCAAGCCAGCTTCTTTGTAGCAGCGTGCATGAAGCTTGACCACCTGCTGAACGGCGTTGGCATAGGCTTTGCCTTTAAGCGGTTTGCCGGAGAGCCATTCTTCGTAGGAGGTGGAAGAGACATGTTTTACCTTATACTTCTTGGCTACTGCGAGGCCGGCACAGAGCATTTCCACCACCGCATCTTCGTCCTTTGGGTTGATCGGGTTGGCTCCACCCACCATCATGATGAGATGCACTTCCAGCTTGAGGGCTTTCATGCCCTTGAATAAATCTTGCAGATCTTTGGAATCCGCACCAGGAAAAAGGGGAACCTGCACACAATTGAGTTGAACGGGAGACGACTTGCAGATTGCGGCCATCCCTGAGACCACCTTGAGAATACCGGAACGGGTGCGGGGAAGTTTGCCGTTTTCATCGGGCACAAGGGTGCCGACAAATTTCATATGGGTGGGAACTACGCCAACGGCGACTTTGGAAATATTTTTGATACTCATGAAAACGCTCTAAGTGGATGGGGGTTAGTAATGTGCGAAAAAGTAGAATTCAGAGAAAATTAGGGGTTCGGGCAAGGATAAAGCGGGCAGGGCACTAACCACGGTTACTGCACTACGATGCGGCAGCAGATTTTTCGTGTACTTTGATTTGGGCGACCTGATAGCTTGGGTCGTCGGGAAGAATTTCAACTTCCACCAGACTGCCCGCTTTCTTCAAAAGGTTGCGGCAATTTTTACTAATATGCTGAACCTTGAGAGATTTTCCTGCTGCCTGATAACGCTCGCCGAGTTTTTGGAGCGCTTCCAGTCCAGAATGGTCCCAGACGCGCGAATCCTTCATGTCCAACACTACAGAGTCCGGATCGTGGGCGGGATTGAACCCAAGATTGAAGTCGGTGACCGATCCAAAAAATAATGGCCCGCTTAGATGATACACCTTGGTTCCATCATCGAGAAATTCGGTTTCACGATGAATGTGATGGGCCGATTTCCAGGCGAAGCCAAGGGCGGACACAATTACACCACTAATCACCGCGAGGGCGAGGTTGTGAGTGATTACCGTAACACCAGATACCAGAATGAGCACAAAGGCGTCTGTTTTAGGAATCTTTCTGAGGATCCGAAAACTTGACCACTCAAAGGTGCCGATCACTACCATAAACATCACTCCAGTGAGAGCGGCTAGAGGAATTTTTTCGATTAATGGGCTGGCAAATAAAATAAAGGCGAGAAGGAAAAGCCCGGCGGCAATTCCGGATAAACGACCGCGTCCACCCGATCTTATATTGATGATACTTTGTCCAATCATGGCACAACCTCCCATACCCCCGAAAAATCCGGTCACCACATTGGCCGTACCCTGTCCGAGGCACTCGCGGGTACTGTTGCCACGGGTCTCGGTCAGTTCATCGATCAGGGTCAAAGTCATTAAGGATTCGATCAAACCAACTGCTGCCAGAATAAAGGAAAAGGGAGCAATGAAGTAAAGAGTGTCCCAATTCAGTGGAATGGAAAAAGAGATCAAGCTGGGCAGTTCACCCCCAATAGATGCCATATCCCTTACAACCAATGTGTCGAGATCCAGCCCAATGACCAGGAGGCTGACCGTACCAATCGCTGCCAGCGAGGAGGGAAATTGCGTGGTGAATTTGGGAAGTAAGAAAATGATCGCCATGGTCAGGGCAATCAGTCCGGCCATCAGGTGAAGGTCCCCCCCTTGCAACCACGCAGAGCCTGGGGTGGTCGGACTCTCGGTAAACATGGGAAATTGGGCCTCGAAGATGACGATGGCAAGACCGTTGACGAAGCCGAACATAACCGGTTGAGGAATGAGACGGACGAACCGTCCCAGTTTGAGAATGCCACAGCCAATCTGAATGATCCCCATCAGAATAACTGCTGCAAATAGGTATTGGGTGCCCATATCTGGACCTAACCCAAGTGCTTCTCCCCGCTCATTGCCCAAGAGAACCAGTGAGACCATAATTACAGCAAGAGCACCGGTTGCTCCGGAAATCATTCCGGGTCGACCGCCGAGCACAGCAGTGATCAGGCAGACCATGAAAGCGGCGTAAAGACCAATGATTGGAGTAACTCCGGCAATGATGGCAAAGGCAACCGCTTCGGGCACGAGGGCGAGGGCTACGGTCAGGCCAGATAGAAGGTCGTCTTTTGTTTGAAGGCGGCTGCCAAATTTTCGATAAATAAGTTGAAACACGGGAAGAATAGTTACGGATTAACAGAAATGAAGGGATCAAGGTGATTCAATATTCATGCGCATACCTAATTGAGCTAGTGTACTGAATAAAGATTCCACCTAACACCGGGTGCTAAAAGAAGCACAAGAAATTCACCATAGATCAAAAGCCCAAGATCAACAAGGACATCTTCGGAGCTGATTAAAGTCGACTCCTGCAACAATGCCCACAACTTGAAGATTTAAATTATGATCGAAAAAATTATCACTCATCCCGGAGGTGCCCATAAAGACGATTTTCTTGCCTGTGCTATTTTGTTGGCGAAACATGATGTGCCAGTTTTCCGGCAGGATCCAACCGAAGAAGACTTATTAAATCCCGAAATTGCGGTAATTGATATAGGGCACCGCCATCAGCCTGATCTGCATAATTTTGACCACCATCAATTTGCCCGGGATGCAAAGCCAACCTGCTCGCTTTCCTTGGTGCTGGATCACTATGGAATTTATGCGGATGCCCTGAGTTTTTGTCCTTGGTTGGAAGTAGCAGAATGGTTTGATTGCCGGGGGCCTAAAGATACTTCTGAGTGGCTGGGCGTAGATCGGGAGACAGTGGGTAAACTAAACTCACCCATCGACATAACCATGCTTCAGGCCTTTGCGAAGTCTGCTCAGCACTTGCCCGGTGAGCCAATTTGGGAACTGATGAAAATGATCGGTGGTGAACTGCTTGATTATCTGACTGGCTTGCGTGGACGGATCGATGCGGTGAAGCAGGTTGAGGAAATCTGGGAACTGGGCACCCAGCAAAATCTCTGCAAAGTCATCTACGTGCCACATGCGGATCCAATGATCGAGGAGGTTTCAGGAGCGATGGCTTGGCGGGTAAAGGAACTTGGATTGGAGGATGATGTGTTTGCTATGGTATATCCGGACGGAAGGGGAGAGGGTTATGGATTGAAGCGTTTCAATGATCGCCCGGAAGTCGACTTCTCACGAATCGAACAAGAGCCTGAGGTGCGTTTCGCCCATGCCCGCGGGTTTATTGCCAAGGTAGAGCCTGTATCCGTCGACAGATTGAAGGAGTTACTCCTGGCATCCATTGTTTTTTCAAATGGGGCAGATTAAGCAGGTTGATTGGCTTAAAACCAGTTTAGACTTAATCCTCTGATTCCAGTTTAAGCAGGTTCTCCGCCTCTATCTCCCACTCATAGGTACGCTGCTCGATTTGCCGGGCGATACTGGCTGCCTGAGCGTTTAATTTCTTGGCTTTTTCGGGGTCATCGTATACCCCGGACCCGGAGAGTTTGCTGTTGATGTCCACCTGGGTTTCCTCGAGCGAAATAATTTCCTTTTCCAACCGGCGGACTAGATCCTGCAATTTTCCACGCTTGGCCTTGTTGCGTTCACGTTCTTCCGAGCGCAACCTTCTCTTCTCCTTGGCACTGAGAACTTTTTCGCCAGCCGATGACTCCACTGGCTGGCTGGGCCGGGCGTCCCGCAGACCCTCCACCAGTCCGGACTGGGCACTAGCGGATCCGGACTTCCAAAGGTAGTAATCGTAGTCACCGGCATAGTTGGTGATGCGACCGGCTTCAATGCGGATAGTACGCTTACCCAGTTTGCGGATGAAGTGCAGGTCGTGACTCACGAAGACGAGGGTGCCCTGGTAGTCCTCCAGTGCCTGGATCACAGCATCAATGCTAGCCATGTCGAGGTGGGTGGTGGGCTCATCCAATAAAAGCAGGTTGGGCGGGGCGAGGAGCAATTTGACCAGTGCGAGCCGGCTTTTTTCACCGCCACTTAGTACTTTGACCGGCTTGAAAACATCATCTCCGCGGAAAAGAAAGGCCCCCAGAAGGGTACGGGCCTCCTGTTCTGAAACTCCGTTGGCCAGTTGCAGGGCTTCGTCCACCACGGTGCGTTCGAGGTCGAGGGTCTCCACCCGTTGCTGAGAAAAATAACCGGGGGCGACATTGTGTCCAAGTTCACGGCTGCCTGCCTCCAGGGGAACGAGCCCGGCAAGGATTTTTAGCAGGGTGGATTTGCCTGCCCCATTCGGTCCGACCAGGGAGATGCGCTCCTGCTTTTCGATCTCGAGGGAGAGGTCGCGGTAGACAAGGTGATCCCCATAGGCCTGCCTAACCTGAGAAAGGGTGGCCACCCGTTGCCCGCTGCGGGGAGGCTGGGGGAACCTGAAAGCAATACTCTTTTCGGTTTCTTCGGGCGGATCGAGCCGCTCCATCTTTTCGAGCAACTTAATCCTTGCCTGGGCTTGGGATGCCTTGGACGCCTTGGCCCGGAAGCGGCGGATAAAGTCCTCATGATGGGCAATTTCCCGCTGCTGGTTTTCATAGGCCGCCCATTGCTGCACCCGCCTCTCCTCCTTTTGCAGGAGATAGGCATCGAAGCCTCCCTGGTAGCGGGTAATCCGGCGGTTGCTGATTTCGAGAATCCCTGTGCAGACGGCGTTGAGAAAGGCCCGGTCATGGGAGATCACCAGCAGGGAACCGGTAAATTTTTGTAACTGCGACTGAAACCAGCCAAGTGTTTCCAGATCGAGGTGGTTGGTGGGTTCGTCCAGCATCAGCAGGTCGGGGTCCATCACCAGCAGGCGGGCGAGGTGAGCCCGCATGATCCAGCCTCCGCTCAGGGTCTTGGCCGGCTTGTTGAAATCGTTCTGATCAAAGGCAAGGCCAGAAAGAATTTTTTTGGCCCGGGCTTCGAGGTTATACCCGTCCAGTTCAGCAAATTTTTCCAAAGCTTCCGCCCGCTGAGGATCGTCGGGGGAGGGGGTGCACCGCAGGGTGGCGAGCACAGTTGTGAGTTCTTCCGATATGGAGGTGGCCAGTTCGAGCACGGTTTCCTCGCCTGCCGGGGCACTTTCCTGGGGAAGATACCCAATGCGTAAATTCCGCTCCCATTCAATCACACCTTCATCCTCGATGTTTTTCCCAAGCAGGATGGAAAAGAGGGTGGTCTTTCCCGCCCCGTTTGGTCCAACCAATCCCATCCGCTCTCCTCGGGCGACCCGCAAGGAAATCTCTTTGAAGAGTATTTTGGGCCCGTATCGTTTACTAATATTGGATAGAATGAGCATGAAACAAAGAGCAAACAGATTTGCAGGTATGAAAAATTTGGCAAAGCAAATGGGAATTCTTACAACACCAGATTTGATAAAATGTAAGCATTAGTTTTGCGGGCATCTCTTGAGCAGCTAGGATAGTCTTTCCAATTCAAATGAACCAATCATGGATAATCCTGAAAATAGTCTCTCCCATCGTGCCACTCTGATTTGGTGGCTCCGGGCTGTTTGCCTGAGTGTCATGGTAATTTTGTTGGTTGGTGGGATCACCCGCCTGACTGGATCGGGTCTTTCGATGGTCGATTGGCGTCCGGTTTCTGGAATCCTTCCCCCCATTGGCGAGCAGGCGTGGGTCGATGAGTTTTCCCAATATCAACAATCCCCCCAGTACAAGCTCGTCAACCAGGGAATGTCCCTGTCCGAGTTTAAGTACATTTTCTTTTGGGAATATTTGCACCGTATACTGGGACGGATCGTTGGTTTGATCTGCTTGGTTCCTTACCTCTGGTTTCTGGTGAGGGGAAAGCTCGAATGCGGGTTGAAAATCAAAGGAGCCTTACTCGTTTTACTGGTGGGTGCACAGGGATTGATGGGTTGGTACATGGTCATGAGCGGGTTGGTTAAGGATCCTGAGGTCAGTCATTTCCGTCTCGCTGCCCACCTCAGTCTCGCCTTTGCAATCTTCGGACTGGCTTGGTGGACTTCGCTCGGTTTGATGCAAAAACCATCGGGCAAATTATCCTTTCCGAGCAATAGCTTTAGAAAGTGGGCCATTGTTTTGGTTTCCGTTCTAGGTCTGCAAATTATTTATGGTGCATTCACTTCAGGCATGAAGGCAGGATATGGGTTTAATACCTATCCACTGATGGGGGGTGAGTTGATGCCGGAGGCACTCTTTTCAGCATCTCCTTTTTGGTCGAATTTTGTTTCCGATAAATTTTCCGTGCAATTCATCCACCGCTGGATGGGAACATGTCTGGCAATAGGCGTACTATACTTCTGTTGGCGTACTCTGAAATCTGGATGTCTGAATGCCTGGCTTTCGAGATGGACTAAACGCACCGCCTTTTTTGTTACTCTGCAATTTACTTTAGGTGTTGGGACTCTCCTTTACATAAGTGACTACCCAGTTTTTCTTCCCTTGATTCACCAGTTTATTGCTTTGTTTCTTTTCGCATCTTTGCTCGCCCTGATTCAAGGGTATGGATGGGCAGAAGCGGATGAATAAATACCCTAGTGTTGTGAATCCTGATGCAGTAAGCCGTTTTGTTGGAGGGTTTCCTCTCCAATAAATACCTCTACTTCACCAGTTGTCGGTACGGAAAGGGGAGGCAGGTAACCCTTCCTGGTTGTAAAGATTCGCCCGAATCGGACAGATGTAGAAGGCGTAGCGAACCGCAATTGGTTCTTTCACCTGAGTGGATGATACCACAACCTGGTGGCCATCGATTTGCGCATCGGCGGGAAACCATTGCTTGTCGGCACCGGCAATTTCAAATTCGTTAAGCTTACCATTCGGTAATGGATTGGTTGGTTCCGTTCCCTTTTTCTCGCCGACCATTAAGCCACGACCGGTGTATTTGAATGAAAGCCGGATTTTTCCGTTTTCGATCTCCTGTTTTTCGAGCAGGGGACCAGATGGAATCAGTTCTTTCTTTCCATAAGTTTGATGAAGGGCCCACTGAGCAAGCCTCCAACCTACATCCTGTTTGTTGCGGGGGTGAATATCACCGGGGTTATGAGCATCTGCTAAGTCGATAATCACTGCCATTCCACTATTGGAAATATCCAGTGCCTTGAACTGAGCTTCCCTTAGTGGTCCCCAATTATTGGCCCAGGAATGTTTGTCTGGTTCCCCTTTTTTATAAAGGTTACCACTGTCCCAGCTGCACAGTTGAGTCCAATAAAAAGCAAGGTCTGGGTTTTGGAAGGCCTTTCGCCAGCCATTCACCAGGGCATGTTTCTTTTGATAATAGCTTTCACCCTCATTTCCATTGGATTCACCTTGATACCAAATGGCTCCGCGCAAAGCAAAGGGAGTTAGGGGGTGGACCATAGAATTGTAGATCGCAGAAGGTGATCCTGCTCCGATCTTCGAATCAGGTTTATAAGACGCGGCTTGATCTGCGAGACTGGAAAGCTCGGGCACGGATTGAAACCCATCCACTGTGGTCCAGGGTTCAATCCGGGTGCCCCCCCAGTTGGAACCAATCAGACCGACGGGTACATTCAGGGCCTTGTGCACTCGGCGTCCAAAATAATATCCGGTGGCACTGAAAGTGGGAATGGTAGCGGGCGAGCAAACCTGCCAGTTGCCATTTCCTTTGGTTTGAGGGAATTGATGAATCGTGTGACCCGGTACATCAAAGAGACGAATCTGGGGATAGTTGGCGTTGGCAATTTCTTCCTGCGGGTTTGCACATTGGCGGACATGCCACTCCATGTTGGACTGCCCCGAGCAGATCCAGACCTCACCCACTAAAATATTTTGTAACATTATGTCGTTGCTTGCCTTGATGGAGAGGCTGGCAGGTTCAGAATTGGCCGATAATTTATCCAAGGTAACCATCCAGTTGCCCTCTCCACCTGCTAGAGTGGTTTTGGACTGCCCGTCAAAAGATACGGTCACCTGTTCCCCGGGTTCTGCCCATCCCCAAATGGGCACAGGGAGGTCGCGTTGCAAAACCATGTTGTCCCCAATGACATTAGGCAGAGTGACCGCGGACCAACCAAGGGTAGCAGAGAAGAAACTTAAAACGAGAAAAAGGAATGAAGTTTTCATGAATCTGCTGACATAGCGGGAGAGGCAATAGCAGGCAAAGCCTAAGTGTAAGATTCCCGGAAATAATCAACCAGAGCATGGAATCCTAGGTGAATGTGCGCAAGTTGCTCCACTTTTGTTTCGATGTCATTGGAACAACTTCTTTTACTATTATCCACATGGACAAAAAGGACATCATTGAAGTGCTCGAGCGCATCGGCACTATGCTGGAAATTAAGGGGGAGAACCCCTTTAAAATACGGGCCTATTTTTCCGGTGCCCGTACCCTGCAAACGATGGAGGAAGATCTGGGCGAAGTCATTAATTCTGGAAAACTGGGTGAGGTGCCCGGAATCGGCAAGGCCCTGACCGAAAAGATTGAAACCCTTCACGCCACCGGCGAACTCGAATTTTATAACAAACTAGTCGCTTCAGTTCCCGCTGGATTGATGGACCTGCTGGAAGTTCCAGGACTGGGAGGGAAGAAGATCAAAGCCTTGCACGAACTACTCGGGGTGGATTCGATCGAATCTTTAACCCTTGCATGTAATGAGGGCAAAGTTGCGGAGTTAAAGGGATTTGGAGAGAAGACTCAGGAAAAGATTTTATCTGGAATCAAGAACCGCGAGGCCTATGCCGCCCGTCATCTCTGGTGGGATGCCAGAAAAGTTGTGGAACGTATTCTGCCGGATTTACAGGCCCTCCCCGAAGTGGAACAGGCGGAGGCAGCGGGTAGTTTTCGCCGGGGGATGGAAACGGTGGGGGATCTAGATTTCATCGTGGCTTCCAGCAACCCAGGTCCGATTATGGACTGGTTTACCACGATGGAGGGAATCGCTGAAGTCACCGCCCATGGGGACACCAAGTCGAGCATTCGTCTGGAGGGCGGAATGCAGGCGGATTTACGGGTGGTTCCGCCGGAGCAGTTTTATTTTGCCCTGCACCACTTTACCGGATCCAAAGATCATAATGTACGGATGAGACAGAAAGCCCTGTCGCTTGGCTTGAGCCTCAGCGAGTGGGGCCTTCGCCCAGAGGAGGAGAAGGATTCGTCCCGTAAGGCCGGTCCAATTGAAGCCCATTCAGAGCAAGATGTATTTAGTGCCCTTGGCCTAACCTTTGTTCCACCCTCACTCCGCGAAGGCATGGGAGAGGTGGAAGCGGCGGAGCGGGGCGAATTGCCTGAACTTCTGCAATACGAGGATTTGCGTGGTTGCTTTCATAATCATACCACCGCTTCAGACGGTCGAAATACCTTGGAGGAGATGGCAGAGGAAGCCGACCGCAGGGGGTGGGAGTACCTCGGGATTGCCGATCACTCCAAATCGAGCTTTCAGGCAAATGGATTGGATGAGAAACGCCTGCTTAAACAGGTTCAGGCTATCAAAGAATTAAATGCAAGCGGGCGGTTTCATGTCCGT
The DNA here is from genome assembly GCA_963978365.1 of uncultured Opitutales bacterium. Classification (GTDB taxonomy): domain Bacteria; phylum Verrucomicrobiota; class Verrucomicrobiia; order Opitutales; family Seribacteraceae; genus Chordibacter. The sequence goes on along the minus strand of CAXBQX010000026.1, from coordinate 3,192 downwards.
TTGCTTGCCGGCTCCGAGGTAGATGTACTTTCTGGGGGCAGGTTGGACTTTGATGATGAGGTGCTGGAGCAACTGGACTATGTGGTGGCCTCCGTTCACAATGGACTGACCCAGGATGAGGAGACCATGACCCAACGGCTGATCCGGGCGATCGAACATCCGCGGGTGACTATGCTGGGGCATTTGAGCGGACGCTTGTTGCTCCGCAGGGAGGCCAGCAAAATGAAGGTGCAAAAAGTCATCGATGCCGCCCTAGCCAATGGGAAAATGCTTGAGCTCAACGCCAACCCCATGCGCCTGGATATGGATTGGAGGCACTGGAAGCGGGCGGCCGAACGGGGACTGCTTTGCTGCATCAATCCAGACGCCCACGCCCTGCATCATTTCGACTACCAGTTGGCTGGGGTTCATGCTGCCCGCAAGGGATGGCTGGGCCGGAAAAATGTTTTCAACACCCGCACCCTGAGCGAAGTGTTGAACCATCTCGGATTGCCGGTACCGGCCTAAGCCCTGGTCTCCTAGAACCATGGCCCTGCTTAGTTATCGCAATCTTTCCGTTTCCTTTGGCGGACCTCTGCTGCTCGACGATGTTGGGATAACCATCGATAAAAAGGAAAGAATTTGTCTGTTGGGAAGAAATGGGGAAGGCAAGTCCACCCTACTTCGCGTCCTTTCAGGACAGGTGAGCCCGGACAAGGGGGAGTATGAACGGATGCCCGATCTGCGAATTGCCAAGCTGGATCAGGAAATTCCCCAAGGGTTGGAGGGTACGGTGTTCGATGTGGTCGCCCGCGGGTTGGGCAAGTCCGCGGACTTGCTCCGGGCATACAATAAAGCCGTGCAGGCTCTTGCAGAAGACCCTTTGGATGTGGCAAAGAGCGAAACAGTCGACCGACTCCAGGAAGAACTGGACCAGTCGGATGGTTGGAGCCTGGATCATCGGGTGGCCTCGGTGATTGACCGGGTGGGGTTGCGTCCAGATGAGGCATTCGACCAACAGTCGGGCGGGAACAAGAGCCGGGCCATGCTGGCCCAGGCACTGGTGGGGGAACCTCACCTGCTCATTTTGGATGAGCCGACCAATCATCTCGATTTCGCGGGAATTCGCTGGTTGGAGGAATTTCTGCGGAAGTCGGATCTTGCGGTAGTTTTTGTTTCGCACGATCGGGCATTTTTGCGGAGGGTGGCTACCCGTATCCTTGAATTGGACCGCGGAAAATTAACCTCATGGACCTGCGGATATGAGAAGTTTCTGCAACGCCGCGAGGAGGTGCTGGCCGCGGAAGAAAAAAACAATGCGGTTTTTGATAAGAAACTTGCTGAGGAAGAGGTCTGGATACGAAAGGGCATCCAGGCCCGTCGTACTCGTAATGAGGGCAGGGTGCGGGCATTGTTTAAGCTGAGGGAGGAACGGGCGGCCCGCCGGGAACTCCAGGGGAAAGCAAGCCTGGTGAGCAACCAGGCCCAATCCTCCGGTCGCAAGGTGATTTCGGTTCAAAACTTAAGCTATGCCTGGGGTGAGCAGTCCATCGTTCGGGAGTTTTCCACCACTATCTGGAGGGGAGATAAGATCGGGGTGGTCGGATTGAATGGTTCCGGGAAATCGACCTTTCTTCAGCTCCTGCTCAAACGATTGGAACCACAAAAGGGCGAAGTCGATCATGGGACCAAATTGGAAATTGCTTATTTTGATCAACTGAAGGAACAGATCCGTGAGGATTGGTCGGTGGCTGAAAATGTCGCTCCCAATGGCGACTTTGTGGTGATCAATGGGGATAGGAAGCACATCCTTTCCTACTTGCGAGATTTTCTTTTCTTACCGGAGACAGCCCGGGCACCGGCCAAAAAACTTTCCGGGGGCGAGCGTGCCCGCCTGCTTTTGGCCAAGTTGTTTTTGCAGCCCGCCAATCTTCTGGTAATGGACGAGCCGACCAATGACCTTGATGTCGAGACCATTGAGTTATTGGAGGAAAGACTGCTTGAGTATTCCGGAACCCTCCTCTTGGTCAGTCATGACCGCGACTTTCTCGATCATGTGGTCACAGCCACCCTGGCTCTCGATGGCAGGGGAGGGGTGGAGGAGTATGCCGGTGCTTCCACCGAATGGATGGACCGGATGATCGCTCCCACTGCTCCCAAGGCGAAAGCTTTGGCAGGCACTCAGAAGGAGGGTGACAAGGCCAACCCTCCAAAACGAAAGCTCCTCAATAAGGAGCGTGAAGCCCTCAAAACCTTGCCTGCCCAGATCGAGCGGATGGAAGCGGAACGAGACCGGATCACCGCGGCAATGCAGGACCCAAACTATTACCGAGACCCCAATAGTGATCCACAAAAAGACCAGAGAGAATTAGAGAAACTGGAAATCGATATCCTTGCCGCCTATGAGCAATGGGATGAGCTCGAAGCTCTCTCTTCAGCGAGTTAAGGGAAACAGACTTTTAATGAGTAAAGCCAAAGCATTAATCGAAGCAGCCCAAGCCTTGTCCATGGAGGTAACGGCATTGAAATTTGGGGAGCCAACCGCCTATGTTTACAATCCCTTGGACTATGCCTGGGAAATTCACCAGTCCTATCTCGAGTTCGCCGGGAAAACCAAAAAGAAAGTGGTCTTTCTGGGCATGAACCCAGGTCCCTTTGGGATGGCTCAGACGGGGGTGCCTTTTGGGGAGATCCCTGCAGTTCGTGACTGGATGGGGCTCCAGGGTGAGGTTAGTAAGCCTATCCCCGAGCATCCCAAACGTCCCGTGGAAGGGTTGGCCTGTGCCAAGAGTGAGGTCAGTGGGCGCAGATTATGGGGACTGTTTGCTGATCGGTTCTCATTGGCTAAAGACTTTTTTCTGGATCATTTTGTGGCCAACTACTGCCCTCTGGTCTTTATGGAGGAGAGCAGTCGCAACCGTACCCCTGATAAATTGCCGGCGGAGGAAAGAGCCGGATTGGAAGCAGCCTGTGATTGCCACCTACGCAAAGTGGTGGAAATCCTCGAGCCTGAATGGCTGGTGGGTGTGGGTGGTTTTGCCAGAAAGCGGGCAGAGGAAGCCCTTGTTGGAATGGAGGTAAAAATCGGAACGATTCTTCATCCCAGCCCCGCCAGCCCGGCTGCTAATCGTGGATGGGCTGATGCTGCCACCAAGCAGATGCTTGACCAAGATATTTGGACATAAAAAAGAGGCTCTTTCGTCGAAGAGCCTC
>CAXBQX010000025.1:0-30767 GCA_963978365.1 uncultured Opitutales bacterium | reverse complement strand
CGTCACCAAATGAGCATATTGGTGCGGCAACAGGTGGAAGAAGCAATCGATGCCTGGGCCAAAAAATCTGGCCGGAAAGCTCCCAATCTTATCTGGCAGGATGATGTGGAACTGTAAGGGGCGTTTGAGTTTACTCTAACTATGAATCCGCAGGAACAGCTTACAGGAGAGCTAGCCGTTTGGGTGGCGTGGTCCATGGCGATCTACCTGCTGGTTCTGATCTGGATCAGTTACCTGGCGAGCAAGCGGGTGCGTGGGGCAGAAGACTTTATTGTGGCGGGAAGAAGGCTGGGGCTGGGGTTGACCACGGCCACCCTGCTGGCGACTTGGTTTGGAGCTGGCACATTGATGACGGCGGCTGACGAAATTTACCGGGTCGGTCTGCAGGGAGCAGCCCTTGATCCTTTTGGAGCGGGCCTATGCCTTCTGATCTTCGGAGCCTTTTTTGCAGGGCCTCTCTGGCGGGAAAAGCTGCTGACCTTGCCGGAAATATTTGGAAGAAGGTTTGGGATGAAAACGCGTCGGTTGGGAGCCATCCTGATGATTCCTCCCTACCTCGGCTGGATCGCCGCACAGTTTATGGCCCTGGCTGGCATCATCACCCTTTTCTTCGATCTGCCCTTCGGGTGGACGCTGGCGGTGGTGGCTCTGATTGGTACGGCGTACACGGCGATGGGAGGAATGTGGGCGGTCAGCCTCACCGATGCCTTTCAGTTGGGACTCGTGATGGTCGGGCTACTGGTACTTACTTTCGAAGCACTCGCCCGAGCGGGTGGACTCGTCGAGGTTTGGAATGCATTGCCGGAGGGGCACAGGGTATTTGTTCCCCGGGAGAGCATGGCCTCGCTTGTGGGCTTTATTGGTGTGGTGGCAGCCGGTGCCCTAGGTAACATTCCTTCGCAGGATGTTTCCCAACGGGTTTTTTCGTCGAAGAGCGAAGCGGTGGCCAGGCGGGCTTGCTGGATTGCAGGCGGAGCCTACCTCCTATTGGGGTTGAGCCCAATTATACTCGGACTGATAGGCCGGGTGATGAATCTGGGCGAGGAGCAGGCGGTGGTGTTGCAGGTGGCTGGGGTTTCGCTGCATCCGGTGATGGTCGTGCTGCTGGTGGTCACGCTGATGTCGGTCATTCTTTCGACTATAGATGGTGCCCTTCTCGCTCCGGCGAGCGTGCTGGTCAACGACCTTCTGCTCAAGGACGAGAAATTGGGTGAGCGGTTGGGTAAGTTTCGGATAGGGGTCTGCCTTATGGGGGGAATCAGTCTGTGTTTGGCCCTGGCGGGTGAAAATGCCTATGACATGCTGGAGGCAAGCTACGAGCTGGGGATGGTTTCTCTACTGGCCCCATTGACCTATGCCTTGTTTGCCAGAAAGAAGAGCGGTGCAGGGGCTTTGGCCTCCATGCTTTTGGGTACGGTTCTTTGGTTGGGGCACTACCTATTTGGAATGGAATCCTTCTTAGGATGGGATGGGTGGCCAGTCGGGTTGTCTGCGATGGCCTTATCGTTTTGTATTTATCCGCTTATTTCCCAGCTTTCGAAGCAAAATTAGGGTATGTTTGTTACAAGAATTTAACAATAAAACAGGCTGATGTCGCTTGCGTTATTCACAATTAGTCTATAAATGTTCAGTAACTAAACAAACTTAGCTATCAGCTAAAATAAACAAACTATATCGGGAGATGGGATTAACTTGGCACAATGCTTGCAAACACTAGCACATGTCCGCGTTTTTGACTCTCCTACTACACTTTATCTACAAACTAAAATGAAAACTTTATTTCAAGAAGACCTATTAGAAGCAGGCTATGAACTGCCGACTTCTGGGCTTTGTTACAACCTAGATCCTAAGGATGCTAAAGCACTTATCTCTGAGGGAGAATGGTTGCTTGCAGAAGATGAACTGGTAGCACGCGAGGGAGATAAACAAAGCTACCTCTACATGATAGTTTCCGGTTCGGTGGAGCTGTCCAAAAAAGACGACCGTGGGAAACAGCAAACCATTGCAGATCTTGGCACGGGAGATACCTTTGGGGAAGTTGCATTTCTCCGCGGTCATGTTGCTTCTGCCACTTCTGAAACCCGTGGACTTTGCATCCTATGGAGAATGGACCACGACCAATTGCTCTCCTTTATCGGCAGCCATGGTTCGATTGCCGGGCAGCTTTGCTTGAATCTAGCCGGATTACTTGCAGATCGTTTGCTCAAGGAAAACAAATTGGTATCGAAGGTAAAAATGGATTTAGAGGAGGCTATTACCAGTCTGCGTACCGCTTCCGAAGAGGATACTCTTAAGACTACCGCTTTGAAAGAACTGCAAAGTAAGGTGGAAAGCCTGAATCATGCTACCCGTGTACGGCGTGAGAAACTTAGGAAGGGCTCGAGGTTTAATTCTGTATCGATGGTCAGTCTGGCAGTTGCTTGTTTTGCGGTGATTGGGATGTTTAGCCTATACAACTCTTTCGACCATGATGCACCTATTCGAGTGGTTGCTTTGCAGGAAGAGCTGGAAGGCATGAAAAAGAATGAAGAGTTTTACCTGCAACTTAAGAAAAACCTCGAAGCTGAAAATCAGGAGCTTGTGCTCGAAAATAACAACCTGAATATCCTTACAACCTCTCTTTCTGAAGAAGCGGAAGAATTGAAGGAACAACTGAGCTATCGAGATTACGAATACGACTCCTTGAAAGCGAAACTTATGGAATCCCAGGAGGAGTTAGCTACCTTGATCAGTATGGAAAAAGAAGCCCAGGTTGAACAGTCCTTGGTGGATGTGGATCCATCGGAACTCTATGTCCCTTTAATTCCCCAGGAATTTTTAGAAGAAATTAAGGATTGGTCTCAATTAAACTCCACTCTCGCTTTTCCCTGTGAAGTGAAGGTGGTCAATAAAGCGGTGGTGCTTTCGGATCTCGCATTATCTGCAAGTATTGGGGTTGAAGTTGGTTCAACTGTGACGGTAACCCGTTTTCATCCAGTTTCTGAAGAATATGTGGTCGCACGCCAAGGGGATAGCGATACCTTTATGGCATCTGTCCATTTGGATAACACCAACGTTATGGAGGTGTTGGCTGATAAGTATGTTGCACACATGAAAAACATAGGTCGGCGTATTTCGAACCCATTCCTCTCTAATCGTTTTTCTCAAATCGATAAGAATTTTTCGGAGGAAAATTAATTCGCTTCCTCTTTTGATTTTCCCTGTGCCATACCAGGGGAAGCCAAAATAAGATTTTAGTTTAAGCTACTTAAATCGATAACGAAGCGATATTTCACCTCGTTTTTCTGCATGCGGATGTAGGCATCGTTAATTTCATCCATGCGGATGACCTCGACTTCTGAAAGAATGTTTTTCTCACCGCAAAAATTGAGCATTTCCTGAGTCTCAGCGATGCCCCCGATGAGAGAACCTGCCAGGCTTCGGCGACCAAAAATAAGCTGGGCTGCATTGACCTGACTTAATGGCTCGACAGCCCCGACCACGCACATGGTGCCGTTGGTTTTGAGCAGTTCGAGGTAAGGTGTGAGGTCGTGGTTTACCGGAATGGTGTTGAGTAGAAAATCAAAACTTCCCGCTTCCTTGGCGAGTGCATCCATGGAACTGGAAAGCAATACCTCGTCTGCACCAAGCAGGCGGGCGTCTTCCCCCTTTTGCTGGGATGAGGTAATCATAGTGGTATGGGCACCCAAAGCGTGGGAAAATTTTACTCCCATATGACCGAGTCCACCTAAGCCAATTACACCAACTTTGCTTTCGGGGCCGATCTGCCAGTTTCTGAGGGGGGAATAGGTGGTAATCCCAGCACAGAGGAGGGGGGCGATTCCCGGCCCTTTAAGGCTGTCGGGAACTTTTAAAACAAAGGATTCCTGGGCAACGATACTTTGGGAATACCCGCCGTAAGTAAAACCACCTGGGTCCTTTGTTTCTGAGTTGTAGGTTGCGGTAAATCCGTTGAGGCAATACTGCTCGTATCCATTCTCACAATTTGAGCACACTCCGCACGAATCGACCAGGCAACCGATGGCCGCCCGATCGCCAACCTTAAATTTGGATACGGCTGATCCAACTTCAGTGACCCGACCCACAATCTCATGACCTGGTACAACCGGGTAATTAGTCATAGCCCAGTCGTTGTTTACAAAATGGATGTCGGTATGGCAGACCCCGCAATGTTCGATAGCGATTTGTACATCGCTTGCCGCCACTGGACGGCGTTCAATTTCGGTCGGAAGGACACGGGCTTTGGCAGCTGAAGCGGAATAAGCTTTGGTTGTACTCATATAATATAAGCCCAATCAATGCAGAATCTGCTTACGAGCAAGCCACAATTCAAAATGATTGCGGCTATATGGAGAGAAGCTGGATACTTTAAGCGACCGCCAGTTTCCCAAATGACTCAACCTCTTGAACCATCGATTGAACCTCGAGACGAAGTTCGCTCAACTTGCTTTTGGACAGGTCAATCTTATCGCGGATGGCAGTTTGAAGCTCTTTATGAATTTCGGTTAGACGCTCGCCCAATTTTTCGAGATTGGCCGCCGCTTGCTCCACGATCTCAGTGCTCTTGTTTTGAGCGGACTGAAAAGCAGATAATTTGTGCTCCACAATCCGGGAGACCTCTTTGGTTTCAGCAAGCAGGATGCGCTCATTGGCCACTCTTTTGAGTTCGCTGGTCAGGCCAAGCTTAGAGAGGGTCCAAATGATCCACTTGGAAGGATCCAATTGCCAGGGTTTTACCCCATTTCGATAATCCCAGGCAAACTCGTGGTGGTAGTTGTGGTACCCTTCTCCCATAGTAAAAATGGCTGCAATCCAGCTGTCGCGGGCGGAATGATCGGTGGAGTAGGGTTGTTTACCAATCATGTGACACAGAGAATTGATACAGAATGTGGCATGTTGCACCATGACCACCCGGGCAACACCAGGAATCAGGAACCCTCCGAGGGCTCCAACGGATGGCAACATGTTTCCAGAATACAAAGCATAGTAGTATCCAATCAGAGCGGGCACGATGAAACTAACCACAAAAGAAATAAGATGGACCCATTTGTGCTGCCAGGCGACCAATTTGTCGTTGTGAAGGTCGTGGACATTGTCGAGGGGGGGCTCAGGCTTCAGTTTGAACATGAGCCAACCCATGTGAGCCCAGAAAAAGCCCTTGGTGATATCGTAGGGGTCTTCATCGGTATCCACATGTTTATGGTGCTTGCGGTGCTCGGAGCTCCACCAAATGGCAGAGTTTTCAAATGCAGCTGCTCCAAAGAGAAGTACATAAAGTTTAACTGGCCATTTTGCCTGAAATGCTTTGTGGGAAAACAGTCGATGGTATCCCACGGTAATGCTCATACCAGTGGAGATGTAAAAAAAGAGAAAAACTCCGAAAAGGAACCAGTCCCACCCGTAGGTCCAAAGGTAATAAGGAACCGCAGTTACAGTAAGTATGGCAGTAAAGATGAGAAATCCACTCGTCACCCATTCCACCCGATTGAATGGTATATTTTTGAACATATCTATATAGCTTATGGAAAAGAGAACAAAAGGCGAATCATAAAGTCATGAAACAAATCAAAAAAATCCTGCTGATTTCGATTCAGGTAAATGAGAAAAAATTCCTTGTGACATCCTTGAATACAAGTACTAATGAGGTTAGCTCGTTTAGGGCATTTTAATTCTAATCTACAATCAAACTTATATGAATAAACTAAAAATCATCGTTTCGGGTGTCCTTCTTTTAGGTATGCTTTCTTTATCCGGATGTTTTGTAACCAAGGCGGGAAATTATGTTTCTGAAAAATCCAAGGCAGCTTGGTCCGGAACCAAATCCTTTTTTGGAGCTGGCGAAGATAAGTAATTAAAGTTTTTAATGAAGCCCTCTCTCATCCCACTCATTCTTTCTCTTAGTGCCCTTTTAGGAGCTTTCTTTTCCTCTCTGTCTGGAGAACCGAATTCCTCTTCAAAATCTGCATCCGACCCTTATGTCCTCCACTTGGAGGGTAAGGATGGGCCAGGAAAGGGTAAGACCGTGGTCTTAGTCTCCGGTGATGAAGAATACCGCACGGAAGAGAGTATGCCCATGTTGGCCAAAATTTTGGCTGAAAAACACGGGTTTACCTGCAAAGTTCTATTTTCGTGGGATGAGGGAGGTGCTTACATTGACCCCAACAATCACCAAGGGGTGAAAGGATGGCATTATCTCGATCATGCAGACCTGATGATTATTGGTACCCGTTTCCGGGATCCATCGACCGAAGATGCCAAGCATATCACTCAATTCCTGAATGCTAGTAAACCAGTTATCGGTATTAGAACCTCCACTCATGCGTTTAAGTGGCTGAACGACCGCACTTTTGGTGATAAAATAACTTTCAAGGATTTCGGACCAAAAATTCTTGGAGAAGGATGGGTCAGCCATCATGGGGATCATAAGAAGGAAGGGGCACGCGGCGTCATTGAGTCTGCGAATGCTGATCACCCAATACTGAACAGTGTTAAGGATGTATTTGGTCCAACTGATGTATATGGAATCAGAGCACTGACCGATCGGGATACTATTTTGCTTAGGGGGCAGGTCACAGAAAATCTGAATCCTGACTCCAAGCCGGTAGACTCCAAAAACAATCCTATGCAACCGCTGGCTTGGATACACCCCTATACTTCTCCCAGTGGAAACTATGGCACTGCGTTTTGCACAACCATGGGTGGGTCTGTGGATTTAGTAAGTGAAGACCTTCGTCGTTTACTTATCAATGCAACCTACCATCTTACTGGTCTCGAGGTTCCATCCAATGCAGATGTTGAATATGTGGATCCTTTTTACCCATCCTTTTACGGTTTCCTCAATAACAAGAAGGATTACTGGAAAAATATGGATATGCAACCTGAGGACTATGGATTGGGCAGATCCCCATATGCGGAAGATCCATCCGGTACCCCAACATGGAATTTTCGGCCAACACCGAATAAGTAAGAAAGTTCCCCTTAGGTAAGGTGGCTGGTCCTCGGCGCCATCCAATCTGTTTTTAGTTATGTCCGAAGATAGCACAGAAATCGTCTTAATCCGACACGGAGAAACCGAGTGGAACCTCACAGGTCGTTGGCAGGGGCATGCGGATTCTCCATTGAGCAAGCGAGGAATATCACAGGCAGAGGCTCTGGGAGAGAGGATGAAGAGGGAGAAGGTTGATTTTGTCTATGTAAGTGACCTGCAACGGGCACAGCACACCGCGAAGTTAGTGGGTGCTCCAAGTCATTGGTCTTTTGAGCTTATGCCAGAACTCCGGGAAAGAGATATTGGTGTATTGGAGGGACTGACCACCGATGAAATGCTGAAAAAGCAACCTGAGGTGTACCAGTCTTTTTGCGAGAATGGTCCCAGTTATCAGCCTCCGGGAGGGGAGAGCTTTTGCCAGTTTTCCGATCGTTGTTTTTCTGCCATGGAGAAGCTGGCGACTTTGCACCCTGGTAAAAAAGTAGTTGCAGTCACGCATGGTGGTGTTCTGGGGGCTATTTTTCGAAAAGTACTTGGGATTGGGCTGGATGCACCCCGTAATTTTTTACTACTCAATTGTTCGGTAAATCGAATACAAAAATCATCGAAGGGCTGGAGTCTGGTCAGTTGGGGCGATATTGCACACCTCCATGAATTGGACAGCTTGGATGACTCTTGATGTAAATATTGAAATTCAAAATTATACGTAAAAGAGCAAAAATAATTTTCAAAAGACCTGAAAAAAGTAAAAAAAGCCTGTAAAATTTGATAAAATTGAAAAACTGGGATACTCTGTAGATATGAGTATAGATCACAAAAATGATCTTTTCGAGTTTAGGTTTCATTATCATATAGATGGATCTGCTGGTTTCTCGGACAAATATTTCTTGGCTCATAATTACAGGGAGGCGAAGGATATGTTTGAGTATGCCTGTAATAAGCGTTCGACGCTTCCGACTTTAGATAAAGTAGAAAAATGGAACCGCTGGGCTGATCGTTGGGAAGATATTGATTCAGAGAGATCAAATATATCCTATAATTAAGGTTCTCTTACTTACTTTGTGTTTTGCTAATAAAATTTATTAATATTGTTAATAACTGAGTTTGCTTTTTTTGGAAAGTTGTTGTCTGTTATGGTATGGGCAGGCGTGAAGATATAGAAGAACTCCACGAGTTTCGTATTGAGTTTCGTCGTATTGGCTCAGATTTCCCTTCCACTCGGCACTTTAATTGCGTGAGTGCCGATGCAGCTCGCGATATGTTTCTTTTCGTTTGTCGAAAAGAAGATATTGAAGCCGAGATTGTATCGATGGAAGTTTGGAATCGTTGGGCAGATCGTTGGGAAACTCCTGCGGAACTAGTGGAGAATGATGCTGAATTAGTTTCCTGAGAGATTGATTCCATCCTTACCCATCTTATATACCAAGAGCGGTAAGGTTTCACAGGCATAACACTGGCAAGAGTGTTATGGCATTTACCCTTTGGCTAATTTTTATAGTCTAAGGATAAATGAACCCCCCTGTGCAATCTCTCAACGAGTCGAAGTTTCGCATCGTTTCTTCATGCCCTATTTCTGACGGAGCGCGGGCATCCTCGTTATGCTTGCCCTCAGGTGAGGTGCCCACGCCCGTCTTCATGCCTGTGGGTACTCAGGCCACAGTGAAAGGTGTTTTGCCCAGGGATATCAGAGAGGTTGTTCAGGCACCTATCATTCTTGGGAATACTTATCATTTAAACCTTAGGCCAGGAGTGGATGTGGTTCGAAAAGCTGGCGGATTATCTGATTTTATGAAATGGGGAGGCCCCGTTCTTACGGACAGTGGAGGGTTTCAGGTATTTAGTCTCTCCAAATTGCGAAAAATTACAGATGAAGGGGTGCGCTTCCGTTCCCATCTCGACGGCCGGGAAATCTTTCTTGGCCCCAAGGAAGCTGTGGCTATTCAGGATGGATTGAGGTCGGATATTGCGATGTGTCTGGATGTCTGCCCAGCGGCCAATGATTCGAGGGAGGAGGTCGAGAGTGCAGTCAATCGTACAACGCTTTGGGCACACGCATGCCAGGAGGCATGGATGAATGGCTCGGGTCCCTCGGAAGCACGAAATCTTTTTGGAATTGTCCAGGGAGGTCGTTTTCAGGAACTTAGGCAAAAGTCTGCTGCTGAATTGGTTGAATTAAACTTTCCCGGTTATGCGGTTGGGGGAGTGAGCGTGGGGGAATCGGAAGAGGAGATGCTGGAACAGGTTGGATGGACAACCCAGGTTCTTCCCAAGGATAAACCCAGGTATGTCATGGGCGTAGGTACACCCACTCAATTATTGAAAATGGTTGGACTGGGTGCAGATATGTTTGATTGTGTCATGCCCAGCCGGGCGGCACGCCATGGTATGGCTTACACGGCAAATGGAACCCTCAATCTAAGAAATGAGAGATTTAAGGAGGATTTCAGCCCATTGGATGAAAATACTGATAGTTTTGCATCGCAGGAATTTTCTAAAGCCTATCTGCGCCATTTGATTCAAGCCAAAGAGTCTTTGGCCGGAACCATTCTCACCCTACACAACCTGCGTTTCTTTGTTTCTTTGATGGAACAGGCCAGGTTACATATTATTCAAGGTGATTTTGAAACTTGGTCCAGTGCATGGATTCGCAACTACGAGTCTGGGGCTTAGTCTTGACTCTGGTTCTCGGATGAAGCATTTTCTAGCCTTGCCTTCGGGCAGATCGGTCGGGCCGTAGCGCAGTCTGGTAGCGCACTACGCTGGGGGTGTAGGGGTCGTGAGTTCAAATCTCACCGGCCCGACCAATTTTTCTTTTCCTTACCTGAGAAAAGAAGGGTTTTCAAATCTGCTCTATCTGTTAGAAAAAACCTTTGCGATATTTATGAAAACATTAGTTACAGGCGGAGCAGGTTTTTTGGGCAGTCATATATGTGAGCGTTTGCTCGAACAGGGGCACGAGGTGATATGCCTCGATAATTTCTTTACCGGAAATAAAAAGAACGTGGATCATCTACGGGATTTCTCAAATTTTGAGCTTTTGCGCCACGATGTGATTGATCCTTTTAAGGTGGAGGTCGAGCGCATTTATAACATGGCCTGTCCTGCCTCTCCGGTGCACTACCAGTACAACCCGATTAAGACGGTGAAAACCTCGGTAATGGGAGCGATTAATTGTCTGGGTTTAGCTAAAAGGGTGGGGGCACGGATTCTACAGGCATCCACATCAGAGGTTTACGGGGATCCTGAGGTTCATCCACAACCCGAGAGCTATCGTGGGAATGTAAACCCCATTGGTCTGCGTGCTTGTTATGACGAAGGGAAGCGTTGTGCAGAAACCCTGTTTTTTGATTACCATCGAGAAAATCAAGTTGATACCCGCGTGGTAAGAATTTTCAACACATATGGTCCAAGGATGGCTCCGGATGATGGGCGGGTGGTATCCAATTTTATTGTGCAGGCAATCAAAGGGGAAGACCTGACGATTTATGGGGATGGTTCCCAAACCCGTTCTTTTTGTTATGTGGATGACTTAGTTGAGGCAATCCTGCGAACCATGGAACAGGAGGAGACCGTGGGACCGGTCAACATTGGTAACCCAGTTGAGTTTACCATTCGTGAATTGGCAGAGCAGGTACTCGATAAAGTGGGATCTTCCTCGAAGTTGGTAGAGATGCCGCTTCCCTCTGATGACCCCACCCAAAGAAAGCCTGATATTTCCCTGGCGAAAAAGGTATTGGGATGGGAGCCCAAAGTCCAGCTTGCTGATGGTCTGGAACGTACCATTCCTTACTTTCGCAAAGCGATTTCCAGTTAAATCGAAACCAACGAAGCAGGATTTATCGTACCATGAGTTTGTTTTCTCCTTTTCAATCGATTATGCAATCCCTCAAGGGTAGGCAGTATCGAAAGTTTATCAAAAAGTGCGTACCGGTTGTTGCCAGAATCAACGAACTGGAAAAGGGTCTGCATAGCCTGAGCGATGACGAATTGCGTGCGAAAACAACTGAGTTTATGGATCGCTACCAGGCAGGCACCAGCCTGGATGAGCTCCTGCCCGAAGCCTTTGCAGTAGTTAAAAACGGTGCCCGAAGACTGTGCGGTCGAACTATTGATGTGTGTGACCAACCCATTGAATGGCAGATGGTTCATTATGATGTGCAATTGATTGGGGGCATGGCCCTGCACGAGAGGCATATTGCGGAAATGGCCACCGGGGAAGGAAAGACATTGGTTTCCACCTGCCCCCTCTACCTCAATGCATTGTCAGGTAAAAATTGTCAGTTGGTTACGGTAAATGATTACCTAGCCCGACGGGATTCGCATTGGATGGGTGCGTTATTCGAGTTTTTGGGACTCACCGTAGGTTGTATACAAAATAGCATGCCTGCTGCGGAACGCAGGGAGATGTATCAGAGAAATATCACCTATGGAACCGCATCTGAATTTGGATTTGATTACCTGCGCGACAATGGCATGGCCACAAGCCGGGAAGATCAGGTGCAAAAGGATCATTTCTTTTGTATTATCGACGAAGCGGACTCGATTCTAATCGATGAGGCCCGCACACCCCTGATTATTTCCGGTCCGATGCGAGAGGATCACCCCTTGCCGTTCCAGGAGATGAAACCCTTGGTGACGAAGCTCGTGGATGCCCAGGTTCGGCAATGCAACCGCTTAGCTGAGGATGCAAAACGGACTTTGACCTCGGATGATTCTGATGACGATAGCCTAGACGAGGCCACCGCCAAGCTCTATCAGGTGAAGCGTGGTATGCCCACGCACCGTCAGTTCATGCGGATGATGGAGGATGCACAGATTCGTAAGCGTTTTGAAAAGTTCGATCTGGAAATGAACTCCGATTACAACAAGGAAAGAGCTCATAACCTTAAAGAAGAACTGCACTATGTGATCGATGAGAAAAATCAGCAGGCAGACCTGACCGAACTGGGTCGAGGGTTAATCAGCCCCAGTGATCCTGAAGGTTTTGTGATCCCTGACCTTGCCACAACCTATGTTGAAATTGACCGGAAGAAGACCCTGAGCGATGAGGAAAAGCGCCAGGAGCGCCAGCAAGCGGAGGTGGAGTTTCAGGTAAAGAGCGAGCGTATCCATACCATTTCCCAGTTACTCCGTGCCTATGCTTTGTACGAAAAGGATAAGGAGTATGTAGTGCAAGGTGGCAAGGTGATGATCGTGGATGAAAATACCGGTCGTCTGATGCCGGGCCGCCGATGGAGCAATGGGTTGCACCAAGCTGTGGAATCCAAGGAAGGGGTGCAGATCGAGAAGGAAACCAAGACCTATGCAACCATTACCATCCAGAATTATTTCCGGATGTATGACAAACTGGCCGGTATGACCGGTACCGCGGAGACTGAGGCCGGAGAATTTCATGATATTTACCGACTCGGGGTGATGGTCATTCCGACCCACCGGGAGTGTATCCGTAAAGACCTGAACGATTTGATGTTCAAGGGAAGGCGCCAAAAATACAACCAGGTATTGGAAGATCTGACTGAAGCACACAAGCGTGGACAACCCGTGCTCGTGGGCACAGCATCGGTGGAATCATCTGAGGTTTTTAGCCGTATGCTGAAGCGGGCCAACATCCGCCACACGGTGCTCAATGCAAAGTTCCATGAAAAGGAAGCCGAGATTGTAGCACAGGCAGGCCAGCAAGGTGCGGTCACCATTGCCACCAATAGGGCGGGGCGGGGAACAGATATTAAATTGGGCGAAGGAGTGAAGGACCTAGGGGGCTTACTGGTTCTGGGTACAGAAAGACACGAGTCGCGCCGGATCGACCGTCAGTTACGTGGACGATGTGCCCGTCAGGGAGATCCTGGATCTTCCCGCTTCTATGTATCTTTGGAAGATGATCTGATGCGACTCTTTGCCAACCAGGGGGCACTTTCCAAGATGCTTGAGAAATCTTTTGGGGACGACGAAGTGCTGGAGCATGGTACTCTCGATTGGTCCATCCAGAACGCTCAGAAAAAGGTGGAGCAGCAGAATTACTCCATCCGTAAGCGCCTGCTTCAGTATGATGATGTATTGAATAGGCAGCGTGAAATTGTTTACTCCATCCGTAATGATGTCCTTCTGGAAGATGAGCCCGGCAAAATTCTTTTGGAGTTGGTTGAGGAGGAAGTGAGCGAAAGATTAGCCACCATTCCTGAAGCTGAGTACAAAGCATCTAAACTTTCAGAGATGCCCGAGTTTGAATCCTTGGTCGCCTCCTGGTTGAATGTAACATTCCCGCTCAACCTGGCGGCCGAAAAATTTGTGGGTCTGGGCGAAGAGGGTACCCAAAATTTAATTCTCGAGAAAATTAAGCAGGCTTACGAAGGGAAAAGGAAACTGGAAAACCCTGAGCAGATCCAAAGTCTCGAGCGCTATGTGGTGGTCAATGCGGTGGATGTGCACTGGCAGGACCACCTCACTGAGATGGAGGAATTGCGCCGCAGTGTGGGTCTGCGTGGATATGGGCAGAAAGATCCACTGAGCGAATACAAGAGCGAGGCATTCCGTGCCTTTGAAGAGATGATGGGCTCGATGCGTTCCGATGTTTGCTCCGGTATGTTCCGGGCAGCAACCAACCTGGCCGCTTTTGAAAATATGCTCAATACCCTGAGCAAGTCCGCCAAGTCCACCGGTCCCGATACGGGGGGTGCAGCTGGTTTTGACCGATTTTCCGCTCCTTCATCCCCCGCTCCCCAGATGGATGAATCTTCCGCTCCGCCTGTTGCCACTCCTGTGGTACGGGAGGCTCCCAAGGTCGGCCGGAATGATACCTGCCCCTGTGGGAGCGGCAAGAAGTACAAGAAGTGCTGCGGGGTGGGTGCGGTTGCCTGACCGGTAAATTCAGTCCTTACTCTTGCTCGGGGAAGGATTTCCCCAAGTCGATCCATTGAGAAACAGTAACTGTTTCCGGCCGGAAAGTTGGACATAGTGCATTTCTTTCCAGCCAGGTAAGCAGGGTAACTCTCAACTCTTCTGGTTCTTTTTTAATCAGGCTGCCCAGTTGTTTGCGTCTCTGGGTGAAAATTCGTCGGATCAGAAGACGCACGGGTCGGGAAAAGACAAAAGGTTGGGGCAACCTGTCCATGCGAAGCAAAACGGAGTCCACCGCAGGGGCAGGATGAAAGCATTGGCCGGGTACGGCATGAGTGCCTGCAGACTGGAAGCAGGCCTGTAAAAAGATGGCCAGGGCATTGTAGGCCTTGGTGCCAGAAGGTGCGAGCATCCGCTCGGTTGCTTCCTTTTGCAACATCATCACCATACGGATAGGCAGGTTTCCTGAACCGAGCACGCCTTCCATCCAGGCAGAGGAGATGGCATAGGGCAGGTTCGCCACCACCGCGTAGTCACTGATGGAAGCAGGCAGGTTGCCGGTGGGAGATTTGACCGCATCTGCCCGTAGCAGATCGAGTTGTTCAGATTCAATGAAGGAGCCCAGCCTTTGGCGAAGATGAGCTTCCAGGCGTCGATCGATCTCCACGGCATAAACTTTATGGCCCAGATGGAGGAGGCGTTCGGTCAGGGTGCCAAGCCCTGGCCCAATCTCCAGTACGGGAAGTCCGGGCGGAAGTGCAGCCATAGAAATTGATTTTTCCACCAGGTTTCCATCGATCAAAAAATTTTGCCCCAGTTTTTTATTGGGTAAATGATCGAGCTGGCGGAGCAGATCGATGGTGGCGGATGGACTGAGTGCCATAGGGCGGAGCGAACAGGGTTAGTGGTAATCCTTCTCCTTCATCTCGGAAATGAATTCCTCCACATCATCCGCCCGCATCAGGGCCTCCCCACAGAGCACAGCATCGGCTCCCGCCTCACGGGCCCGCCAGGCATCGGCCGGTTCCATAATACCGCTCTCGCTTACTTTGATGATCCCCTCAGGGATTTGAGGGAATAAACGCTCGGTTACGGCGAGGTCAGTCTTGAACCGCTTGAGGTCGCGGTTGTTTACTCCAAGAAGGAGTGGGTTGTGAGGTAATACTTTTTCCAGTTCTGCTTCCTCATGGATCTCATAGAGGCAGGTGAGCCCGGCCAGGTCGGCTGCATTTCTTAAAGTCTTAAGTTCCTCATCGTTGAGGGCACGAACGATCAGCAGAATGGCCCGGGCACCGGCCTCAAGGGCTTCGAGCACCTGAATCGGGTGAACCATAAAGTCTTTCCGGAGGGTGGGAGTGCTGCGGTCATGGACGCAAAGGAAATCGTTTACATCCCATAGATCCTGCAAACATCCTCCAAAGTAGGGCTCATCGGTCAGGATAGATAAAGCATCTGCCTGTGCGTTTACATATTCTCGGGCCTGTTCTACGGCGGAGGCTGCGGGAGCAATGTCCCCGGCGGAAGGAGATTTTCTCTTAATCTCAGCGATCACCGAAAGTTCATCTGGATTGGAGAGGGCTTCCAGGAAAGAGACTGCTCCTTTCAATCGTTCTCCAAGGTTGGATAATTCGCTGTCTCGTACGGGGCGAATACGGGGCTCAATTTCCCGCCGCTTGGCCGCCATGATTTCAGATAGTTTGTCCATTTTTAAAAGTGAGAGATTTTATTCGTCAGTCGAGTGGTTTTCTTAATCTGACGGAGATTCAATACTGACCCCGATCGAAATCAATTCAAACAATATCACTCACAAAGAAACCCTGACATGAGCCTGCTCGGTTAGTTGAACCAGATATTCGACCCCTTGAAATCACTTAATGAGCGTCACAAATAGGTTAACGGCAGCCAATGTTGCCATAATCGTGGTGCAGACGATCCCAATAATGTAATTTTTCTGCATTTTTGCTTTTTCTTGCTCAAGTCGATCAATCCTGTTCCATAATTCCGAACAGTTCGGGCAAGCAGATTTGTTTTCATTTTTCATAGGTAATATGGTTGCTTGATCAGAATGTGATGAATTTTACTTAAGTAGAGGTTTTATTCAAAGTAAATGCAGCCTTATAAGATGCAAAAGTAAATTCCTCGTGGTAAATATTACAGGAGTCATGTAAGAAGTGATTGTTTTTGTAGATGAGTGAAATTCAACGACTAAGAGAGCTGATGGCCAAATTGCGGGCTCCGGATGGATGCCCATGGGATCAGGAACAAACCCACCAATCGATTGCCCGTTGCCTGGTGGAAGAAGCTGCCGAGGTCCTGGAGGCGATCGATACGGAAAATACAGAGTTACTAAGGGAAGAACTGGGCGATCTTTTGTTGCAGGTCGTTTTTCATTCCCAGATTGAAGAAGAGGCAGGGAGATTTGATCTGGAGGATGTGGCCCGGGAGATATCCGAAAAATTAATCCGCAGGCATCCTCATGTTTTTGGCGACCCTGAGGATAAGGAGAAGGATGCGGATGCCGTCATTGATCGCTGGGAAAAAATCAAGGCTGAGGAGAAAAAAGCCCCGGGGGAAAAACCGGGTAAAGGTTTGTTTAAGAAACTTCCTCCCCAGATCCCTTCAACCCTCTATGCTCTGGAGGTCTACAAGCAGGCAGCGAAGCTTGGGCTTGAGGAATCAGGGGAGTGGGACAGGCAGGCTGTCATCGAGTCTGCACAGAATTTAACGGAGCAGGAGGCTGGGCGTATGCTATTTCAATGGGTGTCTGCCTGTCGGGAAAGTGGAATTGATCCGGAGTCGGCACTAAGAAAATTTGCATCTTCTCAAGTTCGTAAATTTGAAGAATCAACCTCACAGACAGACCCATAACTTGGAAACTACCAGATCAATCGTCCTTGATCTTGTGGCGGAGGGCAACCCGCAGAGGATATTTTGTGAAGTAAGAAAAAGTGCCCGTTCGAGAAGGATCAATTTAAAGTTAAAAAGACCAGACTTTGCCCTGCTGACTTTTCCAAGGAGGATGAGCTGGCAGATGGCAGAAAAGTTTTTGCATGATCACAAAGATTGGCTGTGCAGAAAAAGCTTCGAGTTCCCCAAGCCTATTTCTTTAGCCCAATATTTTCAGGAGGATGGAAGGATTTGCTTAAGTCATCAAATGATCGAAAGAGAGGTAAAGGTGGTGGAGTCTGTTGAGACAGATCGTCCATGGATCCGTTTAGAAAATGACAGAATTTTAATTCATGTAAGTTCTGGAGATCAAAAGGAAGCGATGATCAAAGAGGGGTGTCGCAAGTTGGCGAGTCAGTTCTTGCCTGGCTGGGTGCAATGGGCAGAAGAGTGTACGGGACTAAAAGCCGGCAGGGTCCGCATTGGGGATCAGGCCACCCGCTGGGGGTCCTGTTCGCATCGGGGCACCGTTTCATTGAATTGGAGAATCATCTTATTGCCCAGAGACTTGGGGAGTTATGTGATTTATCATGAACTTGCACATTTGGCTGAAATGAATCATTCCACCCGCTTTTGGGCTAAGCTCGAGGAATTTGTGCCCAATGCCAGGGAGGTGGACCGATGCTTAACCCGAAATGGAAAAAGAATATTTTCCCTAGGAAGGAGTCGGTAAGGTTACTTTTCTTCGGGGCCCAGTTCCCAACTGGAACGGCCCCCCATGGAACGCAAGTAGAGAAGACCTTCACTCCCTTCCTCTCCCACATCCACTGGGGTGATCCGGTCGGGGCCATATCGTTGGTTTAGATCCAGTCCATAGGCCAGCATTTTACGGATCAAAGTTTTATTTCCGGAAAAGGCAGCCCCGTGAAGGAGGGAGTATCCATCTTTGGCTTCCACTTTTGGGTCGGCTGATTTTTCCAACAAATAGTCCACCATATCTTCTCTGCCTGCCACCGTTGCAACCAGTAGGGGGGTTGCTCCAAAGGTATCCTGTGCATGGATGGAATGACCGGAGTTCAGCAGACTGTCTACGGATTTAAAATCACCAGTACCAGCAGCCAAATGTAAGGGATGGGAGATTTTCACATTCAAACTCTTGAATAATTCGACCAGCGATGAGTTGCCACTGGCACCCGCCAGATCCATGAGGTTCGATCCATAGGCATCGACCGCATGAGGATTGGCCGATAATGCGAGCAAGGTTTCAACGGTTTGGAGTTGCCCCCTGAGGGTTGCAGTCATGAGGGGTGTCTCCAGCTCGTCTGTACGGGCATCGACCTCGGCCCCGTCTTCAAGAAGCAGTTCAACCACCTCCTGGTTTTTTCCCCAGGCAGCACTATGCAAGGGAGTGGATAAATGGTTTCCCTGGGTGTTGGGGTTGCCACCATGCCTGAGGAGGTAATCAACAATGAATGGATTCCCTTTGTACGCAGCATAATGGAGGGGGGAGTGACCAAAGCGATCATTTGCATTGATTAAGCCACCCATCGTGACCGCTTCGATTACTTCATTGAGGTTATCCTGAGCGATGGCCAGAAATAAGCGGGCATTGACCTGGTCTACCCATTCCTGGCCAATCCGGTCTGTAAGGACTTGCCATCCATGTTTATCGGGTTGGCTGAGTTTAAGATCTCCCCGCAGGATTCCTTTCTGATTTAAGCGGATAGATAAGTTGCTGTAATCATCAAGCCAGCTGATTTGTTTGAGCTGATCAAAGCTCAGACCATCAGGTTCACGGAGCGAGCGGGCAGCAGCCTTGGGGTTGAAGTCCAAAGCAAACCGATGATTGTTCAATAATTTTCTACGCTCAAAAGAAAGGGGCTCGATAGGCTTTCCCAGCTTGATCTCACGGGTATATTCCGGGGAAGATATCCAAAGGGAATTTTTAGATTCAGTGAGTTTAAGTTGATGTGCCTCCAGGAGTGGGGAGAGACCCAAGCCCGCATTCATACCGGCAAGGAGTTCTCGAAAGGCCAGAGGTTGAGCGATTTTCATACCCCCAGTCCATAAGAGAGTGGACTGGGCAATCGACTGACCATTGGGGAGTGTTATAAACTTGGTACTGGAATCTCCACCCGCTATCGCAAAATCACCACTGGGAAATTTCAGAAGTTCCCGGGCACTCAAATCGAATCCGGGCAAATCAGTATCTGCACCCAGTTTGTTTCCGGACAAAAATTTGAGCACGGTGTCTACTGCATCACAGAGAAATAACTGAAAACGACTTTCGGGTAGACTCATCCGGGCAACGAGAGGAGCATCACCGGGTAACTGGTTGATCATTTCCAAAGAGTTGGTGGATGGTTTCTCTGCCTCTTCTGCGAGCGAATAATTATGGGCTTCAAAGGAGATACTCCCTGGTTGGGATTGCAGGGAAATTCCAAAGGAGTCCTGTAAAAAAGGATCGAATAACGGTAAGATAGAGCCCAATAAGGTGTTTTCACTCATGCTCTCAAACATTCTACTGTTTCCAGTTCCCTCCAGATAAAGACTTACATCCGCCGTGTGTTTAGCATGATTTGCCAGAGATGATGGCAATTCAGTGGTTTGTTTAACTAAGCTGAGGGAATCGATAAAGGAGGATAGATCATTTTCCGGCGGGAGAGTTTGTATTTGCTGGGGAGAAAAGAGGGTGCCTAGGAGGAAGCAAAATTCTCCCGACCGTCCAATTGCGAAAGGCTGGGTGGCACGCTGGTAGACCTTAGAATTGTTCTTAGAGGGGCGAAGGCCAAGAAAATCGGCAAGACCGCTAATTGTGTCGTCGGCTTGGGTGACCGATGTTGTCTTGAGGATTGCACCAAACTGGGGGTAGGGGCGTTCTCCTTCAATAAGGCGGACAAAAAATTGTAAGGGCTCCTCCCAGGCAATGCCGCTCTGGTTGGAATCGGAAAGCCATTTTCGGATAGGAGAACCATTTTCTTCCATGCGTTCAAGCAAGTGATTCCATCGTTTGTTCGTAAGAATTCCAGATTTGGAGATCATTTTTTCCCCATCCACACTAAGTACAAGGATGGAGTCGGCAGGTACACGACTAAGAGTGCTGATGGACGCACTGCTACGAGCGAAAGTGCTTGATAAACCGGCAAGTGAAAAGAGGAGAAGAAAGATATAATGGAAGCGGAATTTGTGCATGTTAGGTATTCTTAAAGCTATTCAGCGTAATATATTGGTCAAATTATCTTTCCAATTTGCCTGCGACTTTCATATGGTTGATTAGTGTAATATTATGTTTACCGGAATTGTAGAAGGCGTGGGTGTAGTCCAGAGCTTAAAGGAGCAGGAAGAGTCTTGGTTACTCCAACTTGATTTGCCTTTTGCGGATGGAGACGGTTTGGAAGCTGGGGCCAGTCTGGCCGTAAATGGTTGCTGCCTGACTATGAAGGAGGATGGCTCCAGGGTGGGATCTTTTGACCTGTTGGAGGAGACTCTTAAGCGGACGAATCTGGGTAATCTTCAAGTGGGGGATCGTGTAAACCTGGAGCGTTCTCTGGCGGCAAATGGCAGGTTAGGTGGGCATTTTGTCACTGGTCATGTGGATGGCCCTGGTCTTATCGAAATTTTTGAAGAGAGGGGAAAGAATCTTTACTTGCAGGTTCGGGTAGAGGAGCAAAATGCGAAGTATCTCGTGGATAAAGGGTGCATTGCCGTGGATGGATGCTCCCTTACGGTCTGTGAGGTTACGGATCAATCCTTTGCGGTATGGCTCATTCCCCACACCCTGGATCAGACTAATTTAAAAGGGCGAAAGCCCGGAGATACCTTGAACCTGGAATTTGATTTACTGGCGAAATATGTGGAGCGAATTCAGCTTAAGGGATGAGTGATTCTTCTACACTTGATCCGGTAGAAGCTTCTCAGGCTGTCTTGGAGGAATTAAAAAGGCAGAGAACAGAAGGGGTTCGTCAAATATATATAGAGGACTCAACCATCGAGGATTTGGAGCGACTCCTTGGTAGTGAAAATGGGAAGGAGGCCAAAAACCTGCAACCCGTGTCCCAATCCACAACCGCAGAGGTTTCCGCAGAGGTTCAAAGAATTTCTTCCGCTCCCACAGTGGAGGAGAGCCAACCTGCTTCTCCTAAAACTTCTGCCACTGAGACCAATCCAAAGCTATTGAGCCCACCTGAGTTCTCCTTGCCTGAGGGATCGAAACAGGAGCAATGGGATTGGTTAAAGAATCGTGTGCTGGGGTGCGATGTTTGTAAGTCAGAGCTCAATCCCGATGCTCAGGTAGTCTTTGGAGTAGGAAGTTTGGACGCAGATTTATTTTTTTGCGGGGAAGCCCCGGGAGCGGAAGAGGAGAAGGCAGGTGAGCCTTTTGTTGGGCCTGCCGGTGAACTCCTGGGCCGGATTATTTCCGCGATGGGCCTCACGAGAGAGTCTGTTTATATTGGCAATGTGGTGAACTTTCGTCCCCGTCACCATAGTTCCTACGGAAACCGCCCGCCCACTGCGGAGGAAATGAGTTTTTGCCTGCCTTACCTCAAAGCACAGTTGGATATTGTGAAACCCAAAGTGGTGGTCGCTCTGGGGAAGACTGCCACGGATGGGTTGCTGGGTGCCGATCCGCAGAGACGTCTCGGGCAGATGCGGGGAACCTGGCACCAATATGAGGGCACTCCGCTGATGGTTACCTATCATCCATCCTACCTGTTGCACAATCCCAGTAAGTCCAGTAAACGCAAGGTCTGGGAAGATATGCTTTTGGTGATGGAAAAGCTCGGCCTTTCGATTAGCGAAAAGCAAAGAGGCTTTTTCCAATAATTCGGGTTTTCTGTGGTTGCTGACTCCACCGTGCTGATCACCCTGGCGGGCCATGCTCCCTCGGCCGGACTCCTGCAATGGCGTGCGGAAGAGGCGGAAATATCCATCGCGGTGGATGGTGGATGGCTTGCCCATCGTCATGCTGGTGTGGAACCGGATCTCATTCTTGGCGACCTTGATTCCTGCGGAGATTTGCAGGAGATCGAAAAGATTTTTCCCCGTTCGGTCATCGAGCGGAGGCCGGATCAGAACCAGACTGATTTCGAAAAAGCCCTTGGCTGGCTGGAGCATCGGGGATTGCCTGGGCGAGTGGTCATCCTGGGCGGACTTGGAAAGCGTACCGATCACTGCCTGAGTAATCTAATGATTACCGCTCGGGTCGATCCATCCGTTGAGATCATATTCGATGATGAACATGAGTGGGTCCGCCGGATTACTCCTGCGTGTCCTCTCGTTCTGAGTGGGCGTGCCGATACCCCGATTAGCCTGCTTCCGATAGGAGAGGTCGGAGAGGTGAATAGTTCCGGTTTACATTGGGAGCTATCGGATGCTGATTTTTCCTGGGATAAGTTGATTAGCCAGAGCAACCGCTGTTCCAAAGACGAAGTAAAGGTATCTTGTCAGTCAGGCGTGCTTTACGCCTTCGTTTCCAAGGAGGCATAAAAAAACCCTGCCGAGGATAGCCCAGCAGGGTTTGGGTAAAGGGGAGGGGAGTCCTTAGGACTTAAACTGGGGAAGAAGTCCCTTCTCCATCGCTTCCTTGAAGTAGGCGTCAGGGTCTTTTTTCCATTTCCGCTGGGCACTGGAGGACCAGAAATAAACCGTTTTTCCATTGTACTCCTCGGTATTGCACTCAGGATTGACGATACGCTCGGGATAGATGGGGCAGTAACGCTGCTCGAGCAGTACGACCTTGTCTACACCGAGTTCCTTCTTCTCGGCATCGGAAAACTTGGCGGCCAATTCGGGTACGGCCTTGATGTAGTAAGCGGTGGCTTTGTCGAATGCTTTGACACAGGTGCCGCAACAAAATTCGATCTTCTTACCCATTACCTCGGAGTATTCTTCAGGGTCGATATCGTCGTCCTTCATCAGGGCACATTTTTCCGCTCCAAACAGAGCAGGTTGCATGAGTAGAGCTAAAAAGAGAGTGGAGAGTGCAATTTTCATATTCCCTAATTTGATCAAAGGACTGGACGAATTCAAGCTTTTCATCCGATTTTCCTCAAAAAAAACTCGGAGGGGATGGGGAATTCTTGGGTTGACCCTGTTCACTCTTAATCGTGCGATGGAAGAATGACCGAGTTGGAAGGTTTTAAAAAGTATCGCAAGCAGTTGGAGGAGTCCTTGGTTGAAATTGAACAGTATCTCGAAAAAACCGAGGAATCCGCCGAAGCTGTCTCACCGGATAAAAGCCTTGGTAGGCTGTCGAGGATGGAGGCGATGCAGGACCAGCAACTTATGCTGGAGGCCCGCCGGCGGAAGAAGATGCAAAAAGTGGCGGTGCAGTCTGCCCTGCAGCGTATAGAAAACGGTCAGTTTGGTACCTGCATTTTTTGCGGGAATCTTATTCCGGAAGACCGGTTAGAGGTCGCACCCGAGTCCAGTAGTTGTGTGAATTGCTCGGCGTTTTCTTGAGAAAAACGAATAGCAAATAGGCTCAGCCATGGGCATCCGCTTCCTGTACTGCTTTGTCGGCATCGAACCAAGGAGTGATGTTTAGCAGGTCCTGATCGTTGCCAATGCAATAAACCAAGTCACCCACGGAAAATGCAGTATCTGCGAGGCGGTGGACAAGGAGGGATTCTTCGCGGCGGATGGCGAGAATGGATATGCCCTTAGTCTCAGCAAGATCGAGGGTACGGGGAGATTGTCCAACCACCCGGCTACCCTCCGTAACCAATAATTTTTCCACTTTTAGGTCTTTAAGTCCCGCATGAGCCTCGAGGGGGAGGGGAGAGGTGGTGTGGTCGCGGTCCGAGTGCATCGTTTCTTCGCGTGCCTGGTCGATTTCACGAACAATTAGATTTCTTGGTATCTTGAGCTGTCGAAGAACGAGGGAAAGGATTTCCAGCCCCCCTTCCACTTCAGAGGCGACCACATTGACGGGCATATCCTTACTCAACTGTTCCGACCCACGCATGTACTGGGTGCGGACAAATACGGGGGCTTTTACCTTCATCCGTGCGATGGTGGAGATGACCCGCTCGATTGCCTGGTTGTCGTTGATCATGATGACGATGGCACGGCAGGTTTCGACATGGGCATGTCCGAGAGCCTCCTCACTGGTGGCATCCGCATAGTAGACCGGATCCCCCATTCGGCGCCCAAGTTCCACATTATCGGAATTCATTTCTAGGGCGACCGCTTCGATTTTCAACCGGCTTAAGCTATTGGTCAGCAAGCGACCGGCCAGTCCATACCCAATCACCACCACATGATCGTTGTGGCCAACGGTGCGGTCTTCCAGTTCCTCGGCACTGCGGGCACGCAGCAATTTAGCCAGAGGGTCGAGGGCCCGCTCCCCTGCTGTGAAGTGAGGAGCTTTGTACACCAGCAGGGGGGTAAGAAACATGCTGAGGATGCCCGCATTGAGCAGGGGACCGATCTCGGAATCGAGTACCACGCCTTCGTGGATCGCCAATTGTAGAATGACAAATCCAAACTCCCCAAACTGAGCGAGGCCCACTCCAGCGAGCCAGGCAGCCCGGGGAGGGAAGCGCATAAAAGAGGCGGCAAGAATGGCCAGCAGGCCCTTTCCGCCTATAAAGGCAAGCAGGAGCAGGCCGACCTCCAGGGGTTTTTCGGCCAGTAACTGAAAGTCGAAGAACATCCCCAGCGATACGAAAAAGAAACTAACAAACACATCGCGCAGTGGAAGAATATCTCCCATGGCCCGGTGGCGAAAATCAGTATCGGCCACAATCATACCACCAAGAAAGGCTCCGAGGGCGAGGGATAAACCGGTGAGGGAGGTGAGGTAGGCAGTGCCGATACACAGGCATAAAACGGTCAGGATAAACACCTCATTGCTCCGACTGGAATCGACCCAGCGAAAGAGAATGGGCACGAGCTTGCGGGAAGTGGCAAAAAGAAGGGTGACCACCAGGGCGGCCTTACCCAGAGCGATCCCAATGGCCTGCCAGGTTGCCGGTTCTGTGAGTCCCTGCGAAAGAAGCGGGACGATCAGCACCATCGGTACGATGCAGAGGTCCTGAAAGATAAGAGTGCCCACAATAAAGCGCCCATGTGGGGCGTCCAGTTCCCCCCGTTCCCCAAGGGTGCGTAAGACCAGGGCGGTGCTGGATAGGGCAAAGACAAAACCATAGACGATGGCTTCGGGGAGGGAGAGATCGAGGCCTAGGCAGACTGCGGAGGTGACCAATGCGGTCACGCTGACCTGGAGCAAACCACCGAGGGCGACCTGTCGGAAAATGTTTTTCAGTCGGGCGAGCGAGAATTCCAGACCAATCGTAAAAAGTAGGAAAATGACTCCGACCTCAGCAATGACCTCGATGGCCTCCGGGTCGTGGGCGAGGGAGAGAGCCTTGGGGCCGACAAGCGCCCCGGAAAGAACAAGACCGGCCACCACCGGGAGTTTTAGTCGGCCAAGAATCAGGGTGACGAGCACACTGACGGTGGCGATAACAGTAATTTCCTCGAGTAAATGCATGTCCGCTCATCTGAAGGTAGCATGTAAGAAAGGACAATCCGAAAGGTAGTCAGATTCCTTTAAAATTAATGATTCAAGTAATGAATCTCATTCATAGTTAGAAAACATCCGAACCAGAATATGTAAACTTTCTTCATTTTCTGACTGATTTCGAAAATTGGCACGCACTATGCAAACTAAGGCTACAACAATAAAAGAAAGGTGTAATGAAAATTCCAATGATCAATATAGATATTACTTCTGAATCAGGGGTCTGGATCAAAAGTATTATTTGGGGAACATTAGCGGCTGTACTTTCGGTTACTTTGCTTGGATTAATGAGCCTGTGAAATGAGTAAGTTTTTGGGCTAAGAAACTGGGGTGAAATATTTTCATGATTCGAGATAAGCTGACCTTGCCAACCTCGCCATAAATGGATACTTCTGCTCGCTTGCATGAATTCCGCAGCGACACTTTCCACACATATTCGTAACCTCGCGATCATCGCCCATGTTGACCACGGCAAGACTACTTTGGTCGATCAATTGCTTAGGCAATCTGGAGTCTTTCGGGAGAACCAGGCCATTGATGAGCGGGCGATGGACTCGATGGATCAGGAGCGCGAGCGTGGGATCACCATCAAGGCGAAGAATACTTCGGTTCGTTGGAAGGATTATTTGATCAATGTGGTCGATACTCCCGGTCACGCCGATTTTGGCGGGGAAGTGGAGCGGGTTATGAAAATGGTGGATGGGGTTATGTTGGTGGTGGATTCGCATGATGGTCCCCAGGCTCAGACCCGTTTTGTTTTACAAAAAGCATTGGCTGCCGGATTGTTGCCGGTTGTTTTTGTTAACAAGATCGACCGACCCAATGCCCAGCCAGCAAAGATGCAGGACCTTGTTTTGGAACTCTTTTTGGAACTGGAAGCATCGGACGAACAATTCAATGCTCCTTTTCTGTTTGGCAGTGCCAAGGAAGGGTTTGCCAAAGCAAATTTAGAGGATGAAAGCACCGACATGCTTCCCTTGTTTCAGGCGATCATTGATCGCGTGCCCCCTCCAACCATTGAGGATGATCCAAACTTTCGTATGCTTGTCAGCAATGTGGACTGGTCAGACTATGTGGGGCGGATCGCTGTGGGGAAAGTCCTCTCCGGTTCAGTCAAAGCGGGCAATCCGGTTTGGAGATTGGGCGAAAGCGGGGTCTCTCCCCGCACCAAAGTAACCAAGGTCTTTGAATACAGTGCATTGGCCACCCAGGATCTTTCTGAAGGAGTGGCTGGAAATATTGTCGGGGTTTCCGGGTTTGAGGAGGTGGATATAGGGGAGACTCTTTCGGGTAGTCCGGATGCGGAGGCTCTTCCTTTCGTACAGATTGATCCCCCCACAGTGATGATGTCCTTTTCTGTGAATGACGGCCCGCTGGCTGGACGGGATGGGGACCGCGTTACTTCCCGCGAAATCCGTGAAAGATTATTCCGCGAGGCTCGAACCAATGTTTCGATCAAGGTTGAGGACGGCGATGAGGCTACCGAGTTTAAGGTCAGTGCCCGTGGAGCTATGCAGGTGGCGGTATTGGTGGAAACGATGAGACGGGAGGGCTTTGAAGTTCTGGTCAGCCGGCCTTCGGTGATTCGTAAAGAAATTGATGGTAGAACCTGCGAGCCCTATGAAACCCTTTATTTGGAAGTGCCTGATGACTGCCTGGGCGGCTGTATGCAGGCGGTTGCCAACCGCAAGGGGCAGGTGCAGGATATGTCTGCATCCAATGGGTGGACCCGTTTGGAGGCTATCATCCCTACACGTGGTTTAATTGGCCTGGAATTTGAGGTCTTAAATTTGACTAGCGGGCAGGGAATTCTTTCCCATTTATTTTTGGAATACCGTCCAGTTTCCGGAGAAATCCGTACCCGTCAGACTGGCACCCTGGTATCGATGGAAAAAGGGGAGTCTATGACTTATGCCCTGCGCAATATCGAGACCCGTGGGAAATTATTTATCGGGGCAGGCGAGGAGGTCTATGAGGGTATGATCGTGGGGGAAAACCCCCGGTCTGAGGATTTGCCAGTGAACCCAACCAAAGCCAAGCATGTGACCAATCACCGTGCAGCCGGAAGCGATAAATCTGAATCACTGACTCCTCCCATAAAATTCTCCCTGGAGCGGGCGATCGAGTATGTCGGGCCGGACGAGTTGGTTGAAGTGACCCCGAAACTCATCCGCTTACGAAAAAGGATTCTTGATTTTAATACCCGTAAACGGGAGGCCAAGAAAGAGGCTTCCTGATTTCATCCTATTTGATTCTTTTCAGTTTTTAGGCTAGGCACGGAGTACATCGATCATGTGTCCCAAGCCCAAATTCCTTACCCTCTCAATCCTGCTTATTTTTGCTGGTTGCAGTGTGGGAAGTATTTATGGGCCGGGATCTTATTCTGAAACTAAGGTCGGGGAGGATGTCAGGCGGGTGACTTTTCGTGGCGGAGATCACCCCATGACGGGAGATCTTTGCCTGTTGCGCTGTGCGGAAGTGACCCTGCAATCTGGCAATGCATATTTTCAGGTGGTGGATTCCGAATCGGGCTCCTCCATCGACCAAATTCCATCTGCCTACCCATTCCATAAGCATTACCACATGGAGAATTCGTTTTTTCAGGACACTCCCTTTGTCACCAAGACCATTCGTATGCTCAAGCATGAAGCAGAGGATGGGTTTTCCTATGATGCTGAAGAAGTGAAGCAGTCGATTCGTGCCAAATACGAAATTGATTGATCAGATTGCGGAATAAATCCGTCCATCATTGACCTTCCGGACTGCATCCTGTTTTCTCAAATCTTTCTCACATGAATGAACCAATAGAAATTCGTATCCCTGAATTTATCCGCAGCGGTTTGATCCTCTGGGTCATCATTGCCATTGCGGTGATCAGTGGAGTCATTACATCCACCTACACGGTGCAGGCTGAATCTCAGGGCGTGGTCCTGCGCTTTGGCAAGTATCTCAAGACCGTCGAACCGGGTCTGCGTTTCAAGGCACCCTATGGGATCGACAAGGTTTATGTTTTGCCCGTCCGCCGTCAGCTCAAGCAGGAGTTTGGCTTTGCCACTCTGGGAGCGAGCAACAATAACCAATTTTCTGAACCCCGTACCCGGGACCGTGAAAAAAGCATGGTCACCGGCGATCTTAATGCCGCCGAGGTGGAATGGATTGTGCAGTACCGGATCAGTGATCCCCGCTTGTATCTCTTTAATGTGTTGGATCCAGAAGGCACCCTTCGTTATGTATCCGAATCCGTGATGCGCACCGTGGTGGGCGACCGCACGGTGGACGAAGTGATCACCATTGGACGCCAAGAGATTGAAGAGGAAGCCCGGGACCGCTTGGAAGCCTTGGTCAATAAATACGAGCTGGGTATTGGAATAGACCAGATCCAGTTGCAAAATGTGAACCCTCCTCCACCGGTGCAGGCTTCTTTTAATGAGGTCAACCAGGCCCAGCAGGAGAGGGAGCGTATGATCAACGAGGCCAATGGGGAGTATAATAAAGAGGTTCCACGATCCCGCGGGGTGGCGGATCAAAAAATTCAGGCAGCGGAGGGGTATGCCCTTAAGCGTGTCAATGAAGCCTTGGGAGATGTGGCCAGTTTTAATTCGATGTTGGCTGAGTACAAAAAAGCCCCCGATATCACCCGGACCCGGCTTTATTTGGAGTCGATGAAAGAGGTTGTCCCACAAATGGGCAAAAAGATCATCCTCGATCAAGATGCCTCGCAAATATTACCGCTTTTACAATTGAATAACGAAAGCAAGGGAGGGTTGGTACGATGAAGCTTCAAGGAACTGCAATTATTATCATTCTCGGTGCCATTGCTTTTTATCTCTGCACTTATGTTGTTAAAGAGACCGACCAAGTCATTCTTACCCAATTTGGAAAACCTGTGGGTGAACCGGTAACGGAAGCAGGTTTGCATTTTCGACTGCCTTTCATTCAGGAGGTCAACCGGATCGAAAAGCGCTTCCTTCCCTGGGATGGACCAGCCAATGAGATGTCGACCAAGGATAAAACCTACCTGATCATCGACACCTATGCCCGTTGGCGGATCAGTGATGCGATGCAGTACTTCCTGCGTTTGAGGGATGAGCGTAGTGCCTTGTCTAGGCTTGATGATATTCTGGGGAGTGAAACCCGTAATGCTGTGGCCAAACACGAGCTCATCGAAATTGTTCGTACCACCAAAGACCGGGTGGCTGTCACTGATAAGACCTTGACGGAAGGCATGGGAAATGTGGGCATGCTTTATCCCATCAAGATTGGTCGGGAAGTGGTGGAACAGGAAATTTTCGAAAAGGCGGCGGCCAAGCTTGCTGATTTTGGGATCGAGTTGCTTGATGTGCGCTTTAAGAGAATTAACTACAATGAAACCGTACGCCGAAGAATATACGAGCGTATGGTGAGTGAGCGCCAGCAAATCGCTGCCCGCTTTCGTTCCGAAGGAGCGGGTGCTGCGGCCAAGATTATTGGTAAGAAAGAAAGAGACCTACAGGAGATTGAGTCCGAGTCTTACAAACGAGTGCAGGAAATTTACGGGGAAGCCGACGCCAAAGCATCTGCGATCTATGCCAAGGCGTATGACAGTAGTCCTTCTTCCGCTGAGTTTTACCAGTTTATAAAGACTCTGGAAACTTACCGGGAGGTATTATCCAAGGATGTATCCTTGGTTTTAACCACAGATTCTCCGCTCTTTCGATTGCTTAAATCTACTGAAGTATCGGAAGAGTAGTCTTCTTCAGTCTGCTTTAAGGGTTTGATCCCCCCTAGCCATTCGGGAAGGGTTTCAATTTTCTTTAATAGAAAATGGTATGTTGGGCGGTCAATCCATCCTCGTTCAAATACTTTTTCCAGCCATCTTTTACGCCGGGCAAGTTCGATCTTTTTCTTGGTAGATGTTTTGTGGGATGCTCCACTTGGTGCAAGCACCGAATAGATGACGCAAATTCCTCCACCGATTATTAGGTACAAAGCAAATTTAGTAAAACCCTCCTCCTCATCTTCGGTAAACGGTTTATTTTTTTCGAGCTTTGGATCTTTGGTCGGCGCGTATTGAGATGAGGAGTAGGTAAGATTTCTGTCCTCAAATTGCTGATTTAATATAGCCAGTTCATTCATTTCCGCTTGCCTTTCTATCTCTAAGAATACGGCAAATATGACAGATTTATCTTTGAGGAAAGGTTGGTTGATCCATTCAAGATCGATTTGTTCAAAATATTCTCCAAGCAACCATTCTGAAATCAGTGAGCTCCTGATGGTGGAAAGTTGATAAGCATTCTCAATAGTGAGGCCGGGTTTCGCCCAGTCTGAATGAACAATTTGATCCACTTGGTAAGTGGTTGGGATTAATTCGATGGACGCGTTTCCTTCTGAAGTCTTTTTCAGACAAATATACTCTAGGGTAGGGAGAGATCTTGGATCGAGTAGTAGGAGCCAGTTATCGCAAAAAAATTCAGTTGTTTGGTTCTTTTCCGAGTGGAGTGCACTTTTCGCAAGGCAAACCCAAAAAAAGAAAACAAAAAGCTTTTGCATCGG
>CAXBQX010000024.1:0-31306 GCA_963978365.1 uncultured Opitutales bacterium | reverse complement strand
ACGAGGAGGATATTTATTTCTGTGCCGCCGATATCGGATGGATCACAGGTCATTCCTACATTGTATATGGTCCGCTGGCCAACGGGGCGACCACCACCATGTTTGAGAGTATTCCGACTTATCCCAATCCCGACCGCTACTGGCAAGTGATTGAAAAGTGGAAGGTGAATCAGTTTTACACCGCACCTACGGCGATCCGGGCGATCGCTGCAGCGGGGGAGGAGTGGCCGGCAAAATACGACATGCCCAGCCTGCGCATCCTCGGAAGTGTGGGCGAGCCGATCAATCCGGAGGCTTGGAGGTGGTACCACCGTAATGCCGGCAAGGAAAGATGCCCTATTGTCGATACTTGGTGGCAGACTGAAACCGGAGGAATTTTGATTACCCCACTCCCTGGGGCCACCCCGCTAAAGCCGGGATCGGCAACCTTTCCATTTTTTGGGGTCAAACCGGTGCTGCTTGATGCCCAGTCGGGTGAGCGGATTGAAGGAAACGGAGTGAGCGGAGTGCTGGCGATGGAAGAACCCTGGCCCGGGCAGATGCGCACCGTCTATGGGGACCACAAGCGTTTTGAAGAGACCTATTTTGACCAGTACAAGGGATATTACTTCACTGGGGATGGATGCCGCCGGGATGAGGACGGATATTACTGGATCACCGGACGGGTCGATGATGTGATCAATGTATCCGGGCACCGTATGGGCACGGCCGAGGTGGAAAGTGCTTTGGTCGCTCATGCTTCCGTGGCCGAGGCCGCAGTGGTTGGATTTCCCCACGAGGTGAAAGGGGAGGGAATTTATGCCTATGTCACCCTCAATGCCGGGCAGGAATACACCGAGGATTTGCGTGGAGAATTAAAACAACAGGTACGCTCGGTCATTGGGCCGATTGCCACCCCCGATGTGATCCATTGGGCACCCGCCCTGCCCAAGACGAGGTCGGGCAAAATTATGCGCCGGATTTTGCGCAAGATTGCCACCAATGAGACCGATCAGATCGGAGATACCTCCACGCTGGCAGACCCCTCGGTTGTCGACAACCTGATCACCAACCGGTGAATAAGATTTTTGCTTGGCGCTCGCCAAGGGGGATTCTTTTAGGCAAATAATAATTTCGAAGATGAAAATTTATTTAAACGGCGAGTTTGTGGAGAAAGAAGATGCAAAGATTTCGGTCTTTGATCATGGCTTGCTTTATGGGGATGGAGTGTTTGAGGGAATCCGTCTTTACGACGGATGTGTCTACAAGCTGGATGAGCACTTGGAACGCCTGGAACAGTCTGCCAAAGCCATCCTTCTGGAAATGCCGATGAGTCGGGCGGAATTTGCAGAGGCCGTGTGCGAGGCGTGCCGGCAAAATAACCTACAAAATGGGTATGTCCGGCTGATTGTGACCCGTGGACCGGGCCATCTCGGGCTGACCCCAGATGGGTGTGGTCCGCAAAGCGTTATCATCATTGCTGATAATATACAGCTCTACCCCCAAGAACTCTATGAAAACGGGCTGAAGATTATTTCCGTGCCTACCCGCCGGATCAATGCAGCGGCTCTCCCCCCAGCGGTCAAGAGCCTGAACTATTTAAACAACATCCTCGCGAAGATTGAGGCGAAGAGGGTTGGTTTCCTGGAAGCGTTGATGCTCAACGACAAAGGAGAAATTGCGGAGTGCACCGGCGATAATGTATTTATCATTCGCAAGGGTGTGCTTTACACTCCGCCCCTGGATGCCGGGTCGTTGCGTGGAATCACCCGGGCAGCTGTGATGGAACTTGCGGAAGGTGTGGGGATCAAGGTTAAGGAACAGGCTTTGACCCGCTATGATTTATGGATTGCGGATGAATGTTTTCTCACTGGTACTGCAGCGGAAGTGATCCCCTGCGTGGAAGTGGACCACCGCCCGATTGGTGATGGGAAACCTGGTGCTCTTACCCAGAAATTGATCGATCTTTTTCGGGAAAGTGTAAAAAGCGATGGGACGCGTTTGGACGGGGCGGGTTGAGCAAAGATTATCCTAAGCTTTTTCTACCCATTATTTGGCGCGTCATCTGCGTTGTATTTTTGGTGCATGCAAGGTATATTGAGGTCGAATTCAATCGTTTAAGAAACCTATGAAATGTCATCATTGTGAGAGTCAGGCTACGGTCCATTTGACCCAAATCATTAATGGGCAGATGCATAAGATGGATTTGTGCGAGTCTTGTGCTCAGGAAAAAGGGGTAACCAACCCCGACAATCTCTCCATTGGCAGCTTACTCGATAACCAACCCAAGATAGACTCTTCCACTGCATCGATGACCTGTGAGAGTTGTGGCACTACGCATCAGGATTTTAAGAAAGGGGGGCGTTTAGGGTGTGAGGCTTGTTACCATGTTTTTCGTCCCGTACTGGAACCTCTTTTGGATGGCATGCATGCAGGAATTTCTCATCTAGGCAAAATTCCTTCCCGTAGTGTGGAGAAAAAAACAGCTGTGGAGAGTGAGGATGCCCTTCGTAAAGCCCTGCAAAAAGCGGTCGAAGAAGAAAACTACGAAAAAGCGGCCGAACTCAGGGACCGGCTGAAAAAACTGCAGGCACAAAGCTCAGCCACTGCCTAAACCTTTACGATGTTTCACGATCTCTTTTTTTCCAAGTCCAAGGGCAAGGTACCGAAACCATGTCCAATTGCTTTGAGTACCCGTGTAAGACTGGCCCGGAACCTCCGGGAGTTTCCTTTCCCTGGGCGTGCCCAATCCGGACAGAAAAAAGCAGTCCTTTCCAAATGTCTGGAAGCTTTAGGAGATGTTAAAGATCTGAAAACATCCACCTCTGTGGAATTGGATGAGTTGAGCGAATTGGACCGGCAAATTTTGGTGGAAAGGCACCTGATCAGCCTGGAGCTCTCCCAGTCAGATGAATCGGGTGGGGTGGTGCTTTCCGATGATCGTTCCTGCAGTGTGATGGTCAATGAGGAAGATCACTTAAGAATCCAGGTGCTTACCAATGGCTTGGATTTTGATAAAGTTTGGAAATTGGCTGATTCTCTGGATTCCGGGATTGAATCTAAACTTGATTACGCTTTTGACCAGCAGCTCGGTTTCTTGACTGCCTGTCCAACCAACCTGGGTACTGGTATGCGTGCCTCGGTGATGATGCATCTGCCTGGTTTGGTGATGTCTAAAAATATGGACAAGGTGATCAATGCAGTAAACCACCTTGGCATCGCAGTGCGTGGATTATTTGGCGAAGGCTCGGATGCCAGTGGAAGTATTTTTCAAATTTCCAACCAGCAGACACTTGGTGAGTCCGAAACCGCTATATTGGAAAGATTGCAAGTAACTTTAGATAATATTGTTCATCAGGAAAAAATGGCTCGGGAAAAATTACTGGAAGACGATGGCATGCGTCTGGTGGACAAAATAAGCCGTGCGGTTGGTTCTCTTAAAAGTTGCTACCTGATCCAAAGTTCCGAGGCGATGGACCATCTTTCCCTGATTCGATTGGCTGCAGATTTTGGCTTCCTGCCCGAAAAATTCCGGGCCTTGGCAGACCGTATGTTTATCGAGGTGCAGCCTGGACATGTTCAACTTTCTGCTGGAAAACCCATAGAACCGGGTGAACGCGATCAATTACGGGCAGAAACCCTCCGCAAAGAATTTCTTCGTATGCCTCAGTTAAACTTGGATCCCCAAGTTGACTAAATAAGTAACCGCAATATCTTAAAAGTCATGTCCGAACCAATGAGCAACTTCACACCGAGAGCCCAGCAAGTACTCGCCTTGGCACGCAAGGAAGCAGACCGGTTCCATCATAATTACATCGGGACAGAGCATCTTCTTCTTGGATTAATCAATCTTGGGCAAGGCGTGGCTGTTAATGTCCTTCAAAAAATGGGCCTGGACCTCGATACTGTCCGGCAGGCAGTAGACGAACAGGTCGGTTTAGGCCCAGAAGCGAAGCCATCTGGAAATATCCCATACACCCCAAGGGTTAAGAAGGTTCTGGCTTTGGCAGGCAAGGAAGCCAAATCGCTCAACCATAGTTATGTGGGTACGGAGCACATTCTTCTGGGATTACTCCGTGAAGGTGAGGGGGTTGCTGCCAGGGTCCTAAAATCCCTCGATGTGGATGTTGACCGCTGCCGAAACGAAATTTTATCCGAACTCGATCCAAATTTTGCTTCCAGTGAAGAGAAAGAATCTTCTGTGGTAGGTGGAGATGATGAACCGGAAGAAAAGAGTAAGGATGTGAAGACCCCAGCACTCAAAGCATTCGGGCGGGATCTCACCGAGTTGGCCAAGAAGGGGGAGTTGGACCCAGTGGTCGGTCGTGCTTCTGAAATTCGAAGGGTTACTCAGGTCCTTTGCCGGCGAACCAAAAATAATCCAGTTCTAATAGGCGAGGCAGGAGTTGGTAAAACAGCTATTGTGGAAGGGTTGGCCCAACAAATCGCCGGTGGGTTGGTCCCAGAAAATTTAATCGATAAAAAAGTGGTCACCCTGGATCTCGCCTTGATGGTCGCGGGTACCAAATACCGCGGTCAGTTCGAAGAGCGTATCAAAGCGGTGATGGACGAGCTCAAGAAATCGAAAAACATCATAATTTTCATTGATGAATTGCATACCATAGTTGGAGCCGGTGCCGCTGAAGGTGCGATGGATGCATCCAATATTTTTAAGCCTGCGTTAAGCCGTGGAGAATTGCAGTGCATTGGTGCGACCACTTTGGCTGAGTATAGAAAGTATATCGAGAAAGACTCTGCTTTGGATCGAAGATTTCAGTCGGTCAAAGTCGATGCACCCTCAATCGAGGATACCATCCAAATCTTAAAAGGCATCCAGTCGAAGTACGAAGATCACCATAATGTGAACTATACCGACAAAGCATTGGAGGCAGCTGCGAAATTAACGGACCGCTATGTAACTGGTAAGTTTCTACCGGACAAAGCGATTGATGCGATTGATGAAGCCGGGGCTCGTTCCCGTATGGAATCGATGAAAAGACCTCAGGAAATTGAGGATTTATCAGACGAGATTAAGAAAGTTTGTGCCCTCAAGGAGAGTGCAATCTCAGACCAAAACTTTGAGGAGGCTGCCCAAGCCCGTGATAAAGAGAAAAAATTACGGGCCAAGCGCGAACGTGTTCTTGAAAGCTGGAAGAAAAACCGCGAACAAAATCGTGCAGAAGTGAACGAGGATGATATGCTTCAGGTTGTTGCAGACTGGACAGGGATTCCGCTCAATCGTATGGAGTCGAAGGAAAGTAAAAAGCTCCT
Source organism: uncultured Opitutales bacterium (assembly GCA_963978365.1). Lineage (GTDB taxonomy): Bacteria > Verrucomicrobiota > Verrucomicrobiia > Opitutales > Seribacteraceae > Chordibacter. The sequence continues at coordinate 26,056 of CAXBQX010000024.1, read as the reverse complement.
GCAGTTGGAAAATGAACTGCGTGAGCAGGTCATTGGTCAGGATTTTGCCACGCAGGTGGTGGCCAAGGCTTTACGCCGATCCCGTGCAGATCTAAAGGATCCCCGCAGACCAATCGGTTCCTTTATGTTCCTCGGGCCAACTGGTGTAGGTAAAACCCATCTCGCCAAAGTTCTTTCGGAACGGATTTTTGGGGATCAGGAGTCGTTGATTCAAATTGATATGTCCGAATACATGGAGAAGCATGCGGTTTCCCGTATGATTGGATCTCCTCCAGGGTATGTGGGTCATGATGAGGGCGGTCAGTTAACCGAAGCAATCCGTAGGAAGCCGTATTCCGTTATTCTTTTTGATGAGATTGAGAAGGCTCATCCCGATGTGGCCCAGATTCTTTTACAAATCCTTGAAGATGGTCGCCTGACGGACAGCCTCGGTCGTAAAGTTGATTTCCGTAACACTATTCTGATCATGACTTCGAATGTGGGGGCAGAGATTTTGCAACGCAATACCTCCCTCGGTTTTTCGGTGGGTGATTCCGAGCAGGACTTTGAGAAGATTAAGGACAAGATTATGGACGAGGCTAAAAAGATCTTTAAGCCAGAATTCCTCAACCGTTTGACAGAAATTGTAATCTTCCGCCAGTTGCTGAAGGAACATATGGGCTCGATTGTGGAGCTGGAACTTGAAAAGGTGTCTGAGCGTCTGAAAGAACGGAAGTTGAAGTTGGATGTTTCTAAGGAAGCGAAGGAATTTTTGATCGAGCATGGGTATGACAATAAGCTGGGGGCTCGTCCTCTTCGTCGTGCTGTCGAAAAATATCTGGAGGATAACCTTGCAGAAGCCCTGCTCTCTGGAGATTTACGTAAGAATGTACCGATCCAAGTGTTAGTGCATGAAGACGAAGAGATTGGGCTACGGTTTGAACAACCCAAAAAAGGTCAGAAAAAAGTGAGCGTTTCTTCCCCCGAGGAAGAAGACGATTCAGACTCCTAAGTTACGGGATTTTACCCTCTGGTTTTGCATGGCTGGCGTAATCGTCTCGCCAATTTTTTTGTATCTGATATCATGATCTCTTTTACCTCGTTATGGAAAGAACATTAATACTCCTCAAACCGGATTGCTTGGACAACCAAGTAGCCGGGCAAGTTATTTCACGCTTTGAAGAAAAGAATTATGGAATCATAGCTACCCGTATGATTCAGTTGGATGATGCCTTGTTGCGTGAGCACTATGCTCATGTTGCCGACCTGCCATTTTTCCCTGAAATTGCCGGGTTTATGAGCTCCCGTCCTGTGATGGCGATGATTCTTGAAGGAGAAAATGTGGTGCAAGGAGTACGTGATTTACTCGGACCAACAGACTCCACCACTGCTCCAAAGGGTACGATCCGTGGAGACTTAGGAACCGACCGGATGCGCAATGTGGTGCATGCTTCCGATAGTCCGGAAAATGCCCAGATCGAAATCGAGCGCTTCTTTTCGGACCAACTGATTTCTGCTTAACTTTACAACTTTTGCGGATCCTCATTCCGCATATAGTTTTAATTACGCCTTGATTAAAAGGCACACCGCATGGGCGGCGATTCCTTCTTCCCGGCCAAGAGATCCAATTTTCTCGTGGGTTGTTGCTTTTAAACCGACACAATCTGTAGGGGTATTAAGCAGGGTGGATAAGTTTTGGCGCATCCTCGGTAAATAGTCTCCCAGTTTTGGTTGCTGTGCGATGATGGTTACATCCACATTGCCAATGTGATATCCATGCTCTTTCGCCAAGGAAACCGCCTTGTGGATAATGATGGATGAATCAAGGTCTTGGTTTGCTGGGTCATTATCCGGGAAATGATGCCCAATATCGGGCAGTGCTAAAGCCCCTAGGATGGCATCGGCCAAGGCATGGAGTAGGCAATCGGCATCGGAGTGACCAAGCAAGCCGAGTCGATGGGGGATCTCAATTCCACCCAGGATAAGCTTTCTGTTTTCCACCAGTCGATGGAGATCAAAGCCATGGCCTATACGAATATTGGAAAGATTCATGATTGGGAGAGAAAGGTTGCGTAAGAAAAATCGTCGGGAGTGGTAATTTTTGGATTTGGGTAATTGGGCTCGAGCATGATCACGGGATGACCATTCAACTCGAGTGCGGCAATATCATCGGTGATAGAAATTTGAGATTCCCTTGCCTGCCTCAACCCTTCGATGAGCCATTTTTTTGGCCCTCCTTGGGGAGTTTCCATCACCCAATGATTTTCCCGGTTTATGGTTTGCGTCGGGCTGGGTTGCATAGGGTGGATCGATGGATCGGTCCGTAGGCGAAGGGTATCCTTGAGCGGTCGGGCTACACAAACAGCTTGATCCTGGGCAATTAAATCTGCTGCCTCACAGATTGTTTCGGGCTTTATAAATGGACGGGCACAATCGTGTATCAGTACATGGGTGACTTCGTCGGGTAGTTCGCACAGTCCCGCCCAGACCGAATCCTGCCTCTCTTGGCCTCCCTGGACCCAATCAATCTTTGTTTTTGATGAAAGGGAATAAAGTTTATCTTCGAGGGCACTCTGTAACTTTTCTAATTGAGCAGCATCCTTGTAAAGTACGACAAGGTACTCCACAGGATTTGATTGCAGGAATGCATCGCAGGAAAGTAGGAAAGCATTGGAGCTGCCGATAGGCTGAAGGAGCTTATCCTCCACTTCTCCCTTCATGCGGGAGCCGCTTCCTGCGGCCAGTAATAAGGCTCCAATCACGATGATTATGAAAGCTCTTCGAGGATTTCCTCCAACGCGTTTTCAGGGTTGGATGCAGCGAGGATAGGGCGGCCAATAACCAGATAGTTGGCCCCTGCTTCTTTGGCTTGAGCGGGGGTCATGATTCTTTTCTGATCTCCCGCATCTGCATGTGCCGGACGGATACCGGGAGTAACCAGTGCCGTGGATGCTGGGAGGGACTGCCTAAGCTTGGGCAGTTCCAGGGGGGAACAGACGATGCCTCCCAATCCACTCTCCACTGCCAGGGAAGCCAGCCTTTGCACCTGGTTATCAATAGAGTCGTTTACCCCGATAGATTCAAGACCCTGTTGGTTGGTGGAGGTAAGTACTGTAACCCCAAGCAGAGTAACTTCGGGGAGAAATTCACGGGCAAATTTGGCACAACGGGCGAGTGCTTCTGGACCCGCACATGCGTGCAGGGTAATCATCCCCACAGGTAGTTCAGCCAGGCTTTCCAGCGCTTTCTCCATTGTATTGGGGATGTCGTGTAGTTTGAGATCGAGAAATACTTTTTTTCCTGAATCAGAAAGTTCTTGGATCAGTGGCTTGCCGTCTCGAAGGTAGCTTTGCAGGCCTACTTTGACCCACTGTAACCGATTGCCTGTGGCATGGAGAACTTGGTTGATTTGCTCACGATTTTCTAAATCGAGTGCGAGAATGATCTCAGGGGATGAATGGCTCATTTTATCACATCATGTCGAGGTGTATGGGTGAGCCAATTCAATTCTTGTATCGCACCTCTTTCTTTTCCGAATTATTCTTGAGCCCAATAGATGAGGAACCGAATTATAGAGCAAACTTCCACCGGCGTGAGGGTATTTGCCCCGGCTAAAATAAATCTTTTTCTGGCCATTACTGGAAAGAGGGATGATGGCTATCATCAACTAACCTCCCTGATGGCAAAGCTTGCTTTGGGTGATATTCTGGAAGTTCGAAGAACTGGCAAAGAAAGTGGCATCCAGCTGGCTTGCCCAGGATATCCTGAGCTGGAAAATCATCAAAACTTGGTTTTCCGGGCCGCCAGTAAGTGGTTCGAGGCAACGGGAGAGTCCTGGGGGGTGGAGCTTTCATTGAAAAAGCAAATACCATCGATGGCTGGTTTGGGAGGAGGTAGTTCAGATGCAGTTTCTACCTTGGTTGGCCTCAATGAGTTGGGTGACTCCCAGTTATCCCAGACAGATTTGGTTCAATGCAGTGCCGAGATCGGATCTGATTGTCCGAGTTTTTTAATGGATGGGTTATGTGTTGCCGAGGGTAGGGGAGAGTTGGTTCGGTCGCTCGCTTCCTCGGTTTACCAAAGCGTGGTTGGACAAAAAGTATTGTTGTTCAGGCCAAATATCGGATTTTCCACCGCAGAGGTTTACCAAAATCTAGCTAAGCATAAAAAATACTCCACGGATGACTGGGCAAAAGAGCGAATCAACCTATGGGAGCATGGGGAGCTTAGCACGATTGAATTGTTGCACAACGACTTGGAGTATCCGGTATTTAGCAAGCATCTTTACTATCGTGTGCTTTTTCAGCAAATCGAGAAACAATTTGGATTGGTGCCCAAAATGTCCGGAAGCGGAAGTACCTGTTTTGTCTTAATTCCCGAAGGGTTTGATCAGATCGCCTTGCTGAAAGAGCTTATTTTCAATTCTTTTGGAGATGATTGCTGGGTAAAAGATACCGAAATAATACTCTGATTGTCTAGGCTAGGTACTAAATAATTTGTTTCCCCTTCTTCGATATTTAAGCCATACTGATCGGTTGGTTTAAATTTTTAGGTATGATTCACGATAATAATGAGAAGTCAGAGTTGATGCTATTTGGCATTCCTGCGTCTCCGGGCATTGCTCATGGTCCTGTATTTCGTTTCCTCCACGATGAAGTACGGGTGGCAACCTATGAAGTGAGTGAGTCAGACCAAGAGGAAGAAATTAATCGTTTTCTTGAGGCCCTGGAAATGACCAAGTCAGAAATTCGTACCATTCGGGAGGATGTGGCCAAAAATCTCGGGGAAAAAGAGGCGGGGATTTTTGATGCACATATGCTGGTGCTCGAGGATCGTGCCTTGATTGAGGATGTTAAGAAGGAGGTCCGCGAATCGGGTGAGAATGTTGAAAAATGTGTTCATCGGGTAACGGAAAAATACCTGGCTTTCTTTGACCAATTGGAAGACAAATATCTTCGGGAAAGAGCGGTGGACCTAAGGGATATTTCCAGAAGATTGCAACGCTGCTTGTCTGGAACCACAGCTTCGGGCACTGCTTTTTTGGATGTACCCAAGGTATTGGTTTCGGAAGACCTCACCCCATCCGATACTGCGGCTCTCGATCGGTCCAAGATTTTAGGGATCGCCACGGATCTTGGTGGTCAGACCAGCCACTCAGTGATCATGGCCCGGGCCAGTGGTATTCCTGCAGTGGTCGGATTGCGTGGATTGACGGATAAGTTAAGTAAAGGGGATGAACTACTGATTGATGGCTTCGAGGGAGTCGCAATTATCAACCCCAGCGAGACCACTCTTTTTAGGTATGGTAAGGTTGATGTACAGAGAAGAAAACTGCTTAATTTAGTCGAAGAGGAAGGCGAGTTGCCTTCGGAAACTGCAGACGGTATGCCGTTAAAAGTTTGGGCAAATGCGGATACACCTGCCGAGGTACAAAAAGGCTTGGACTTCGGTTGCCTGGGGGTGGGGCTTTACCGGACGGAGTCCCTTTTTCTTAAAACCAATTCGCTTCCCTCTGAGGAGGATCAATATCAGGAATACCTTAGCATGGTGGAAGCATCGGAGGGGAAGCAGATCACGATTCGCACTCTGGATCTGGGCGGGGACAAACTTCTTCAAGGTTGGAACCATGAAAAAGAGGCAAATCCCTTTATGGGTTTTCGGGCGATTCGTTATTGTTTAAGCAATCCCAAGATTTTTCTGAATCAACTACAGGCTATTCTACGAGCCAGTGCACACGGAGATGTTCGGATCATGCTTCCGATGATCTCTGGAATTGGTGAAGTGATTCGAACCAAAGAATTAATAGAGGAGGCGAAGTCGGTTTTAGATCTGAGGAAACAAAGTTACGACCCTGATATCAAGGTGGGTTGTATGATTGAGACCCCTGCAGCGGTCGCGATTTGTGATTTACTTGCACAGGAATCAGACTTCTTTTGTGTGGGTACAAATGATTTAGTCCAATACCTGCTTGCGGTGGACCGGGTGAACAACGAAATTGCGTTTCTTTATGAACCCCATCACCCCGCGGTATTGCGTTCCCTGAAAAAAGTGGCCGAAGTGGCCAACGAGCAAGGTTTGCCTCTTACCGTTTGTGGGGAAATTGCCGGGGATCCGCATTTTCTTCCTCTCTTAATTGGTCTGGGCTATGATTCATTCAGTGCATCTGCATCGATGGTTCCTGAATTAAAGTTTTTTGCCCGCAGATTTTCCATGGAGGAAGTGGAAAGAATTACCCTGGATGCTGAGAGCAAGTATCGTCCTTCGGAAGTGAAGGAGTTAATTAAGGATTTCTACGAATCTAAAATTTCTGAGGCTGTATAAAAAGGGGACTTGCCAGGCAAAAGGCTAAGTCTATTCGTCCTGAAATTTAGAAGAAAAAAGTTCGGTCATCTGTTGCTCAAGTTCCTCTGCATCCGCAGGGTCGCACTCAAAGGTTAACTGAGACCCACGAGCCGCTGCCAGCATCATAATCCCCATGATGCTTTTGGCATTTACCCGCTCTCCATCCTTTTTTGTTACCCAGATTTCACCAGAAAAATGAGAGGCAATTCGAACAATCATTGCTGCCGGGCGGGCATGCACACCCATTTTATTGCTTACCTCTAGGGTGAAGCTATGGGGATTACCTGATGTTTGATCGCTCACAGGTAAGATTTAGATCGTTCAGGAGAAAAAAGACAAAGAAAAAGTTTTTAACGCCCAAAGAACCAAAGCGGATGCACCTGCTGCCAGTAAATCATCGATCATCACCCCCCAACCTCGGGGAAGCTTTTGGGCGGATCGGATTACCCATGGTTTGGCCACATCAAAAAAACGAAAAAGAATGAAGCCTATCGCTATCCAGATAAAGGTTTCCTTGGATACAGGTTGCTGGAGAAGGTTTGCAAGGGGAAGAAAAACAAAAGGGATGACACAAAATTCATCCCAAATCACTTCTCCGGGGTCATTTCGGTCGAGAAGAATTTCGGCCCTGGTGCACAGGGGAATACCGATCAGGAAAAGAGGGATAAACCCAATGGCAATTAGATGAACAGGCCATCCCATCAGTAAAGCGAGGATCATAAAGAAGATGGTTCCTGCGAGCGAGCCCATGGTGCCGGGTGCAGGGAGGTTTTTCCCAATGGGGCCGAGGGTCGCAAAAAAAAGAACGGCTCGATTCATCACCTATGATTCGCTGCCAGTGAATACACTCCAGTACTTGACTAGGTAATTACACCCAGAGTAAACCGTCAGCAAACAGGCAAAAATCAGACTGATCTGGGCAGACTGGTTAATGATATCTGCCCAATCGGACAAACCAGACCAGGATTTCAGCTTGGATAGATCATGCTCAATCGCTCCGTGGGCTAAAAATAAACAAATCGATGTAATCTGCATCACAGTCTTCACTTTTCCTGCTTTTTCGGCTGCTAAGGTTTTACCCTGTGCGGCCGCAACTAACCTCAGTCCAGTGATCAGAAATTCCCGGGCAAGGATGAGGAGAATCGGGAAGAGTGCCCATAGACCAACAACCCCCAAAGCGAGCAAGCTTACAAAGGTGCCCATAGTAAAAATTTTATCAACCAGAGCATCCATGAATTTACCAAAATCTGAGACCTGTCCCATCTTTCGGGCCAACCACCCATCCAACCAATCTGTTAAAGCCCCAAATAAAAACATGACCAAAGCAATCGTCCATGCCCATGGAAGGGGGTGGCCATTCCACGGATGGAGCAGGGCCACGACGATAACCATAAGGGGGATTCGTGATAGAGTAAGCAGGTTTGGCAGGTTCATTGGAATGCAAAGGCTTTAGAACTTTACCCAGTTATTGGCAACCACAACTCAAAACACTCCTTGGTTATCGACTTGTTTCTGCATAATTGGTAGGAGTAAAGGAATGGCCATTGCTCTTTACCCAGGCACCTTTGACCCAGTTACTCTTGGACACCTCGATGTTCTTTCCAGGGCATCCCGTCTTTTTGAGCAGGTGATCGTGGCGGTTGCATCTGGGAACTCGGCTAAAAGTACGATGTTTTCCCCTGCTGAAAGGGTAAAAATGGTTGAGGATAATCTTGCCGAATTTTCCAATGTGACCGTTGAGCTGTTTGATGGGTTATTGGTTGAGCATGCCCGTGACCGTGGAGCTACTGTATTGGTTCGGGGATTGCGGGTAATTTCCGACTTTGAGTACGAGTTTCAGATGGCTCAAATGAACCGGCACTTAGATTCCAGCCTCGAGACGATCTTTTTAATGCCCAGTCAGAAGTATTTTTTCACGAGTTCACAACTGATCAAGCAGGTGCACCGGTATGGGGATCAGGAGACTGGGTTAGTTCCCGAAAATGTAAGACTTGCCCTCAAGGAAAGGTCAGGAGAATCGGTATGAGTGGTTCCAAGAAATCAGTATTTGGGATCGTTTTTCTGACCATCTTTTTGGATATGGTCGGATTTTCCATCATCTTTCCATTGTTTCCGGCGATGTTGGATCACTACCTATTTTTGGAGCAAAGCATGGGAGGGAGTATTTTATCCAGCTTTGTTTCCTGGGTGAGTGCATTTGGAAACCAGGCATCGATCGATAATCCAGGTTTTCGTTTGGAAACCGTAATATTTGGCGGAATCCTTGGCTCCCTCTATGCGATCTTGCAATTTGTATTTGCTCCGATTTGGGGAGGGCTATCGGACCGATATGGGCGGAAGCCTATTCTTATGTTGACCCTCTTTGGGACAGCAATGGGGTATTTTCTTTGGATCATGTCAGGAAATTTTTGGCTCCTCGTTCTTTCCCGTCTTATTGGTGGAATGGCAGGTGGGAATATTTCGGTGGCGACTGCAGCAATCGCGGATGTGACTTCCCGGGAAAAGCGATCCAAAGGCATGGCTTTTGTAGGAATTGCTTTTGGGTTGGGATTTGTACTGGGCCCTGCTATTGGGGGAATCGCTTCCCAGTGGGACTGGTCGGGGTCCGAATTGGTTTTCTTTGGGATGCATCCATTTTCAGCTGCTGCAACCATAAGTTTCTGCTTAGCCATCGTTAATTTATTGTGGTTAAGTATTGGTTTTACAGAAACTCTTTCTCCTGAAAAACGAAGCGAATCCACCTCCTTTTTACCGGCTGTTTGCAGGATGGGTGAGGTGACCAGTCCAGATGCAAGACGAACCTGCATGAGTTATTTGTTTTATATGATTTCTTTCTCTGGGATGGAATTTACCCTCACCTTTTTAGCGGTGGAAAGGTTTTCTTTTTCTCCCAAGGACTTGGGAGAAATGTTTTTGCTGATCGGTGGAACTTTGATCTTGGTGCAGGGCGTGGTGGTGAGGCGGTTTGTCAACCGTATGGGGGAAAGAAATATGGCCCATCTGGGCATTTTGATCGGTTTTTTCGCCTTTCTAATCATCGCCCTTGCTGATTCCTACTCCCTGTTTTATCCGGGTCTTTTTCTGATGTCTTCGGGGGTCGCACTGATAAGCCCTACGCTCACAGCACTGACATCCTTAAGCTCCAAAGAGTCGGAACAGGGTGTAAATCTCGGTATTTTTCGTTCCTGTGGATCGATTGCCCGATCGATTGGGCCTATCTCTGCAGGGCTCATTTACTTTACCTATGGTTCTTCGATTGCCTACATCATCGGGGCGATTTGGCTCATTTTTCCAGCCCTGGTTCTTCTTGCGGTCAAGCAATCTGCAGGAAGCAAGGACTTGGTATCTGCCTGATTAGCTTCTTTTCACTCGCCATTTTCCTCACATTTGCTAAAAATCGATAGGACTGAAACAAAGAAACTGAACTTACAAATTAGCCTGAATGAATACTGAAGTCATCGATCGTTTGGTCGAAAAAGATCCATCCTTAGAAAGCTCACGCACGGTCTTAGAATCCATGAATCCTGGTACTTACTGCATTCACCGCAGTTGGGGTTTTGGGGTGATTTCTGGATTTGATGAAGATCGGGGAATGATCCTGATTGATTTCGAGGATGATGAGCGCACCAGTCATGCGATGGATCCTGTATTTTGTATAGAAAAATTGGAGCTTCTTCCCGAAGAGAGCATTCTTGCCCAACATCGTAAAAATACCGAGGAAATCGATAAGCTCGCTAAAAAAGACCCAGCTGAACTGATTATAAAGATTCTCGAGCAGGGTGTGGATGGGTGCATGAGTTCGCGTGAAATCGAGAAAATTCTCAATTACATGTTCGGTTCGTCCAAAGCAAAGCGCTGGTGGACTGCCACCAAGAAAGTTTTGGTTAAAGACCCAAGAATTGCGGTTCCTAACAAAAAGAATGAACCATATGTCCTGCGCGACGAACCAGTTAAACCTGAACAGGAAATCCTGCAGGACTTTTTCGAGGAAAAGAGATCTTATGAGAAGATCGTTCTTGCCGAGAAATTGTTTGATTTAGCTGCGGAAAAAGAAGATCTGCAAGCTGATCTTCCTCAAGTGCTTGCCGACCTTACGGTTGCGATTATGGAGGCGAAAAACCTCAGCCAGGCGGACCGCTTGTATGGTATCTGGGTGCGAAACAATCTCGCCCGTGACGTGGAAGAGGATGTCGAAAAGCTTGAGCCAACTTCTGCTTCTATTCTTAAAGAATGCGAAGAGGATTTACCTGCCCTGGCCGATCTAATGCCCGCTAAATTCCACAGCCGCTTTCTGGATTTGGTGGCCCGTACTTATCCTGACAACTGGAAAGATATCATTCTCAACCTCTTGCAAAACACCACGGTTAAATTTTCTGGAGAATGTGCCCACTTCCTGATCGACCGGGATGAATCGAAACTGCTTATCAAATCCCTGATCACTTGCTTGGATGAACAAAGCCTCAAAGCACCGGTTCTTTTATGGATGCTCAAGTTCCGTGGGTTATCCAAATTTAAGGATCTGCTTGGGGATATGATTAATCCACGCTTATTAACTGCGGTTTTCTCTGCCATTGATTACGAGTCCTTAAAAAATGCAACCAACCGTAGAATTCCATTGGCAGAAATTTTGTCGGACGACCGCGAGTTACTTTCCGATATTCTGGGGAAGGGGTCCGAAGAAAATGCCAAGGACTTAGCACAGGCACTTTTGCTTAACCCTGGCTTTGAGGATCTTACCAAGAGATCCCTTCTTGCCCGTTTTATTAAGAAATTTCCTAAGATTCAATCGATGATCGATGGCGAGGGTGCTGGGGATTCCTCCGGAGGTTCTTCCGCAGTTACAGATGATACTTTGATTGTATCGAAGGGAAGCTACGATCGAAAGCTTGCTGATTTAAACGAGATCACCAAGGTAAAGATTCCTGCTAATTCACAGGCTATTGAAGCGGCCCGTGAACTGGGTGATCTCAAGGAAAATGCAGAATATCAGATGGCTAAAGATGATCAAAAGGTACTACTTGCCAGACAGGCAGAGTTGCAGGCAGATCTGATGCGTGCCAAGGCCACCGATTTTACTGAAGCTCCTTCTGATTCTGTAGGAGTCGGAACGATTGTTGACCTTAAGGATTTAAATACTGGGGATAAAATGAAATACACCATTCTTGGTGCCTGGGATAGTGATCCAGAAAATAACATCCTTTCCTACCTCACACCGCTTGCCCAAAAAATTCTTGGCAAAAAAGCTGGGGAAAATGTAGAGATTGATATCGAAGGCAACGAACAGTCCCTTGTAATCGAAGGCGTGAGCCGCTGGGTCGACCAGAAGTAAAGGTTCTGCTGCCGCCTAATGCCGGCGGGTCCAATGGTGGGTTGTCTTTAACCTGCCTATGATTGGTCTTTTTATATTTGGATTGCCTTTGTTTGGATGCCTGGAAACCTTGCATTGATCAACCTATGAAAATTACTGAGGTTCTCCAGTTACTATCGGATCCCACGAGGTTGCGGATGTTACGCTTGCTCAGTCAGGAGGAGTTGTCTGTTGCCGAATTACAGGAAATCCTGGAGATGGGGCAATCCCGGATCTCATCCCACCTTGGACTGTTAAGAAGAAACAATTTAGTCACCGACCGAAAGGATGGTAAAAGAACTTATTACAACTTAACCATCAATGCCTCCTCTCAGGGCGATTTTATCCGCCTTGCCCTATCTGAGGATTCGGAGGAAGAATTTTGGTCCACGGATCAATCTGCTCTTGCCCGCATTGTGGAGCGGAGAAGGCAGGAGTCAGAAAGGTATTTCGATGAAGTTGCAGAGAGGTTGGGGAAGAATTATGTACCCGGGCGAACCTGGGAAGCCATCGGGCACTTTTTATTCCGCCTGATCCCACCGATCACCATAGTGGACCTGGGTGCGGGGGATGGAATGATTTCGCAACTTTTAGCAGATCGTGCCAAGAAAGTAATCTGCGTGGATAGTTCCAAAAGTATGGTTCGTTTGGGCACGGATCTGGCCAAAAGAAAAGGGCTTTCCAACCTAGAATATAAGCTTGGAGATTTAGAAAAAATCCCACTCCCTGCAAACAGTGTGGATCTTGCCCTGATGAGCCAGTCCCTGCATCACGCATTGCGTCCAGAGCATGCCTTGCAGGAAGCTTATCGGGTGACCAAGCCGGGTGGACAGTTAATCGTGATCGACCTGAAAAAACACCAGTTTGAAAAGGCAAGAGAACTGTATGGGGATCATTGGTTGGGCTTTGGCGAAAATGATCTCTATCGCATGATAGGGGATTGTGGTTTTCGTGGAGCCAAAGTGGAAGTCGTTGCCAAGGAAAAGAAAAAGCCTTTCTTTGAAACTTTGTTAGCCACCGCCGAGAAGGCGTAACAGGCTGTTAGCGTCTTTCAGAACCTCCGAGGTTACTTAATCGTGATCTGACTTCGCCGAGTTCTGTGGCAGGTTTTTCGCAGCTATAGTCTTTGCACAAAAAGAAAGTAGGTTTGTCGATATCCGAGAAGCTTTCTAAGTGAGGATACTTCTTGGCCAATTCCTTATTTTCTGGGGAATGGGTAACATGGAAAAGAGACTTAAAGGGGAGGAAGCGTGCATTGATCTCCCGAGAAAATTCCTGAAATTTTGGGTCTTTTGAATTCCCACAAAGAACCATTTCCTGTGGAGGCTGAAGAGTGTAAGCCAAAGCCTGGAGAAAGTTCTCTGCACCGGATGGATTAGCTTTAAAAAATCCTGAAAATGCGGAGAAGGATCGGCTCAAACACTCGAAGTATGTACGATCCTGGCTCATTTGCCAGATTCGGACAAGGTTCAGCGCCATAATGGAATTCCCAGAGGGGATGGCGCCGTCGTAGATTTCTTTGGGGCGGGTCAGCAGCTCTTCTCCATCTCTGGCGGTCAGGTAAAACCCGCCCCGCTCCTTGTCTTCAAAAAGATCCATCGAAAGATCGATGAGCTCGCGGGCATGATCCAGGTAGGAGGGTTGCTGTGTGGCTTCAAAAAGATCGAGCAGTCCCTGGGCTAAAAAGGCATAATCATCCAGATGCGCGGGTAAGCCGGATTGACCAAGCCGCCAGCGCTTGAGTAAGCGTCCGGAGGGTTGGCGAAGCTGAGTGAGGCAAAAATCTGCTGCCCGCTTTGCCCGGTCGATGTAAGATTGATTTCCCAAAGCCTGACCCGCCCGTGCAAATGCAGATATCATCAGGCCATTCCAGTCGGTGAGCACTTTGTCATCCCGTTGTGGGTGAATCCGGGTTTCCCGAATATCGAAAAGATGTAAACGAATCTTTTCGAGCCGGTGCCTCAATTCCTCAAGGGGAATCCCTTTTTTATCAGCGTATTCCGAAATCCTTTGCTCGAGGTGCGGTATGTTCTGTCCGGTTTTTTGGTGGGTAGCTTCGTCGAGATAGTTTCCCTCGTCCTCCAATTGGTATAACTCACAAAAGAGTTCTGCATCTTTATCCTCGAGGATTTTCAGGATCTCATCTTTACCCCAAAGATAGAATTTTCCTTCCACGCCCTCACTGTCTGCATCCTCTGCAGAATAGAAGCCACCCGAAGGGGAAGAAAGCTTTTGCTCAACATAAGCCAGGGTGTCCGTACAGGACTCTTTGTAAAACGAATCCCCGGTTATCTGAAAAGTCTCAAGAGAGGCAGTGGCAAATAAGGCCTGATCATAAAGCATTTTCTCGAAATGAGGCACAAGCCATTCCTGGTCGGTTGAGTATCGATGAATCCCAAAGCCAATCTGATCGTAAGTGCCACTCAAACGAATCGCCCGAATGGTGTGCTGAACCATCTCCAAGGCTTCCTTTTTTCCGGTGCGATGGTGGTAGCGAAGTAAAAAGGAAAGGGCATGCGGGGTGGGAAACTTTGGAGATTGACCAAAGCCTCCGTAAACAGGGTCATAGGAAATGGACAAGGATTCAAAACAACGATCCAGGTAGCTGGCATTTAAATCCCCACCTGCCTGATTTTCCTTGGCTTTGGCTAAATTCGAGATAATCGCCTGACCGATTTCTGTGACCTTGTCTTTTTCCTCATGCCAGACCCTGGCAAAGTGGGGAAGAAGATCGATCATGGAAGCTTTAGGAAAGTAAGTGCCTGCAAAAAAGGGCACTTTTTGCGGAGTCATGATCACGGTCATGGGCCAACCTCCCCGACCTGTCATCATTTGGGTGACAGACATGTATACATGGTCGAGATCGGGGCGCTCTTCGCGGTCCACTTTGATACATATATAATCTTGATTGAGCAGGGTGGCCACTTCCTGATCTTCAAAAGATTCTCTTTCCATCACATGACACCAGTGACAGGTGGTATATCCGATCGATAGAAAAATAGGTTTATTCTCTGTCCGTGCGAGCTCCAAAGATTCTTCGGACCATGGATACCAATCGATCGGGTTGCGGGCATGCTGGAGAAGATAGGGACTGCTTTCAAAAATGAGCCTGTTAAAGTTTGGCCCGCCATCTTTGGGTAATTGACGGATCGATTCAGGGGATGGAAGATCTGCACGCATTAAGGAATGGGGCGGCGAAGTTGGGTCATCATTGGTGCATCCTGATAGGAAGACATAACAATGAAAGACAAAGAGCAGGATCCCAAAAAATTCGACCCCAAAATTGGGCTGTGCCTCGGAACGATTGCTAGGCAACAGAAATAAGTTTCTGGAGGGTGTTGACCCGTTGTTCGATCTCCGATTTTCCCGCAGACTCAAGTCGGTCGCACCCAAATGCCTCCACGGTTAAGCTTGCGGTGCAGGTTGCATAGAGCATGGCTTCTTTGATTGCGGAAAAATCTGTACGGTTTCTCGATGCCAATCTGCCAATTAGGGCACCAGCGAAAGAATCTCCGGCTCCGGTAGGATCATTCAGTTGGGTGACCGGGTAGGCGGGCAGGGCAAATTGTCCATCCTCGTGGAACAAGACTGCTCCATGCTCACCCTTTTTAATGATTACACTTTGCGGACCCATTTGACGGAGTTTATCTCCGGCCAGAATAATGTTGGAATCTCCTGTCAATTCCTCTGCTTCGGAATCATTAATCACAAACAGGCTTACCTTTTTTATGAGAGAGAGCAAAGCTTCCCGTTCTGTCTCAATCCAAAGATCGATGGTGTCGGCTAATACGAAGGGAGTTCCGGATAGTTGATCCAGTACATGCATTTGCAGGGCCGGATGTATATTTCCCAGCAATACAAATTCAGAATTCAGGTAGGAGTCCGGTAAATCAGGCCGAAAATTTTCAAAAACATTGAGGCGAATATCGAGAGTGTCCCGGCGATTGAAGTTTTCGTGGTATTTACCTTTCCAAAAAAAGGTTGGGCCAGATTCATCTCTCTTCACGCCCTCCAAATCAATCCCCCGGGCACGGAGTCGATCGAGGTCGGACTCTCCAAAATCATTACCGACGACCCCAACCATACGGACCTTTGCATAATAACTAGCGGCAAAGGAGCAGTAGGAAGCGGCACCTCCGAGGATTCTTTCCTGCTCCGCTTGCGGAGTGATCACATTATCAAAGGCCACAGAGCCCACCACTAAGAGGGGGGAAGGTGAAGAGGAATCAGAAGCTATTAAATCTGCCATAGGGAAAAAGAGGTATATTTATAAAGGCTAGAAGGCAAGGGGGAAGACGGTGGTTCGAAGTGAGTTTACGACCTTCTTTTGACTTCAATAATTGGAAAACTACTGGCTAAAACGACTTGATCATCGATTTCAATAAGAATGGAGTAATTTCCAGGTGCATCAAATTTCAGTCGATGGATATCATTGATTAGATTGATTCGGTGCTGGGGACCGGGAGATTCAAATTCCCGGTCAATAATGGTTCTTGGTTCCTCTTCAGCCATGGGGAGCCCAATGGTCATTTTTAACTGATGTTTGCCAATGGTCAGGTCGGAGAAAGAAAGAAACCACACCATACGCGGGTGAATGACGGGAAATTCTTTTGCACGTAGGCTCGAAAAAATACCTAATAGCGTATGTTTCCCCGTCGCGGGATCGACATATACACTGTCACAGGTAATCCATGCAAGGACTTGTGGCTTAGTAGACATAGTAAAGAAACGGGTTAAAAGGGGTTAGGCAGCAGATTGCAAAAGCCCACTTCGTTTAAGTAGAGCATTTGAGTCTGGAGAGCGTCCCATAAAATTATGGAATAATTCGTCGGGTGGTCTGGAGTTTCCTTTGCTTAAAATACAACTACGAAAAGATCTACCCGTTTCAGGATTCATAATTCCTTCTTTTTGAAAACGGGTGAACGCATCCGCGTCCAGTACCTCGGCCCATTTGTAGGAATAATAAGCCGTAGCATAGCCCAATGGGTTGCCAAATAGGTGACTGAAGCGCATCGCTATGGTTCGAGGCTGCGTTTTTCTTTTCGGGAAATAATCAGCCAGAATGCTTTGAAGGGCGGATTCAAGATCATCCGGCAAATTATGGGCAAGGGTCCGATGCATCTCTAGGTCCAGCTTGGAAAATGCAAGTTGCCTCATCATCGCATTCCCCGCCATGAAGTTTTTGGCTCGGATCATTTTCGCAAAGAGGTCTTCGGGGATAGACTCACCCGTTTCATGGTGCTTGGCAAACAGGTCTAGGCTTTCTCTCTCCCAACACCAGTTTTCCATAATTTGGGAAGGTAATTCAACAAAATCCCAGGGGACATTTACCCCATTTAAGCTTTTGTAAGGGACCTCTCCGCACAGATGGTGCAGAAGGTGGCCAAACTCGTGGAAAATGGTTTCCACTTCGTAGTGGGTGAGGAGTGCGGGTTTGGTGGAGGTGGGGGCGGTCAGGTTTCCGCAAATGAGACCAAGGTGTGGAGAGAGCTTCCCGTTTTCGAGCGGTTGCCCAGTTTTTAGGTAATTCATCCAGGCTCCCGCCCGTTTGCTTGAGCGTGGGTGCCAGTCTGCATAGAAAGATCCAAGCAGCGAAAAATTTTCTGAATCGAAGAGGTCGTAAAAACGAACATCGCTGTGCCAAACCTCGACGGGTTCTTCGCCTTGTTTGGAATGGGCGTAAGTTTTTCCATCGTGGATTGTATTTCTTTCCACAATTTTCAACCCGAAAACCTGAGCGACCAATGAGAACATCCCGTCCAGTACAGATTGAATAGGGAAGTAAGGGCGCAGATCTTCCTCATCAAAATCATAACTCTCTTTTTTCAATTTTTCCGACCAGTATCCAACTTCCCATGGTTCTAGGGTGTCCGGGTCCTGACTCGTTTTTTCTGCCTTGTAGGCCTCGAGTTCCTCGTTTTCTCTTTGGAAAAAAGGAAGGGTTTTTAAATGCAATTGAGATACAAATTGATCTGCAGTTTTTCCTGATTTGGCCATTCTTCGGGAGAGGGCAACTTCCGAAAAATCTTCTTTTCCAAGTATCCTCGCTTTTTCGTGTCGGAGGGTCAAAATTTGAGCGACGAGTTCCTGGTTGTTGAACGGATCCACACAACCCAGAGCATCGCTGGCCAACCAGATTTCCTTTCGCAGTTGCTCATCATCCAAATATTGCAAGGCAGGTACCAGAGAGGGAGCATGCAAGGTGAAAACCCAGGCATTCCCTCCTTCGTTTTCTCCAAGCTTTTCGATCGCAGCAATGCGGGCGGCTTCTTTGGCGGATTCGGGCAATCCCTTGAGTTTCTCTTCCTCTTTCACCACGAGATGCCAGTCATTGGTCGCGTCCAGTACTCTCTCAGAAAATTGTTGGGTTGCCTGAGCAAGTTCAGCAGAGATCTTTTCCAGTCTCTTCTTTTTATCATCCGGTAAATCGGCACCGGATTCCTGGAAATCTGCCAATGTTTCTTCGAGGAGCCTTTGGTCTATGGGAGATAAACTTTGGGCATGCTCGGTTTGGGAGTACCCAAGGATCGCAGCCCATAGCTTGGAGTCCAAGGGAATTTTTGCTCCAAATTCGGATACTTTTGGGAGCATCTCATTATGAGCTTTTCGAAGATCACTGGAATTGGATACCGAATCGAGGTGGGACACCAGACCCCATGCATAATCGAGGTCATTGGATGCCTGTTCCAGAGCACAAACTGTGTTTTGAAAAGTAAGCTCATTGGCTTGAAGGGCTCGGATTGCATCCAGGTTTTTTTCTGCACGATCCAGAGCAAGGGAAACTTCAGGCTTTATTCGGTCTGGGGTGAGTTGCGACCAGGATGGGTGGTCTTGCTGGTTGAGGAATGGGAATTCAGGCATCTTTACATTGGGTGCTTAATCAAATGAATTCATTTAAAACTAAAGATGGTCGAAAGCATAGCAATCTAAAGCCACTCTTTCGGTTTTATCGAACTATCCATAGAACTCTTCCAGATCCTAAGCGGATCTGCTTGATGTTCGCATATGGTTGAAATAGATTTCTAAAAATAATCATTTATTAATTTATGAAAGAACAAGTTTTTACCTTATCTGCTGCCCAAAGCTCTGCCACGGACCGGGCTGCGTTTATTCGAAGAACCTATGGGCACCTGGCGGTCGCAATCCTTGCCTTTATTGGGCTCGAGTATTACCTGGTTAATGCCCCATTTGCTGCAAAGCTCGCGATGAGTATGACAAGTGGGTATAGTTGGCTGATCGTTATGGGCCTGTTTATGGGCGTTGGGTACATGGCCGACAAATTAGCTCGATCTGAAAGCTCAGAACAAATGCAGTACCTTGGACTGGGGATGTTTGTCATTGCCGAAGCAATTGTGTTCTTACCTCTTCTTTTTGTGGCGACTATGTATGGTGGTTCAGGCTTAATCCCAACTGCAGGATTGATGACTCTCTTGTTAGTGCTTGGGATTACTGCTACCGTTTTTATCACCCGCAAAGACTTTTCCTTCATGCGTGGATTTTTAACTGTTGGTGGTTTTGTCGCTCTTGGTTTTATCCTCTGCAGTATACTTTTTGGATTTTCGCTCGGTTTAATTTTTGCTGCAGTCATGGTTGTATTTGCCGCGGGTTCGGTTCTCTACACCACTTCTAATATCTTGCACCATTATGCTCCCAATCAGCATGTGGCTGCATCCCTCGCCTTGTTCTCCTCCGTAGCCTTATTGTTTTTTTACATCCTGCAGGTCTTGATGAGCCTTGCGGGTGGCGGCGACGAATAAACCATTCATGCACCCTTGATAGGGGCAGAAAAACTCAATAGCCAAATAAAGGAGAGGGTAGAAGGGGTCTGACCCGATCCGAAGCACCCGTCATAGATACGGTTACTTCAACATTTTGGTCGATTTCATCCCCGCCAGGTAATCCAAATTCCCGGATCGGTAAGGAGAGATATCCCTCGATTTTGAGAAGATCGCCCGCTTTGCCTTCATATTTTCTCCTCTCGGCTCGAAAATAGTGAACTGATATGGGCATCGTGATGTTTCTTGAAACCCCTTTGATGGCTAAAATGCCCTTTGCTTCGGCCCTAAGTTCTTTCCCGTGCCAGGAAAAATTTTCGAGGGAGTTCATTTGGAAAGAAATTTCCGGGTATTGAGCGGAGTTTAACCAGTCCGGGGAGTGGCTATCGAAAGCAACTTTTGCGTAATTAAAGCGCAAGGATCGAGAACTTAGGGAAATTTTTCCATTAGTGCTTTGGGGGCGTTCTGGAGCGAAGTTGATTTTTCCAATGATTTTACCAAAAGTTCCTCTTACGCTACCCCCTCCAAAGTTTGTCGATAGATTTACCTCCACACGACAGAGAGAGGAGAGGGGGTTGAAGTCAAAATCCATACCCAATAACCAAAAGTGGGGAAGGGTAATCATTCCCAAAATCATTAAAACAAACCTGAATGGAGGCATTGATACCTATCCTAGACCTTTGGACTGGAAGAGTCGAACTTGGAAATGATTATTTTAAAGAGTAGTTATAATTGACTTGGGAATAAATGATAATTGGTTATCAATAAGTGATGTGCGTTTCAAAATTAGTGTTTACCTTTTTAATTATATTTGGATTCAGCGTCGCAAATTTTAGTGCTTCTTCTGCAGAGGAACTAGATGCAATGGTCGTGGTGGAAAGCCGTACTCCTCAACCGCTAAAAGATGTTTCGCCTTGGGTAACCAGAATATCAGGAGATGAGCTGGATCAAAGACAAGTATACAACCTGACTGAAGCCCTAGGGAATGTGCCAGGGATGGCAGTTATCCGAAGCGGGCAAGAGGGGGCACAGGCATCCCTTTTCAGTCGGGGTTCTCAGAGTGATCATGTGAGTTTTCTTTACGAGGGAAGGAAATTAAACCGGGGTTTTTCCGGTACCTACAATCTGGGGCAACTTTCTCTAAATGGAGTTTCTAGTGTGGAGGTTTTGCGTGGATCCTCCTCGGTTCAATATGGTGCACAGGGGATCGGGGGAGCAGTGATGTTACGCAGTCAACCAAATGAAAAAAGATTACAGTGGAATGTGGAGGGGGGAGAGAATCAATCCTTGTCGAACCGGATTTCTTACGGTTTCGATGACTCGGGGTGGAATGGTTTAGTGGCAACATCTTTTAAGGCAACAGACAACGAGCAGCCTCATTCAGAATTTGATCATCAGTCTGGTTCCTTTCATGTAACAAGACAAGTTTCTGAGAACCTTATGATCGATCTACTTGGTTTAGGAACTCAAAATGAGGTGCATTATCCAGGAAATAGAAAAAATGCATTGTATCCTATTGCTGGTCAGTACCAAGAGATCGATGGATTATTAGTTTCACCAGGAGTAAATCTCAAAGTAGCAGATTGGGAAGTTCGTGGATTTTATTCCTATTCGGAAGACAATTTGGACGCAAAGGATAGTTTTTCAGATACGACCTACAAGGCCGATACCCATTCGTTTGATCTTCAGGTAAACGGGGAGCTAGCGAAGGGACTGGAGATCACCTTGGGTGGATTATTCGAGCGAGATACCTTCTACAAAAAAGAAAAGTCCACCAATTTGGTTGATATTAATGAAAAGGAAGACGCAGAAAGTGTTTTTGCTCTGACAACATTTTCTCTTGGGTATCAGTCATCTTTGACCTTAGGGGGCCGTTATGATCGTTTTTCAAATTATCCAAGTGCTTCCACTTATTCAGTGCTACTTGAGAGAGATTTATCTGATTTCATTACCTTGTCTTCAAGGTACTCCACAAGTTTTTCTGCTCCCCAAGCCAACGATTTATATGGATCATGGGGGAATCCAAATTTAAGTCCTGAAGAAGCAGATTCTTGGGAGGTTGGCATACTTGCCGACCCGAACCCTGCTTTAAATATTCGTCTTACTTACTTCGATACCCGATACAAGGATTTAATTGATTGGAACGGGGTTACCACTTCGAATGTGGGTGCGGCTCGTGCCAAAGGAGTCGAAACCTCATGGGAGGTAAAACAAGGTAACTATTCCTCTCGTATTTCATTTTCATATTTGGATGCTTTAAATTCCAATACTCGACAGAGATTGTTGCGGAGACCAAGGATTTTAGGTGGGTTGGTGCTCCAGCATTCCCATGATGCTAAAGCGGTTGGGTTAGGACTAAATTTCATCCATGATGTCAAGGACTTGGACGGAGCCACATTTGCAACCATTGATGGAGATGATTATGTGGTTCTCAGGTTATTTGGAGATTATCGTATAACAGACACAGTCCAGCTAACCGGTAGAATAGAAAACCTTTTGGATA
The DNA here is from genome assembly GCA_963978365.1 of uncultured Opitutales bacterium. Taxonomy (GTDB): domain Bacteria; phylum Verrucomicrobiota; class Verrucomicrobiia; order Opitutales; family Seribacteraceae; genus Chordibacter. The sequence continues at coordinate 4,110 of CAXBQX010000024.1, read as the reverse complement.
AAGAGTATGAAGAAGCCGATGGATACCCCGCACTTGGGCGAGCCATTTACGCCGGGTTCAGATTTTCGTTTTAGAAACAATTCTTATCCGCACTCCGGGCATAGACCATAAAGCATTACCTCAAATCCCTGTACCTTGAACCCTTCAGGTGCTTGAGCGGGAGGAATATCTGAACTCGTATCTTCCATGGCAAAGAGTTTATCACAGGATCGGCAGGCAAAGTGTACCTTATCCTTACCATCGGCCCATTCATAGCGCGGGGGTTGTCCCGGGTAATCTACGCCTACCACTTGTTGATCCTCGGTGAGTTTGCGAAGATGGCGGTAGGTGGTGGCAATCCCGAGTCTGGGGATTTTCTGGGAGGCAAGTTGGTGCACTTCGAGTGGGGTAAGCGGTCGTCCAGCTTTTTCAATAACATCTGATACCACCTTGCCCTGCTCGGTTTTTCGAATCATGCGGGTAAATCTAAATTTTTTTCAGTTTTTGAAGAGTCGCTTTGGTTTTCTTTTTTAAAGACTGAACCTCCTGCTTGATTTCCGCATAGGTTTCTTTTTCCATTCGGTCGATAAAAAGAACCCCATTTAAGTGATCGACTTCGTGCTGGATGCAGCGGGCCAGCAAACCGTCGCATTCCAAGGTGTGATCGACTCCATCCAAATCCTGATAAGAGACTGAAATTCGCTCGGGTCTGGCCACATCCGCATTAATCCCCGGAAAGGAAAGGCAGCCCTCCTCGTAGTAAAATTCATCGCTGGGCAACGGGGTGACAACTGGATTTGCCAGCGACATGGGCATAAGTAAGGAAGGGGTTAGAGCTTTGCCGTCCAAGATACACAGCATGGGATAGTCGGGGTGTTCTGGTACATCCATCACGCAGAACTGCTCGGCGAGACCAATTTGTTGGGCGGCGAGGCCAATCCCTTCAGACTCCCTCATGACCTCCAGCATCTTGGAGGAAAGATCCACTAGTTGTTCATCAAATTTCTCAATTTTTTTACCCGATTGACGGAGCACTGGGTCTCCAAAATATCTTAGTTTCAAGCTCATATTATCTTCTTTTTATCGACTAAAGGGGACAAATCTTAAATTGCAATTGCATTGAATCAATGAATGCGAAATAAAAGGGGTCTTATTACTGATGGATAATAAGTTTAGAATTGGCGGTGTTTACTTCCTACCTTTGGCGGTGGTTCTTGGCATCCTTGGGTTGGGATTTCCTGTTTATTTTTCCACAGTTTCCGAGCGTGCACTGGCTGATATTGGCGATGGTACCAAAACCGTGGATGAGGAAATGCTACGGCAGCTCCGCCAAAATAATGTGGGTCCTGCGGAAATGCTTCTGCCCTTGGCATCGGTTCACAAGAGGGAGGAATTTGCTGAAGTGATCGATGCCAAAAAATCGGCACACCCTGAATTGTCGATTTCTGGCGGTGGTAGTATATTCGATATGCTCACATTTAATGAGTATTTTGGGGGCTTGGATAAATACAACCTGGGCCGTGGTAGGTTTGAGGCTTTCTTTGTGTACAATCGAGCAACCTCACGCGGAGATTTGTGGGACCGCTTGCGGGACCAAAGTTCCAATGACAATGTGCAGGCATTATTGCGATCCATTCCCGTAGACGGCAGACCAGGTTTTTTCTGGAACAAACTGATGAACGAACCATTGGTTTTTGCTTTCCCCGGGGTCAAGGTGGCTAAGCTTACCGATTATCCATACTTTTCGGGTCGAAAGGTTCTTCTGTCTGTGGGCTTACGTGGCCCGGAAGCGTTTGAAGGCAATGTGACAGAAGCACAGGTGCGGGATCTTTGTTTGGCGGAGGCCAGAGTGGGTCTGTCTGAATTTTCCGGTGGTGCAGAATGGTTTGATGTCAGAAAAGAAGGCACAGAAACCAGCATTTCCAAAGTGGATAGCAATTTTAGTCTCCCCGCTGGCTTAGATTTTGCCGACCTTGCGGACCGGTCTGTGATGTTGAAACTGGGGCGGACAAATGATGGGGGATATGCGGTGATCATTGGCGGTATAATCAACGCAGAGGGAAAGATGGAAAGTCATGGCCGTTGGTTACCTTACCCTATTTTGGTTCCTATGATGGTGGGTACAGCCATGTCCATTGAAAAAGATTATTATTCCGCGGACACAGCGTTTGAGATCGGTCGCCTCTCACAAAAGGCCCTGGAAGGAGATCATGCCTCCAAAGAAAGAATACGTTCCTTTTATTGGTCTGCCCATCAGCTTGCCCGGAAAATGAACTTAATCCAAATGGCTGAGCTCACCCAAAGTTGCCCAAATTTACAGGGCGTATTCGATCTGGCTGCTTTGATTCGTATGCTCAACCGCCCACTTTCCTCGGCGATTGGGAAGATCAAAGAAGCGAATCGGGAAGTCGGTTTCTTGCCCATGGATCAGCGTGAGGAGACTCGAGAAGAACTACTCAAAATGATGGAAGACAAGAAGGTCATCCAGTCTCAGTTTGATTATAAATTACAAATCATTTATTCAGCAGCCCTGTTGTCCGGCAATCCCTCTGGTATTTTGAGGTTTGTAAGCAATTATCCTGTTTATCAGAAAGACGGAGATGCCGATGCGGTGGAGCAGGCACTGGAAGATCTTAAATTGGCGATGAGCTATGGGAAAGGTTCGCTGGATCACTTGTTGGAACGAAATAAGCCGGTGCATCAGGATGGCTTGGTGGTCAATCTATCCAAACCAGTTTTTCCATTTCTGGGGGGTGGGTTGCTCACCACGATTGCTCATACAAACAGGGATATTGCCATTGCCCTCAAAATAATTCTTTTGATCTCTGCCTTCTTTTGTTTGCTCTTATTTATTTCAAAAACACTGCCTATTCCTAGTTTCCAAAGGTCGCAAAGCCATTTCGCTTTGCGCTGGATTCGAAGGTTTTCGGCGGCCACCCTGTTTGCACTGCTTGGTGTACTGGCCCTTGAGCCGACTCTTTTGCAGACTCCAAGGGGGCAGGTGTCCGTAGCCGGGTTTGATTTTGCGCTTGCGAATCTGCTCGCCTACGCCAATGAGGAATCTATGGCGGATCAAAATCTAACTATCGTCACCGCGATCGTGGCAGGGGTGTTCCTGCTTGTTCAAATCGTGATTTTCATGATTTGTATCTCACGCGTATCGCAAATCAAAAACGAAGAGCTCAAAGCTGGATTAAAGCTTGGCTTGCTCGACAATGAGGAAAACCTCTTTGACCTCGGTCTTTATGTGGGCTTGGGGGGAACCGTGCTTTCTCTTATCTTACTGCTTGTATTGGATGTGAAGCAGGATGCTTTGATTGGTGCCTACACCTCCACTTTATTCGGTATTTTATTTGTTGCGGCATTGAAGATTGTCATCATTCGGCCTTACCGCAATCACTTGCTGGTCAAGCAATCTGAAGAGAAAAGCGCATGAACCGCAGCTTGCTGCTCGTAGTCTGCGACTTTCTGCTACTTAGCATCCTTGCTTTGGCACGTTTTGATGTGCCCAAGGATGCAGTCATCGCCCAGGACGACCAAAAGGTCGTATCCAAGGAAGTGGTCGAGAGAATCTCAGATGGCGAGAATTATGACGATGTGGTTGCTGAACTGGAAGCAACCAACGAGACCTTGTTGGAAAATCTTAGTAGTGATAAAGACGATTTGGTTGAACAAAAGCTTAAATTAGAGGCTGAAATTGCCCAAAGACAAAGAGAGCTTGAGCAAAAAGAACAGGAAATCGCTTCGAAGGATGCTGTGATTGAGGGGAATAAAGAAGCACTTGATCTGGCAAAAAAGGAGGCTCAGGAATTGGAAGCCCAACGCAAAGAAATTGAGCGCAAGAGGGAAGAACTTCTCCAAAGTAATGCAGCCTCTAAGAAAGAGCTTGAGCTTCTCGCGAAAAATCTGGAACAGGCTAAGAAGCAATCTGAGGAATTGGCTGAGATGAAGTCCAAAAAAGAGCAGGAAGCCGAAGCGGCCAGACTTGAACTAGCTGCATCTGTTGAGCGTGCGAAAGCTCAGGAATTGGCAGCCGCTGAAGCGAAGGCACTCTTGATTGAAGAAAAGAAGAGATCGGATGAATTGCTAGCCTCTGCTGCCAAAATTGATCAAAAAATTGATACCCTCAAT
>CAXBQX010000023.1:0-31450 GCA_963978365.1 uncultured Opitutales bacterium | reverse complement strand
TAGAGGAGGAGGAGGGATCACTTACCCCGGTGCCTGTCCATCCGGTAAAGGAATACCCGGTATTGGGGGTGGCGGTGATGGTGGTTAAGGATCCTTCGTAGAATTGACCTTGGCCAGTGGTGGAGCCACCCGTATCTGGGCTGGATTGAAGGGTGAGGGAGAACGAGGGCCAGTCTCCATTGCGGATGGAGTTGCGACGAAACATTGGCCAACCTGAGTTGGCTGGGGGTACGCCCAAGGATAGAGAATAAAGATTTTTGTCAAAGCACCCAAAATAAAGATCACCGTCATCGCTGAGAAGAAGAGAGGAATCCACCACCGATGGAATGGTGAACGGAGGGTTGGAAACATTGCTGTCCCATGCTTTGGTTCCATCGGCATCGTAGGCAAATAAGTGGTTTTCTCCGCCGCCGGTATAAGCGATCACATAGACCCGTCCATTTTCATCCACTACCGGGCTGCTGTAAAAAACATCACCGACCAAGACTTCCCAGTTCGCCAGGTTATCCGTGGTCGCTGAAAAGAGAGGCAGCGAGCGCATATATCCATCCCGGGAAACAAAGAACACTTCCTCATTTAACCCGAGGGCAGGAGACGCATCCACCCGGTCTCCAGTGAGGTATTTCCAGTTCAAAGTTGCCTGACTCCCATCATCGCGAATGCTGTAACAATAGCCATTGCCCGACCCAAAGTAGAGATTCCCATCGGCATCAAGGGTAGGAGAGGAGAGGATCGATCGATTGGTGTCTGTCACTTCATCGACCAGGTAGGTCCACTTTTCAGAACCATCCGAGTTTAAGGCGTGGAGCGTGCCGTTTTCATCTCCAAAATAAAGGGTGCCATCCGGCCCAATCGCAGGAGAAGAAAAGATCGGTTCTCCTGCGAAGTATTCCCAGGCTAAGGATCCATTGGCTTCCAGAGCATAAAAGATCGAATCCATCGATCCGAAGTAAATTTTTCCATCCAACCCAACAGCTGGACTCGATTGGATGTAGCTATTGGTTTCAAAAGACCAAATTTCTGCACCCGTTTGTGCATGAACCGCATAGAGTTTGTTGTCCCATGATCCAAAATAGACCACCGACTCATCGTGGCTCAGGGCGGGGGTGGTATCCACCCAACTACCTGTAGTGAAGGCCCAAATACTCGACCCGTCTGCGGAAGAAATGGCATGCAACTTATTGTCGTTTGAACCGATGTAAATCGTACCAGAGCTATCAATCGTGGGAGAAGAAAAAACGATCCCATCTGTGGAACTTGTCCAGTTTAAGGATCCCGGAATGGTTTGAGCCCAGAGCAATTGGCTGAATCCAATCCAACCGATGAAAAAAAACAGGATCGAACGGGTGTTTTGATTCAATGGCTTGAATGGGCAACGCATAGAAAGATTCTAGCCAACTCTAAGCCAGGGTGGCAAATCAGTTGGTGGCTCCTTCTTCGAGTGCGGGAATAGTCAATCTAAAGCACGTCCCAGACGAGTCGGATGATTCGAGTTGGAGGGAGCCTTCCATGCTTTCCGCAAGTTGTTTGGAAAGGGCCAGGCCAATTCCGGACCCACCGGTTTTTTGACTAACCACCGGAGAAAAAATCTGGGGAAGTAAATTCGGGGGAATACCACCACAGTTATCGGAGATTAGAAGCTCCCAGTTTTTTTCTTTCCGTTTTCCTTCCAATACAATCTCAGCACCCGTATGAGCTTCAGCTGAATTCTGAAAAAGATTGCTCAAAATTGCCAGGGTCAGGTTGGCCTGCAGGTTATCGACCGGTCCGGAAAGAGATTCATGGTTTAAGATTTTAAGGGAGGTGTCCGGACTGGTTTTATCGAATTTCTGGGCAGCGGTTTCCATCACTTCTTTCATTGAAAGGCAGTAACTGATTTCCCCTTTTTCGACCTCCCTGAGAGAATCAAGAGTCTGCATGACCAGTTGGTGAATTTTTTGGATGGTCTGCTGGGTATCTTCCCGACTGCTTTCAGTGGACAAGAAATCCTGGTCTTTGCTGAGCGAGCTTAGGGTGGTAAGCGGACTGTTCAACGCATGCATCAAGTGGCCCGTGAGAGCACCCAGGCTGGTGGTCTTGTACGCCTGGGTTAATTGCTGGTTTGTTTTTTTAAGAACCTCCGTTTTTTCAAGAAGTAATTTTTCTTTGGCATCAATCGTACGGGTCAAAGCCCGAAAAATAATCCAAAGCAAAAAGAGAGCGGATAAGCAGAGAAGGGAGCCCTGTTTGAGCAGGGTCGAATCGATCCGGTTCCATGCATTCCGGATCGAGGTGGCCTCCAATTGGAACTCAATAAAATAGGATTCCTCCCCATCAGGCAGATGTACCAATAAGCCAAAACTATCGGATGGGAGTTTCCGCGAAATCCAGCCTTCCAAAATCGCTTGGTCGAAAGAAGAAAGTGTGGAGATATCTATTTCAACTGAGGTATTCAAGTGTAGGGGATGGAAGGATTGATCATATGCCTGAACTCCCAGGACCTGAGAGATTTTCAGGCTTTCCACCGCCGCCTGAGCAATCAGGCGTTCCTGCAGACTTTTGGAACTCAACCACGGGTCATTTAGATCCAGTTCTTCCAAAAGTAGGGAATTTATCGACTTCTCAAACTGGGATCTCAGGAAATAAGCTTCCGCTTCCAAAACCTGGCGATGTAATTGCACCCTGGAGAAAAAAAGCAGTAGCCCGATGACTCCGATCAACATACCCGCAACAAAGATAAAAAACTTCCAATGATTGGTTTTCTTCGGCGTATTCATTTTTCCCAGCTTAGTCCCCAGGACCAAAAATTACTTTGGTAAGAATAGTCAGGGTCATTGGATCGGTCTTCTTCCCCAGTCCACTTCACAAAGGTTTTCCAATGAGAATTGATCAGGCGGGAGATGCGCAGATCAAGATTCCAACCGTTTTTTTGAAATTTTTCATTTTTATCAGTAAGGCGTTCTAGGTAGTCGGTCGATTTGTATCCCAGCGAGAATGTGCTTTCCCATGGGTCGAGTTCCAATTCTTTGCTCAGCGAAATTTTCCAACGGTTGAAATCGTAGTACCCTCCATCCCCATTTCTGGCCCGGGTAAATGCCGTTTTAACTTTCGTTCCCTCGCTGAACCGATTTTCAAACTTGGGCTCCAGGGAAAGAGAGGCTCCTGATTCGTGAATTTTTACTTTTCCATCGATTTCGGTTCCGGATGCATCCTTGGCTGATCGATCTTTGAAATCAGTGGCTTTACGAAAATATTTCCCTTCCCAGTCCATCCATCGATTTCCTTTTTTACCCAAAGTGAAGCCCACACTCAATTCAGAGCTTCGATCGGCAAATTCTTCGAGGCTGCTCTTCCCCAGACCTATTTCCCAAACGGCTTTCATTTGATTCTCATCCTCCCATATCATTCGGGTGGAAGCTTGTGATTTATTGGAGGTTATTTTGGTGCGGTTAGGGGTACCCAAATCAGAGAAGTCCATGCCCTGGTTGTAGTAGGTATGTTGTATTTTTTGGCCAAATGAAAGAGGGGATGCATCGGGTTGGTAGGTGTAATCCAAAAGGGCGAGGAGTAACCCAGAGCTATCTTGCTCATCCAATTCCGAGAATTTTTTTCCTTCTCCATAAAAATACAGCAGGGCTTTCCGGGATGGGTTGGATTGGTGTATGAAAAAACTTTCAGCAGTGATTTCCGCATACCCGCTTGCTTGGGGTGTGTATGCGGCATAAAGGGGGTTATCAGCATGCCCAATACCCAGTTCAAAAAGATAGAATTTCATCCAGTTACTTACTTCCTGGATCACAGGTTCATCAGCTTCCAAGTCGTTCAAATCCCCAAAAAGGAGTTCCCCAATTTCCTCATCTGAAAGGGATAGTTCGGAGCTAGTTTCTTCTTTCTGGACCTGTTTAGATTCGGTTTTCCGCTCAACCGGAATTTTCAGTTCCGCAACCGGATGAGAGCTTTCTTTGGACTTTTTTCTTAAGGTTGTTGGAAATTGAGCGACCGGTTGTGTATGCTCAACGATCCGAATTTCTCCAAAGTTAGAGTGAAAGGAATGAAAGCTCTTGGGGCTTTCCCCAAAGGAAGGAGTAAGCAGGAAAAGCATCCCGCCCGTCAGGCTGGCCCTGAGCCCAATCTGAATCAATTTTTGCCCAACCTTCATGTTCCTACACTCTAGAAGCTATTCATTTTTATGGGAAAATTAAAATAGAAAAAGGGAGTTCCCTTAAAGGGAACTCCCGATTCGATTCACCAGTTGGGCAAAAACCGATGAGATGAAAGTGCGGTAAAAAGGGAATCGAAATTAAAGGTCTGATGAACGGGTGGCTTCTGTTTCCACCTGCCCGCGAATCTCTTCTTTCAGCGCCTTGGCATTATCTTTGATTTCCTTGTGCTTTACTTTGTTGTTTTCCTTAAATTCTGCGATGATCGCCTGCTTTTCTTCGGTACTCGCTTCTTTCAGGCTGTCGTAAAGGGCTTTTTTAGCTTCATGCAGTTCATCCCTCTTTTCTTTTAAATCAGCAACCTTTGCTTTGAGCTCATCGGAAAGCTCGATCTCGGGTCTTTCGGGACGTTCTGGACGGTTTTCTTTGATTTGTTCACGAATCGCTTCGTGGGCTGATTTGATTTCAGCAAATTTTTCCTTATTGGCTTCCTTAAAAGCTTCTGCAGCTTCTTTAATCTCTGCCTTGGTTGCATCGTCCCCAAGTTCGGCGATGTTTTCCTTGAGCTGGGCATGCAGGGCTTCTTGCTTTTCCTTCAATTCACCGAGTTCGGTTTTTACTTCGTCCGAAAGCTCGGCTCGGTCCGGTCTTTTCACCTCTTTAAAATCTCCCTTTTCTTTTAGCCCTTCGCGAATTTCTTTGATTTTTGCGGCTGCCTCCTTGGGGTTGATTTTGCCTTCTTTGAGTGCTCCCTGGATTTCACGAACAGCTTGTTTGCTGATGCGGTCCACTGGTTTTTCCAATTCACTTCCTCCACCTGGTTCAACTTCTGGTCTTTCAACTTCAGGTTTTTCTCCGAGGCGTTCTCGCGGGCCAGGTAGTCCAAAACTTATACTGATCGATAAGATACTACCGAGAAGGATTGCGAGCGTGGTGTTTTTCATAATTTGATTTGGTTGAGAGTTAAAGAATAGGTAAATCCTCTTCATTTTTTATGCCAGAAGGATTTGTTTGCATAAGTCATTGTAGGGGAGTTGGTAATGATTTGTAGGTTACTTTAGGCAACTCGGTTTCAGCCTTGGGATGGGTAGTATTCCCCATTGCCCGCCGGGATATTTGGGTAATATTCCCCAGTTGGGGAGTGAGAAGGTTTACTTTTTTAAGCGGTATCTCAGGTAATCCCGGGGAACTCCGAGCAACCGGGCGGCGGCACTGATGTTTCCGCCTGCCTGCTGGATGCCCAATTCTATCAATCTGAGAATTTCCTTTTCCAAATCAAACCCCTCCTCTGGAAAACTAAATCCAGGATTGAGCCAGTCGTCTCCTTCTTCATTCGGATCGGAAGGGATTGCACTATGGCTAAGAGAGGTGATGATTTTCAGAGGCTCACCCGGTTCGCACAGTACCAAAGATCGTTCGAGCTCATGCAAAAGTTCCCTGACATTCCCCGGCCAACTGTGTCTGAGTATGAAATTTTGGCAATCTTTGCCGAGATCAGGAATGGGCAGGCGGTACTTTTGGGCAAGCAGGCTCAGGAGATATTTGGCAAACATAACGAGATCCTGGCTTCGGGAAGCCAGGGGAGGGATGGTGACGCGCAAGAGATCAAGTCTATGAAAAAGATCATCCCGGAAGCTTCCTTTCTCGATCATTTCACGAAGGTCCCGATTAGCTGCGGCAATAATCCGCACATCGGTGGCAAATTCCTTGGTTCCGCCGACCCGGCGGATCTTGCCAGTCTCTATGGCAAGGAGAAGTTTGGCCTGGGCCGGGAGGGAAAGGCTGGTGATCTCATCCAAAAAAAGTGTGCCCTGATCTGCCGCCTCAAACAGGCCAATCCGGGCTTCTTTGGCATCGGTGAAAGCTCCCTTTTCATGGCCAAACAATTCTGATTCCACTAAGTTTTCTGCAATCGCTGAACAATTGAGGGCAACAAAGGGCTGGCTGGATCGGGGGCCGTTGGCGTGTATCCATTTTGCATAGGTTGACTTTCCGGTGCCCGTGGGACCCTGAATCAATACAGGAGGGAGGTTCGCCTGCAAACGGGTGTCCGCTGAGAGTACTTTTTTTAGCTGGCTAAGGTCCTCGGCAAAGGACCCCTCAAAAAAGAGGCTGTCGGATTTTTCTTTTCTCTCTTGAACCGCATACTCATTCAGTCGTCTTGACTTTAAGCTGGCTTGTGCCTGTTGCAAAACCACCGGCAGTTCATCAAGGTCAAAAGGTTTCGACAAAAAATCCGCGGCACCCAACCGGATCGATTCCACCGCCGATTGGATTCCTCCCTCTCCCGTCATCAGAATGCACGGGGTATTGGAGGGAACGATTCCGTTTCTTAGCAGTTCAAGACTCTCTCCATCAGGCAGGTTGAGGTCGAACAGAGCAAAATCAAAAGGGATCTCCTCCAGAGCCCGCTGGGCATCGGCACAGTTTTGCACCCGGGTGACTTCCAGACCCGCATGCTCCAGTTTCGATTCGATACGCTTCCCCAAAAGCAGATCATCCTCCAGCAGCAGGACTTCTTTTCCTTTGAGCAATTGGGAACTTTCCATCGGTAAGAGGAAATGAAACTCAAATCTTGGGTGAGTCGATCAGAAAAAACTTTTCGCGTTCGTTCCTAAGAGTCATGGTAGAGGGCGTGCACCTCATCTATTTGCTCCTTCTCATCCTTTCCTGCTCATCGATGAGCCTGTTGGCCAAGGTTTCAACCCTTGGGCAAACTCCTGATTGGTCTGAGTTGAACCGTTTTCAGCAGGTTCTGTCTCCAGAGGAATTTGTTCACTCCCTAACCACCGTTTACTGCCCCCGGGAGGAGTGGTGGTCTCCTTGGATAAAGATTGAAAAGGACCGGGCCCGCATTCGTAAATCGAACGGGGGGGATGCATGGTACGATCTTTATTTCAGGGATAGCAACAAGACCAGACCACCCCAAACGGTTTTGGGCGGAAAGCCCCCCCATGAATGGGTGGTTGCCATCGATCCTGGGCATATCGGGGGCGAATGGGCCAAGATGGAAAGAAGAGAATTTTCGATTGATCAGGGCCGGCCCGTGCGTGAGGGCGAGCTTAGCCTGGCAGTGGCCAAAGACCTTTTGCCTCGCTTACAAACCTTGGGGGTACGCCCAGTTCTGATTCGGGAAGAGTTACAACCGGTCACCCCTCGAAGACCTGTCGATTTTAGAGATCATGCCCAGGCTTGGGTGGACCAAATTCTTGGGCCCGATTCCAATGCCACCAGCGAAGAAAAATCTGCCCTGCTACAGGACCGGCAGGAACTGCTTTTTTACCGGGTCGATGAGATCCAGGAACGAGCCCGCCTCGTGAATCAATCGATCCAACCCGATCTGGTGATCTGTTTACATTTCAATGCCGCACCCTGGCCTGATCCCGAAAAACAACAACTGGTGGAACGGGATGACCACCACATGCTGGTCAATGGATGCTACATGGGTGGGGAACTTGCTTATGATGACCAACGGTTTGAGATGATCTGGCGGTTAGTCAACCGCTGGTCTAAACCGGAACAACGATTGGCCGAATGCCTGTCCCATGCTTTTTCGAAGGCAACCGCTTTGCCCACCTTTTCCTATAAGGGGCCCAATGCCCTTAAGATTGGAGATGTGCCCGGCGTGTGGGCAAGAAACCTACTGGCTAATCGGCGCTATTTTTGTCCGGTTGTCTTCCTCGAACCTTATGTGGCCAATTCCCAATCCTCCTATCCAAGGATTCAAAAATGGCTCGAAAACGGAGCGGGTGAAGATCCATCCATCATCACTGAATATGCGGATGCAGTGATGCTTGGTCTGGAAAGTTTTATTCGGGAGTCGAAAGAGGGAATTTAGTTGGAAATGGCATTTTTAACCATTTCCACGAGTGGTTTCTCGAAAGCCTGCACCGCTTTGGTCTCCCCAACCATTTTCAGGAAGATTGATCCCTGCCGACCCTCGACAATCGCACCCATCAGGGAATAACCAGGTTTTGGGGTTTTGGGACCAAACGGAGAACCGCTCAGGAATGTTCCCGTGGTTTTGACAAAGGTGACTTTAATTTCCTTCACAATTTCCTCTTTCACCTCCTGGTCCATGATATCCTCAAACTGTTTGATCCAGCGGTCCACATTGGCCCGTACACCTCCACCCCCACTGGGACCGAAGTAAAAGAAAACCAGTTCCGCAGTTTTACCATCCTCCGCAGTTAGCTGAAACTGAGCCTTACGCATCGATGAGGATGGTTCAGTTTGTTCCCAATCCGCAGGGGCGATGAACCGGTGACCAGCAATTTCAACCACATTGCCAAGAAGCAGGATGGGGTAAAGGAGAGTGGCAAGGGTGATGAGGCGTAGGGTTTTCATCTTAATCTGGACTGGGTTTAGGTGAAGTAGGCAAAGCGATTAGGGCTTACGAAAAACCATGAAGTGCTGCTGGGGCAGGGCTTCCGAAGTCTCCTCCCATTTAAGGCCCACGGCAGAGATTTCCTGAATGGCTTGTTTCTGGGTCATTTTATGGAGCTTTTTGATAGGAATGCCGGGGTCTTCCATCCGGTATTCGATCAAGACCAATTTCCCTCCGGGTTTCAGGGTTTCATAAATGGATTTACCCATTTCCAAAGGGTGGGAAAACTCATGGTATGCATCCACAATTAGCACACAATCGGCTGAGTTTTTTTCGAGTTTCAGATCAGTCACTGTGCTGAGCACGGTTTCTATATTTTCTGCATTGGATTTCCTCATTTTGGCCCGGACAATGGCGAGCATTTCCGGTGAAATATCCACTGCATACACTTTTCCTTCGGGTACGAGCGGTGCCATCCGAAAAGAGAAGTATCCCGAACCAGCTCCCAGATCAACCACATGATCTGTCGGTTTTAGGGCAAGTTTTTCTATCAGTAAATCCGTTCTTTCCTGCTGCACCCGTTCGGGTCTTTCCAGCCACCCTGCTCCCAGGTGTCCCATGACTTTGGAGATTTCCCTCCCCATATAAAACTTTCCAATTCCATCCATCGATGCTTCCCCCTCGGTGTAGGCAGATTCGGACAAACTCTCAGGTTTTTCAGCAAGCAGAAGAAAAGGGGTCCAAAGAACGCAGACGCAATAGGATAAAAAAGGTAGGCAAGATATATTCGAATGCATGGGACAATTTATTGGAGCACCCCTATACAAATGCAAATCAATATTGAACCCTTGGGTGTGGTTGGCTAGGGTGGGTTGCTATTTATGAAAGTCATTCGTGCTAAGAGTGCTGGGTTTTGCTGGGGCGTGGAACGGGCGATCCAGATTGCCCGCGAGGAAGCCCAGGGTGGTGCAAGGCGGGTCTACACCGATGGCCCATTGATCCATAACAAACAAATGATGGATGCACTAGGTAAGGAAGACATTCAGGAAGTGGGGGACTACCAAAGCACCCAAACCCTCGATCTTGAGGAGACCACAGAGAAGGAATCGGTGGTGGTGGTCCGTGCCCATGGGATCTCCCCTCAGCGGCGGGAATACTTAAAAGGACTGGGCCTACCTTTTCGGGACGGTACCTGTCCGGATGTTGGCATCATTGCCGGCAAAGTAAAAAGCCATGCCGAGCGGGGGTATGATGTGGTAATTTTTGGCGACCCTAAGCACCCCGAAGTGATCGGTCTGCTGGGCTATGCGAATGGGCGTGGCCATGTGGTGCAAAATTCTGAGGATTTGGAAAACCTTCCCCGTTTTTCAGGATCCGTGGCCATGGTTTCCCAGTCGACCATGTTTACCCATGAATTTAAAAAACTGACTGCTCAACTATCGGAGTCTTATCCAGACCTGTTGGTCTTTGATACCATCTGTGGAGCGACCAAGGAAAGACAGTCTGATCTGGTCGAACTCGTCCAGGAAGGAGCCGAAGCCATTGTGGTGATTGGGGGGAAACACTCCGCCAATACCCGCAAGTTGGCCAAGCTTGCCGCTTCCCATGACCGTCCAACCTTTCATGTGGAAACGGCCCAGGATTTAGATTCAGCCCAGCTCAAACCGTTTTCCATAGTCGGGGTAACTGCAGGTGCATCCACCCCCGAATTTATCATTCGCTCGGTTTGCGAGCACCTCGAATCCCTTTGATCCTTTACCGAATTTTATGAAAGATTTTGTACCCAATGTTTTAGCGGAGCGCTATGCATCCTCCTCCATGACTCACCTCTGGTCTGCCTCGGGCAAGATCACTCTGGAGCGGGAATTCTGGATTGCGGTGATGCGTGCCCAAAAGGAACTGGGGGTGGAGATTGATGATGCATCCATTGAAGCCTCCGAAAAAGTGAAACACCAGGTGGACCTCGAAGCCATCCGTAAGCGCGAGGAGGTCACCAAGCATGATGTCAAAGCCCGTCTCGAGGAATTTGCCGACCTTTCCGGGCACCAGCATGCTCACAAGGGGATGACCAGCCGCGATTTAACCGAGAATGTGGAGCAACTGCAAATTCACCGCAGTTTAAGCATAATTCTGGAAAAAGCGATTGCCTCGGTTCTCGCCCTTGCGGAGCGGGCCGAAAAGTACAAAGACCTTTGCCTGACCGCCCGCTCTCATAATGTTCCTGCCCAGTTAACCACTCTGGGTAAACGACTTGCCAATTGGGGCGAGGAATTATCCAAGACGGTGGAAGATCTTACCCGTCTTTGTGCCATCTACCCGTATCGTGGATTAAAGGGCGCAGTGGGTACACGTTTAGATCAGGTTACTCTCCTGGGCGACGAGGAAAAAGCGGCCGAACTCGACCGAAAAGTGATGGACCACCTTGGGGCCACCGCCAACTGGGAAAATGTGGGGCAGGTTTACCCCCGCAGTCTTGATTTTGAGGTCATTTCTTTATTGGTCCGCCTGGCTGCAGCTCCGGCAAATTTTGCTACCACCCTGCGCATCATGGCCGGGCATGAACTGCTTGGCGAAGGCTTTGCCAAAGGGCAGACTGGTTCCTCCGCCATGCCTCATAAAATGAACAGCCGCAGCTGCGAGCGGATCAATGGGTTTCATTCCATCCTCAACGGCTATCTGGTGATGGTTTCCAATCTCGCCGGGGATCAATGGAATGAGGGGGATGTTTCCTGCTCGGTGGTTCGTCGGGTTGCCCTGCCGGATGCCTTTTTTGCGATCGATGGTTTATTGGATACTTTTCTCACTGTGCTCAATCAAATGGAAGTCTTTCCAGCTGTGATTGATGCGGAACGGGACAGGTATTTACCTTTTCTTCTAACCACCACCATTATGATGGAAGCGGTCAAGGCAGGTGCCGGGCGCGAGGATGCCCACTCGGCGATCAAGGAACATGCGGTGGCCACCGTCCGCGATCTCCGCGAGGGGAAAATTAAGGAAAATGATTTAGTCACCCGCTTGGCCAATGATTCCCGGGTCGGGCTGGGAGAAAAAGAACTGCAAAACCTCCTCGAAGCCGGGGAGGGAAGAATTGGGGCTGCCAGACAACAAGTGGAACATTTTGTGAAGCGGGCGAACAAGTGGGCGGAGAAATATCCCGAGGCAAAAAGCTATTCTCCGCCTTCCATTTTGTAAATCGTTCATCTTTGCCGTGTTTGCACCCTTGGTGCGATCGATTTTGCGATTGCCAACAGGGGGGTGCAGGGTGCATTTCTTTTAGCTTACTTTAATTTTACAAGTCATGGCTGAAGAACTAATTGGAAATTGCTTGGTCGCCCAATCGGGCGGGCCTACTGCCGTCATTAACGCCAGTGTAGCCGGGGTTATCTCGGAAGCGCTCAATCAGGAGTGCATCGAGGAAATCTACGGGGGTATGAATGGAGTGCTTGGCATTCTTAAAGAAGACCTGATTGATCTTGCCGAAGAGTCCCAGCAAAACATTCGTGGCCTGCGCTACACCCCAGCTTCGGCTTTGGGTACCTGCCGCTTCAAGCTTAAGCGCGACCAGGAGTATGAGCGCATCCTCGAAGTTTTTGAAGCCCACAATATCCGCTACTTCTTTTACTGCGGAGGAAATGACTCCCAGGATACCGCCGATAAAATTTCCAAACTTGCCCAAAGCAAAGGCTACGCCTTGCGGGTAATTGGCGTGCCCAAGACCATCGATAATGACTTGGTCACCACCGACCACTGCCCAGGCTACGGCAGTGTGGTTAAATATCTCTGTACCGTGGTGAAGGAATCTGCCCTCGACCACGAAGCGATGGGTCAGCACGATTTGGTTTCCATCATCGAAGTGATGGGAAGAAATGCCGGATGGATTGCAGCAGGCACCACCCTGGCAAAGAGCAAGGAGAATCCCAATGATGCTCCTCACCTCATTTACCTTCCTGAACTTCCTTTCTCCCCAGACAAGTTTGTGGAGGATGTGCAGAATGTGCTGAAGAAAAACCGCTACTGCATGGTTGTAGTGGGTGAGGGACTGGTGGATAAGGACGGAAATTATGTGGCCAACTCCGCCTCCGGTCAGGATGCATTCGGGCATCAGCAATTGGGTGGAGTGGGTGATTACCTGGCCAATTACATCGAGCAAAACCTCGCCGTCAAAGCCAGGTCCTGTAAGTTGGGAATTGGGCAGCGTGCTGCCGCTCAGTGTTCATCCCAAACCGACAACGATGAAGCGTTTATGGCTGGTCAGGCAGCGGTCAAAGCCGCGATGGCAGGTGAAACCGACAAGATGGTCATTTTGGTTCGTGGGGAAGGGGAAACCTATTCCTGTGAAACTGGTCTGGCTCCCCTTTCTGAAATCGCCAATGGGGTGAAGGAAATTCCATCCGACTGGATTTCTGAAGATGGGGTCAGCATGACTGCCAAATTTATTAAGTATGCCCAGCCCCTGATTATGGGAGAAGTGCAAGTGCCTTTTGAAAATGGGGTACCTGCCTATGTCCGCTTATCCAAAAGAAGAGTGCGTAAGGTTTTGGATCCTTTTACCTTTGAGTGATTGAATCCGGCTTTGCCCAACCGGCAAATCTTTAAAAGAAAAGCCCTCCGGTTTACCGGGGGGCTTTTTTATTGGAGGGCAAAGCGTAGGGCTCCGATAATTTCCTCCACTGGTTCGAGCCCCACTGAAAGACGGAGCAAATTTTGCGGAATGCCCGCTTCCTGGAGTTTATTCCGTCCATCCTCGGTTTGCATCATCGGATAATGAGCGAGGTATACATAGGGACAACAATTGGAAAATTCAGTCCCAAAGCTTGGACTCTTCAGCATCTGCAGCCGGTTGTAAAAGGTCTTGAAATCGCCATTCAATTCAAAACTTAGGTTACAGCCCGGACATCCGCTCCCTGCCACATTTTGATAGTTTTCTCCATACCCATCCTGGTAAGCCCAATGCACTTTCTTAATGCCCGGGTGGCCTTGCAGAAAAGCAGCCACCTCCAGAGCCTGTTGATTGGCCCGCTCAATAAAATCATTGTAGAAGGGAATTTGCTCGGCCAGGCGCATAAGGTCCCGTTGATAGGGTGCACAGATCCGTGCCCGGGTTGGTTCAAAAAGAGATTGGCCGAGGGCTGAGGACTGGGGGAAGGCAAGGCTGCCCATCATCACATCTCCTTCCCAGCCGGCATACTTGGTCAGGCTGTTGACCACCACATCAGCGAGGCTGGTAATTTTGGCATTCTTGGGCGAAGCCATGGTCGGGTCGATGATCAGCAGGGCACCGGCCTGATCACATAGGGAGCGGGCGGTTTGTAAGTCACCACTTTGCAAAAGCGGATTGGTGGGAAATTCGGTAACAATCCCGGCAATCTGATCGCCGTACTGTTCGAAAAGAGAGACCAGCTGTTCAGTTTGCCCGACCTGATTGACTTCCAATACGCTTCCATACTCGCCGCCATACAGGTTCATCACCTCGATGGTGTCGAGGTAGAGCCAGCCCCAACGGATCCAAACCGACTTGTTTTTTTGCCTGGCCCATTCGGTGGCCGATCGGAAGAGAGCATGAAATGCATTCGCACCTGAGGAGGCGAGCAAGAGGTTGGATGGCTCCACCTCGGGTCCGTGGGCCTGGGAGATGGTCTCCTTAATCAGGAATTCTGCCTGGTCGGTTTCAGCCAATACCTCTTGGTCTTCGATCTGCCCGTGTTCCCAGAGGTACTCCTCTGCCTGCCTCGATGAAATCCCACAACCGGTGTGCTGAAAGTAAGCGGCCACCCTGGCATTTTCCTTTGCATGCCTGGGCAGGGCAAGTAGGGTCCAATGGTCCCCCTGGGTAAGATTGGGATTCACTAAGCGGTAGCGGATCATCACATCCTCGCAATCCTGTTTGCGGGCAAATAAATATCCGCAATGATCTATCGCCCGATCTCCCAAAAGATGGTCCACCATTTGCTGAATCATGCGGTGCCGTACAAAGCGTGGATAACCGGTGGGCATGGCAGCGAGGGTTTGCGGATTTTTTTCCTCATACCCAATCACATCCTCCAGGGTCGGTAAACTCACACACACGGCATGGGTCCGGGCAGGTACAGGCTGCCCCAAAGAGAAGCGACCGACCCCCGATGTTTTCACGGAACGAGTTCGTTTTCTATGATTTGATCAAAAGTCTGCCGTTTGCGGATCTGGGCAAGCCGGCCATCCTCTCTGCGCAATACCTCTGCTGCTTCAGGGAAGGAGTTGTAATTCTTCGCCGACATGGAGGAGCAATAAGCACCAGCCCCCTCGATTACGCAAAAATCTCCGATCTCTCCCCGGGGCAGCTCCCGGGGGAACAGGGCTTCCGGATCTCCCGGGGCTGGGGTGAGTAAATCTCCAGATTCACAACAATGGCCCACCACCACCTGTTCCATGGATTCCCGGAATTTTTGCTGTCCTGGTTCACAGACCAGGTGGATGGGGTGCTGGGCACCGTAGAGACTGGGACGGAGGATTTCGGTCATTCCGGAATCGAGCTTCAGGAAACGGTATCCGTCTTTTCCGGTGGAAGTGATATCCTGAATGCGGGTAACCAGGCTGCAGGCATGAGCGAGCAGGAAGGTTCCTGGTTCAATTTCCAGCTTCAATTCCCGCCCGGTTTCCTTGGCAAATTCAATAAATAAATCCTTCACTGGTGTACCCACTTCCTGCAGGTCGGTGGCCTGTTCATTGGGCATGCGTGCCACTTTATATCCACCCCCCAAATTAATGGTTTCCACCGAGGGGAAGGAGCGGGCGAGGTCCAGGGTCATAGAAGCGACAGTTTTCCATACCTCCGGATCAGACCCCGATCCAATGTGCGTATGGATGCGCTCCACGGTCAGGCCATATTCCTGGCAAAGCTTGATCGCTTCCCCGAGGTCATCCTTCCAGATTCCAAAACTGCTGGCAGGTCCGCCCACATTGGTGCGGTTATTTCCACCAGAACCCTTGCCTGGGTTGAAGCGCAAACCGACCCGGCGGCTTTTTCCCCATTTTCCAAATTTATGTATTTGGTGCAGGGAGCAAAGGTTTACCCGAATCCCATCCTGAGCCCAGTAAATAAAATCATCCGCCAATTCCTGTGTGCTCAGGGAAATAGATTCCGTTCCAAAACCGGCTTTGACTGCCCGTTCCACTTCAAAGACTGAACTGGCATCGATGCCCAAGCCTTCCTCATTAAAAATTCGCAGAATTGCGGCCGTGGGAGCCGCCTTCATTGCATACCTGGGAAAGATCCCAAAGGCGTTGGGGAAATTGAGCACGGCCCGGGCATTTGCCCGCAGGGTTGCCTCATCGTAGACAAAGCTGGGCGTACCATACTCCATCTGGATCTCTTCCAAATCTTCGTAGGTTAAAAATCTCATCGAATCACTCATTCCAATAGAAAGAAATAGCTCTTACCGGCTGGGGAAGCAAGCCTTCGGACAACCGAACCGGCAAACTCTTTTTATTTTCCAAGAACCCGAAAAGTGAGTTTCAGTCCATTCGCGTGCACTTCTTTACTACTGATCTCCCGTTTAAAGAAATTTTCCCATTCTGGGAAGAACACATCCCCTTCGTATTCTGCATCAATTTGCGTAAGGTAGAGTTCCTCAGCCAGGGGCATCGCTTCCCGGTATATTCCTTCTCCTCCACAGATCCAGGTATCGGGTGCCAGGGAGGACGCCAGATCCAGCCCATCCTGCAGGTTTCCAGCCCGTTGGGCATAGGGGAATTCCCGCGATGGATCCCGGCTGAGCACCACTACTTGCCGGTCCTGAACATAGTCAGTGAAATCCTCGTAACACCTTCTGCCCATCAATAAAGCGCCCCCTTTCGTGGATTGGAGAAAGTATTCCCAGTCTTCCTGAATTTTCCAGGGCAGGGTTCCCCCAACTCCCATGACCCGGTTTCGGGCACAGGCGGCAATCATTCGGATCATATATTTTGGTAAATGTTTTTTGAGTTCGGGTTCGTATTCAGTTGCATGAATGGGAGCGGATAAGGTACTTCCTTCCATGCAAGCGGTCAGTGGAAACAATGCAAACGAATATCGATGAGTTTGGCGGGCGAATTTTTTTGCCCGATAGCTGGCAACGCCAGGCCTTAAACGAACTTCGTGGGGGGAAGGATGTGGTTTTACACGCTCCCACTGGGGCAGGAAAAACCTTTGTCTTTGAGCAGTGGATTGAGGGCGGTTTCAAAGGGCATGCTGTTTACACTGTGCCCACCCGTGCTCTGGCCAACGATAAATTCCGAGAATGGAAAGAACGGGGCTGGGAAGTCGGATTGGTCACCGGAGATATCCGGCACCAACCCAATGCACCCGTAGTGGTGGCCACTCTGGAGACTCAGCGCGGGGTCATGGCCAGCCGTTTTCCACCCGATCTGTTTGTGGTGGATGAGTACCAGTTGCTGGGAGACTCCCAACGCGGACCCGGCTATGAAGTTACCCTCGCTCAGGCAAAACCTGCCACTTCTTTACTTCTCATGAGTGGCAGTGTGGCCAATCCGCATGAGGTTTCAGAGTGGCTGGTTAGCCATGGTCGCCAGGTTGCGGTGATTGAGGAGACCCGCCGGCCTGTGCCTCTGGAAGAAATTTTGGGCGAGGCCCTGCTCAAGCACTCTTCCCATGGCGAAAAAATCCGGGGTCATTGGCCGAGGTTGGTCGATGGGGCTCTGCGTTCCGGTCTCGGGCCCCTGCTTATTTTTGCTCCCCGGCGCAAAGCGGCCGAAGATCTGGCCCGCCAGTTGGCTCACGAACTACCCGAGCCAGAAATGCTCGAACTTACCCGGGAACAAAAACAATTGGCTGGGAAAGAGCTTTCCTCTTTGCTACGCCGCCGGGTGGCCTACCACCACAGTGGGTTGGATTACCTCAAGCGGGCAGGAGTGGTCGAGCCTCTGGCTAAGGCCGGGCAATTGCAGGTGGTGGTCGCCACCACCGGGTTGGGTGCGGGAGTGAACTTTTCGATGCGCTCCGTATTGGTGACCGACCGGGAGTACCGCATCGATGATCAGTTGCTTCAGGTGCGCCCCGATGAGCTTTTACAAATGTTTGGCCGGGCAGGCAGACGGGGCAAGGATACCCGTGGGTATGTGGTGGCCGCTTCGAAGCAGGCCCGCTTGTCCGACGCCCGTCCCCTGCGGTTGCACCGATCCTCCACCCTCGACTGGCCTGCTCTGCTCAAAGTGATGCAACTGGCGATTGAGCAGGGGGAGGATCATATAGAAGCGGCCCGTCATCTCGCAGAACGGTTATTTTCCGAGGAGCATGTCCGCTTAGGCTTTCGGGAATCCCTCGGAAATTTAAAGAACTTAACCGATGCCCTTCGCCCGTCTGCAGAACCAGTGAACTCGCGCAACGAGGTGATTGAGATGCTCAACAGTGCGGGCCTGTGGGAAAGAAGGGGAGGGCAGACCAAAACCCCGCTGGGGCGGGCGATGGTGCTGATGGATTCCGAATGGGTTCCCGCTCTTTCGCTGGCAGACACTTTGAGTAAGGTCCATGTGGGGAACCCCTGCCGGTTTGGCACTCGCAAATCCCCCACCTATGGGAAGGAAATTCCCATCGCTGTTTACGTGGAGGAATCGTTGGGAGAAAAAGTCCAGTTAATCAAATCCTTTCGCAAACTTTTACGCCAGGCGGTGGAATCCGAACGCCCCAAAGGAAAGAAAAAATATTCCCGCAAGACCTGGAGGAGGCTCGGATTGGAAGATCAGTTCCGTCCCTTTTTCCCTGCTCTTTCCCAGGGTGGGGAATTGGTGGAATTGGTGGACCGGGGAAAAGTGCTCAGTGCCCGTCTCAGTTACGAAAATGCTCAGACTCTGGGATGGAAAGATTCCCGGGGTCGTTTCCTGCTTAATCCGAGGTTGCGCAAAACAGCACGCTCTTTTGATTCTCCGTTTCTTGAAAATACACATCAGCATGGAGACGATCTGAGCACGGCCAGTCCACTCGAAGCCTGGTATGTGCTTGGACTGGTTGATGAGGAGGCCCGTCCCACCGACCGCGGGCGTATTTTTAGCCAGTTTTCCCGGGGGGAGGGGCTGGCGATTGCGGTGGGGTTGGAAGACCCCACTTACCCGGTGGAGGAAATGATTTATGATTTGGCCAATCTACGGGCGGGCCATCGATTCCGCACCTGGGCAAAATCTGAATCCCGCCTGGCAGCCCTTTGTCGGCAGGCCTTTGGTTTTCGGGATTGTCCGGGATATTTGCGCACCGGATTACCCCTGGAGTATGGGGAAGGTGGGGTAGATTTTATTCGGGAACGATCCCTCGTTCAAAACTTGAACGAAACCGAGGGCGAAGACCTGGCCAGCGGGGATGTGGAAAGGTTACAGATCGAGTGGAAGAGCCTGCTCGATTTAATTGTCCATGCCCCCAGTCTAGGGGTGGAGCGCTGGGAGGATTTGCAAGCGATGGCCCGCAAACTTGGGGGTGGGCAGACTCAGATAAGCGAATTACCCGAGCTTCCTGAACTACCAGTCCGGCAACGCCGGCGGTTTGAGGGGCCGGTTCGCCGGGGTTAAGCGAGGGCCCCGAGAGCGTCCTCAGTTTCCTGTTTCTTTTTCTGGTTTTCCGCCAGTTGTTTGCGGGCACCGTCCACCACCTGCTGAGGTGCTTTTTCAGTAAAGGCAGCATTGCCCAATTTGTTTTCGATGGAAGCAATTACTTTATTCAGCGATTCAAGTTCCTTGCTCAGCCTGGCTTTCTCTGCATCCACATCGATTCCGCTGGCCAGATCCATGTAGACCGATCCGTATGCGGTGACCAGGGCGGGCATACCCGCAGGTGCTTCCTCCACCCGGTTGAGGGCGGCAGCTCCCACAGAACTGAGAACCGAGGATGTGTGTCGGGACAAAACTTCGGCCTTTTCCTCCTCAGCGAGATAGAAGAATTCCACCCGGTTGTTGTTGGCGAGGTTACGGTCGGCTTTGAGGGCCCGCATCGAAGTGACGAGTTCGCGGATGGCGAGCATCTCCTCCAGGGCACGGTCATCCAGTACGATCCCCCGTGCCTCTATGAGATTGGCCAGGTCCTGTCCATTTCCTGGGTTTACCCACTGGATGGATTTTCCACCGGCAAACCCGAGCACATCCCAAAGTTCTTCGGTGATAAATGGGGCAACCGGGTGGAGCAGGAGCAAAACCTGGCGCAGGCAAATATCCTGCACCGCCAGGCAGGTTTCTTTTCCTTCCCCACCGCGCATCCGGCTCTTGGAGTTTTCCACATACCAGTCGCACAGATCATTCCAGAAAAACCGATAGATGGACTGCAGGGCGGAGTTGAATTCGTATTCCCCGTATAATCGATCCACTTCATCGAGGGTCTGCACCAGGCGCAGGAGGATGGCATGATCATCCTGATTGAGGTGCGCCGGGTCAATTCTTTGCAAAATTTCATCCACCGAGGGTTGGGCACCGGATTCATCCGCCATCAGGCGGAAGCGGGAAACATTCCACAATTTGTTGCAGAAGTTCCGGCCCTGTTCGATTCGTTCCTCGGAAAAACGGATATCCTGCCCTTTGGGGGCAATGCTCATAATCCCGTGGCGCAATCCATCCGCCCCGTACTTCTCAATTAAATCGAGCGGGTCGGGAGAATTGCCCAGCGACTTCGACATTTTTCGTCCCTTATCATCGCGGATAATTCCGGTGAAATAGACATCACGGAACGGTATGCGTTTACGGATTTCCTCGTCGGAAAGCACCGAGTTGGGGTCGAGGGGTTCTCCCTTAAATTCGAGCCCGGCCATAATCATGCGGGCGACCCAGAAAAAGATAATATCTGGCCCGGTGACCAAGGCGGAAGTGGGGTAGAAATAATCCAACCCCTGTTGCTTCATCGCCGATTCATCGGGCCATCCCATGGTGGCGATGGGCCAGAGCCAGGAAGATGCCCAGGTGTCGAGCACATCCTCATCCTGTTCCCAGTTTTCCGGATCTTCGGGACCCTCCACCGAGACATGCCAATTTTGCGGATCCTTACGATCCTCTCCCTTGCGGTACCAGACGGGAATCCGGTGCCCCCACCACAACTGCCGGCTGATGCACCAGTCCTGGATGTTTTCCAGCCAGTGGAGGTAGGTTTTACTCCAACGGTTAGGGTAGTATTGGATGAACCCTTCTGCCACCGCCCGCTTGGCTTCCTCCACCCGTGGGTAGCGCAAAAACCATTGTTCGGAAAGACGCGGTTCGATCGGCACATCTGCCCGTTCGGAAAATCCGACATTATTGGCGTGGTCCTCCTCGTCGATCAGGTCACCCTGTTCCCGCAGTTTCTCCACCGTTGCTTTGCGTGCTTCAAAGCGGTCCATCCCCGCAAAGTCTGGACCGGCTAATTCATTGAGGGTCCCGTCCTCATTAAAAACATCTATAATTTCGAGATCATGGCGCCGACCGATCTCAAAATCGAGCGGGTCATGAGCCGGGGTAATTTTGAGCATCCCGGTGCCAAAATCCTTTTCCACCGCATCATCCGCAACGATAGGAATTTCAGCAGGTTGCAGGGGCCGGCGTACTTTTCTGCCCTGCAGGCTGGGCCAGCGCTCATCCTGCGGATGGATGGCGAGGGCGACATCGCCCATAATGGTTTCCGGACGGGTGGTGGATACTTCGAGATACTCCCCGGGAGAGTCCACCAGTTCGTAGCGGATTTTGTAAAGTTTGCCGTTTTGCGGCTTCATGATCACTTCCTCATCGGAAAGGGCCGTGCGGCTGACTGGGCACCAATTGACCATCCGTTTTCCACGGTATACATAGCCGTTGTTAAACAGGCGGACAAAAGCTTCGAGCACTGCTTTGGAGTAATCGGGGTCCAGGGTGTGGACTGTACGTTTCCAGTCGCAGGAACATCCCAGTTTACGAAGTTGCTTGAGGATGATTCCGCCATGCTTATCGCGCCACTCTTTGGCATGTTCGAGGAAACCTTCGCGCCCAAGGTCGTACTTGCTTTTTCCTTCCTTCCTCAGTTGCTGTTCCACCTTGGTCTGGGTGGCAATCCCGGCGTGGTCAGTTCCGGGGAGCCAAAGAACGGAGTGGCCCTGCTGACGGGCCCGGCGGGCCAGAATATCCTGAATGGTGTTGTTGAGCACATGTCCCATGGTCAGCACCCCGGTCACATTGGGTGGGGGGATGACGATGGAGTAGGCGGGTTTTTCCGCATCCGGGTGCCCCTCAAAGGCACCGTCTTGTTCCCAGGAATGATAGAGGCGGTCCTCCACCTCTTTTGGTTGGTATGCTTTTTCCATTGGCTCGATCGAAAGCGATAAAGCCTACCGGAATCCCCTGGATTGGCGAGTAAAAGAGCGCGTCCGCCCATCCTGGAACAGGCGCACACCCGGTTTACGCAGGAATGGGGTGAAAAGAATCCCGGCGGCAAAGCCCCCCAGATGAGCGGCAATTGCGACTCCACCTGCCTGCTTCATTGATTCGGGCAGGGCGATGACCTGCTCAAATACCCACAAGCCCAGCACCAGATAAGCAGGTAGGTAGAGAGTACCGATAAATAAAAAGAACCAGTAAAATACCCGGATATTGGCCCGAGGGTAGAGCAGGAGGTAGCCTGCAATCACTCCGGAAATCGCTCCCGATGCTCCCACCATGGGGATTTCTGAGAGTGGGTTGATCAGCGACTGGGCAAAGGCGGCAAAAAATCCGCATAAAATATAAAAGATAAAGTAGCGCACTTTGCCCAGGGCATCTTCGAGGTTATCCCCGTAGAGATACAGAAAGAGCATATTTCCAAAGAGGTGCATCAGTCCACCATGGCTGAACATCGAGGTCACCACCGACCCCCATTCCCACGCCATCGCCCCCAGATCATTCTGGGAAAATTGACCATAAAAAGCGGCCGGGATAAAACCAAAGTGAGCAAAGTAGGCTTCCTGTCCACTGGGGCTTAAGGGAAGTTGCCAGGCAAAAAAGACCCAGAGGTTGGCCACGATGATCACCCAGTTGACCAGCGGAAAGGAACGGGTCGGGTTATCATCTCGGTAGGGAAAGAAAATCATATTCTTGGCGTCATCCTAGGTGCATCCCTGGAAATGATCAATCCCGTGCTTGTGTAGACGGAGCGAACGGGGTAGCAAAGATGGGCAATGACAGATGATCACCAACGACTGGGCGTATTTCAAAGCGATTCCGGAATCACCCTGTCCTTCGGGCAGGCGACTTATTTTATCTCTGCGGATGAGCCTTTTCACAACATTGCAGTCAAAGCCCTGAAGATGAACGATTATGTACCCTTCTATCTGGAGATAGCAAAGAGGGAAGGGGTGGGTCCGGAATTTCGCGATGCCCTTGAACGCATGATCGAGGATACCAAGCCTGGCGATTAGCTTGCTGGTTGTGGGCTTAGCCTGGGTGGGGGAGAAAAGACCGGGTCCTCTTCGGTGCTCACATAACGGGCACCCGGGCCATAGGTTCTGGATTGTACGGCATAGATCACCCACTCCTCTCCTTCCTCTTCGTAGAGAATTCTCAGTTTAAACTTCTTATCTTCGGGCCCCTCAAAGACGAGGGCTTGCATATCCCTTCCCTGGAAAGTTCCCCGTTCATAGGACCCGGTTAAGGTTTTTTGCCAGTAGCCATTGAGAACGATCTCCCCATCAGGCCTCACCTCAATTGTTACCTGTTTCGACCCAATCTTACCTGAGTAGGTACCCTCATCGGGTGCTCCGCACCCCCAAAGAATGAAAACTAGGACAAAGCAGAGTGGACCAGTGAATCGGCGATCAAACATCGATCACATCATCCGAATCTTTTCGAAAAGAGGACGGGCCCCCGGAAAAGTGAGCAAACCCAGTGGCCTTGCCTACCCGCTTGGTGAAAGACTGGGTCAGGGTCTTGCAGAGTGCTTTGCGGATGGGGGGTACGAGCAGGGAAAACCCAAAAAGATCGGTGATGATTCCTGGGGTCAGCAAAACAATGCCTCCCACCACAATCAAAGCCCCTTCCACCAGTTCCTGAGTGGGGGGTCTGCCCGATGCCATTTCCCGCTGGATTTTAGAGAGGACCGATAAGCCCTGTTGGCGGGCGAGGGTGGCTCCGAGCACACCGGTAAACACAATCAATCCGATGGTGGGCATTGCCCCAATTCGGGAACCGAGCATGATCAAAAGATACAGCTCAATCATCGGTAAAAAAACAAAAAGTAAAAGCATCCGGCCAAACATAGAGACCAATCAATCACATCCATCTGGAATCCACAAGACCTACCGGATCATTTTCTTAAACTTTTCGGGCCACGGAAAGTTCGTGACGAATGGGGGTAGTTTCGATAGGATGTAACGCTTTTTAACCGCTTTATACCTATGCATAAATTAGTACTCCTTCGTCATGGCGAGAGCCAGTGGAATCAGGAAAACCGCTTTACCGGTTGGCACGATGTCGACCTCACAGAAAAAGGGGAGGGCGAAGCCCGCGAATCCGGCCGGTTACTCAAGGAAGCAGGTTTTCATTTTGATGTGGCTTACACCTCTGTACTTAAACGGGCCATCCGTACCCTTTGGTTTGCTTTAACCGAGCTCGATCAGGTTTGGATTCCGGTGCATCGTGAATGGAGACTCAATGAGCGCCACTACGGCAGCCTCCAGGGTCTCAACAAGGCGGAAACTGCGGAGAAGCATGGCGACGACCAGGTACTTGTCTGGAGGCGCAGTTACGATATCCCACCCCCAGCCATGTCCAAGGACGACGAAGGCTATGCCGGCAAAGACCGCCGCTATGCCAACCTCGCCGAATCCGATATTCCCTTGACCGAGTGTTTGAAGGATACGGTTGCCCGTTTTCTTCCCCTCTGGACCGATACCATTGCCCCCCAGATCAAGCAGGGCAAAAGCGTATTGATCGCAGCTCATGGGAATTCCCTGCGTGCCCTGATTAAATACCTCGACGGGGTATCGGAGGAGGAAATCATTGGAATGAATGTACCCACCGGTATGCCCCTGGTTTATGAATTGGATGCCGATCTCAAACCAATCAACCGCCAATACCTCGGAGACCCCGAAGCCGTGGCCAAAGCAATGGAAGCGGTAGCCAACCAGGGCAAGGCCAAATAAACCAACCGGTTTGCATCCCATCGGTAAATCGGCAAAATTAATCTTTATGGATACGAAATCCGACCAACCGCAAAAGCTCAAGCGCGAGTACGATCCCAACTTTCAAATTACCCCGGAGTACCGCAAATCCCTTCCGGATGTCCAAAATTCCGGATGTTCCGAGATGCAGGGAGCCAATGTGCCCATCCTCCAGGTGGGTATCTCCGGTTTTCGTTTACCCCTGCGCTTTGTCGGGCCCGATGGAGAGGATCTTACCCTGGAGTCCCGGGTTACTGGCACCGTCAGTCTGGATGCCGACAAGAAGGGCATAAACATGTCCCGCATCATCCGCATCTTTTACGAGTACGAAAAAGAGGTTTTCTCCCCCGAGGTTCTCGACCGTGTGCTTCGTCACTACAAGCAAGAGCTCGATTCCCGCGAAGCCCGCATTAAGGTGGATTTTTCCTACCCCATGATCCAAAAAAGCCTCCGCAGTGGGTTGGAAGGCTACCAGTATTATAATTGCAGTTTTGAGGGGTTGATCGACCGGGCCGACCGGGTGCGCAAAATCATCAATTTCGACTTTGTATATTCCTCTGCCTGCCCCTGTGCTTCCGAACTTTCGGAACATGCCCGCCAGACCCGCGATCTGCTGGCCATTCCCCACTCCCAGCGCAGCCTTGCCCGGGTCAGTGTGGAAGTGCACCCAGACCGCGAACTTTCCATGCTCGAACTGCGCGATATGTGCATCCACGGGCTCGGTACGGAGACTCAGGTGATGGTTAAGCGCGAGGATGAGCAGGCTTTTGCGGAGCTCAACGGGGCCAAGGTGAAATTTGTCGAAGACGCAGCCCGCTTGCTCTATGAGCAGTTGATTGAAGAGTCCCGCATTATCGATTTTCGGATTGTCTGTTCCCACTTCGAGTCCCTGCACTCCCACGATGCGGTGGCGGTTCTTTGCCGGGGGGTGGATGGTGGGTTCCGTGCCGAATACGAGGACTTTACCAACCTCGTGGTCTGAGTGTTCTTACCCTGGTTTCCGGGCCCTTTTTTGCTGACTCTCCGGAACCTTGAACACCTCATCCATTCGTATCGAAACCTGCCGGGACGCATCGGTTTTTGATCGAATAGAGGAACAGTACGCTAGCCTGCTCGGGCGGGCCGAGTGGATAAACCCCTACTTCTCTCCATCCTGGCTAACTTGCTGGTGGAGCCGTCAAAAAAAAGACCGTGCTCCCTTGGTTATACTGGCCCTCAGCGGGGAAAATGAGTTGCTCGGATACTGGCCTCTGGTGGAAAGGCCTGGTCTGCTCGGTTCCAAAGGATTGTGGCCTTTTATTTATGATGAAGCCAATTACCATTTTCCCACCTGTATAAAAGAAGCCGCCCCTGTGCTGGTGGATGCCCTGCATCAATTGATTGGTTCTTTTCTGTTCGCCTGGTTACCCCAGATTCCGAAAAACTTTTGGGACGATTCGATCGATCCTCTTTTGCAGAACTCACCAAACCTGCAAATCATTCGACAGGAGCGGGTATCCTCGAGGATCGAACCCGTGGAAGGGGTCGATTTTGAGACCTTTTGGCAGGAACAAATCGGATCCAAAACCCGAAAATCATTTGCCTACGATCAGCGTGCCCTGGGCACTCAGGGAGAGGTGCTCTATGAAACTGCATCCACCTTTGCAGAGGTCCGTTCGGTCATGCCTTCCACCTGCCTGGTGGAAGTGGAATCGAGCAAAACCCTGGAAAATGCCGGGCTCTACACCATCCGGGGGAAACGCGGTTTCTTTTTTGAACTGCTTCCGCAACTGGCCAAGTTGGGGGAGGTGCGGGTCTCTTTTTTACGGGTGGATGATCATCCGGTTGCCTGGCAGTTGGAATTGCTCAGCCCCGGGCATTGCTACCTGCACCACCTCGCTTTTGATCAGGCATGGAAAAAGTACTCCCCAGGGAAGCAGTTGCTCCATCATTGCCTGGGACGATGCTGGCAGGAGGGGCGAACCTTCGATTTTTTACCGGCCTCTTTTGCATACAAGCAAACTTATGCCAATGCATCGATGCCTGCCTGTGAGCTCCATTGGATCCGAAATTCCATCCGTGGGCGGATCGCCCGCCGTTTGATTCGCTGGAATATGAATTGGCGTAAAAAAATGCGGGAGCGTTCGCCTGGGCTTGCTGCAAGCATTGCCCGCGAAGAGGTAAGCAAAGCTAACCAACCGGATTCCGAATAAAGGGTTTTGCCGAATTCATAGTTTGTTCTAAAATGAAATTTGATCATGACCGATTTTAACCAAAGCTTACAGGATTTAAGGGAAAGCTACGACCAGGAGCCCCTCCGTCGTTCCATGCTCTCAGAAGACCCGGTGGCTGAGTTTCAAAAATGGATGCAGCAGGCGATCGATGCCAAAGTGTATGATCCCAATGCCTGCAGCCTGGCCACGGTCGATGATTTGGGCCGGCCCAGTTCCCGTGCCGTTTTATTGAAGGGTTTGGATGCGGGAAGGTTTGTTTTTTATTCCAACTACAACAGTCGAAAGGCGGGTCACCTCGAAGCCAATCCAAATGTGAGCATGCACTTCCCCTGGTTCTCCATGCAGCGCCAGGTAACGGTGCTGGGGGAGGTATCCAAGGTGGAAGACGCTCTCGCCGAAGAGTACTTTCAGTCCCGTCCCTACCTCAGCCGGATTGGGGCCTGGGCCTCCAGCCAGAGTCAACCGCTCGATTCGCGTGAGACTCTTGAAAAATCCTTTTTGAAAGCTCAGCAAAAATATGGCGACACTCCGCCACGCCCTCCGCACTGGGGTGGGTATTACCTGCATCCCCGCTCGATCGAATTCTGGCAGGGCGGGCCCAACCGCTTGCACGACCGTTTTCTCTACCAACATATGGACGAACAATGGACCATCACCCGACTGAACCCGTAAAACCAACACCTGCTCCCGATGATTTTGAGGGGCAGGATTTAGATGATTTGCTATCTCTTCGGGGAAAGCCTTTTTCCAACTGGAAGGAGGAACGCCTCTATCTTCGTGAAAAATGGGGCATGCAGGGCAGGCAGGTCGAACCGGGAGAGTCTCCCCAACCAAGTAAGGACACAGAGTAATGAACTGGGAAGCAGTCGGAGAGTACGAGGATATTCTTTATCATAAATCAGGCGGGATTGCCAAAGTTACGATCAACCGCCCCCACAAGCGCAATGCCTTTCGGCCCAAGACCGTCAGTGAAATGTACCAGGCCTTTCTCGATGCCCGGGAGGATCCAAAAATCGGAGTGGTTTTACTCACTGGTGCCGGTCCTCACACCGACGGGAAGTATGCCTTCTGCTCGGGGGGCGATCAGAGTGTGCGTGGGGAAGCAGGGTATGTGGACGACGAGGGTGTGCCCCGTCTCAATGTCCTCGATTTACAAAAACTCATTCGCTCCATGCCCAAGGTGGTCATCGCTCTGGTTGCGGGTTATGCCATAGGTGGCGGGCATGTTTTGCATGTGGTTTGCGATTTATCGATCGCAGCCGATAATGCTATTTTTGGCCAGACCGGACCCAAGGTGGGTAGTTTTGACGGGGGGTTTGGTTCCTCTTACCTTGCCCGGATTGTGGGGCAGAAAAAAGCCCGGGAGATTTGGTTTTTATGCCGCCAATATGGTGCCCAGGAAGCCCTCGATATGGGCTTGGTCAACAAAGTGGTACCAGTGGCAGAATTGGAAGCAGAGGGTGTGCAGTGGGCCTCAGAAATTCTGGAGAAGAGCCCGCTTGCGATCCGTTGCCTGAAATCTGCCTTCAATGCCGATTGCGACGGCCAGTCTGGTTTGCAGGAACTGGCGGGCAATGCCACCTTGCTTTATTACCTGTCGGAGGAAGGAACGGAGGGGAAAAAAGCATTCCTCGAAAAAAGGAAGCCCGACTTCGAAAAGTATCCCTGGTTACCCTAGGAAAAAAAGTCTTTTTTTAGCGGCGAACCTTGGCAAACTCGACCGCCAAACCCCGGCAGTTTTCAACCACCTGGCCCTTGTGGTAGGCGGTCTTACCCGAGACTATCGTACGCTCAATCCGGTGCGAAAATGTTTCTCCGGCAAAGGGAGACCACCCGCACTTACTGAACAGGGTGGTTTGGTCGACCACCGTATCTGCATGTGGGTTCACCAATACCAAGTCTGCCCAGTAGCCCTCACGCAGGTGCCCACGGTCCAGTACATCAAAAATCCGGGCCGGTGCATGGCAGGCCCGCTCGACTAAAGTTTCGATGGAGAAATCCTTTTGTTTCACCATTTCCAGCATCAGGAGTAGGGTGTGCTGAACGAGGGGTAACCCGGACGGAGCGGAAAAATAAGCCCCCTGTTTTTCTTCCCAGGTGTGTGGGGCATGGTCGGTGGCGAGGACAGATATCCGCCCATCGGCCACTGCTTTACGGATCGCCTGGCGGTCGCTGTCTTTCTTAATCGCCGGGTTGCATTTGATTTGCGAACCAAGGGTGGCATAGCTTGATTCCTCAAACCACATATGATGCACACAAGCCTCGGCAGTGATCCGGGGATCGCCGGGGGTAAAAAGTGAAAGTTCCTCCTCCGTGGAAATATGGAGCACATGCAGGCGGGCATCTTCCCGTTTTGCGAGTTCGGTGGCGAAGGTGGAAGATTGTAAGCAGGCTTCCCGTGAGCGGATGTATGGATGCTCGGAGAAAGGCACCTGTTCCCCATACCTCTCTCTGGCTGCTTGTTCATTTGCGAGGATGGTTGGGGTATCCTCGCAGTGGGTGGCTATGGTGGTTGGGGCATGCCGAAAGATCTGTTCAAGGACTGTTTCTTCATCCACCAGCATATTGCCGGTGGAGGACCCCATGAATACTTTGATACCGGCAATCTTGGTGGGGTCCGCAGATTTAACCGCCTCTAAATTATCATTACTGGCCCCGAGGAAAAATGCGTAGTTGGCCACAGATTCACGCCGGGCAATGTCTCTTTTTTCCTCCAGCCTAGCCATATCGAGGGTGGGAGGAGATACATTGGGCATTTCAAAAAAAGTGGTCACTCCGCCGGCCACCGCGGCCCGTGCCTCGGTGGCGATACATGCTTTGTGGGTCAGGCCCGGTTCGCGAAAGTGCACCTGGTCATCAATCAACCCGGGTAGGATCCATTGACCTGCCGCATCGATTAGCTCCGCATTCTGAGGCGGGGAGATGGAAGGGGCAATTTGTTCAATTCTTCCATTCTTAATCAGGATATCCGCCTCCACTTTTTTACCGTCCGATATCAACAAACCTCCGGTTATCCATGTATCGCTCATCAGGAATAAATATTTTGGTATTTTAAAAAATAGGCGGACCTATTTCCACTGCCCAGTCCCTGCGATCAGGTATTTGTAGGAGCATAGTTCCTCCAACCCCATGGGCCCGCGTGCATGCAGGCGGTCCGTGGAGATCCCAATCTCTGCCCCCAGCCCAAATTCAAACCCATCGGTAAAACGGGTGCTGGCATTCCAGTACACCGAAGACGCATCCACTTCCCTTTGAAACTTTTCGGCCCGGTTGGCTGAGGGGGAGA
Organism: uncultured Opitutales bacterium; assembly: GCA_963978365.1. Taxonomy (GTDB): domain Bacteria; phylum Verrucomicrobiota; class Verrucomicrobiia; order Opitutales; family Seribacteraceae; genus Chordibacter. The sequence goes on along the minus strand of CAXBQX010000023.1, from coordinate 1,406 downwards.
GGATGGATTCGCTGTGGCCACTGCCAAACTGGTTGATAAATGAGATCGCATCTTCCAGGGAGTCCACCGTTTTGATAGCGATTCGAAGATCAAGAAACTCCTCCGCAAATTCAGCATCCCCGGCTGGTTGGCTGGGGGTGGCACCGATTGCCTGGGTTGCCCGTTGATCGGCAAAAATCTGGCACCCCTTTTCGTGGAGCTTTTGGGCGATACTGGGAAGCAGGGTATCGAGGAGCGAGGAGTGAACAATTAGGTTCTCGATCGCATTGCATACGCCTGGTCTTCCACACTTGGCCGACACGGCAATATCCTGAGCCATCGCGGGATCACACCCCTCATCGAGGTACAGGTTGCATACCCCCTTGTAGTGCTTAATCACCGGAATCCGGCTGTTTTCGGAAACAAAGCGGATCAATCCCTCGCCCCCACGGGGAATGATGCAGTGCACATATTCATCGAGGGTCAGCAGGTGGTTCAGGGCAGACCGATCGGTGGTGGGAATGAGTTGTACGCTGTGCTTGGGTAAATCCGTTCCCTGCAAAGCATTAGCAATGATATTGGCCAGTGCCCGGTTGGAGTGGAGGGCTTCCTTCCCCCCCCGTAAAATGGCAGCATTCCCAGATTTTAGGCACAATCCGGCACAATCAATGGTCACATTTGGGCGGGATTCGTAAATAATCCCAATCACCCCGATGGGGGTGCGTACCTTGCGAATTTGCAAACCATTGGGCCTCTTTTTTTCTTCGATCAATCCACCCACCGGATCGGGGAGGTCAATCAGTTGACGCAAACCCTGAGCCATCCCATCTATCCGGTCGTGGGTCAGGCGAAGACGGTCGATCATCGCTTCGGTCAGTCCGTTTTGCTCAGCTGCCTGTAAATCCTTTTGGTTTTCCTCGGTCAGGGTTTTTCGGTTGGATTCAAGCTCACGGGCAATCGCTTCCAGGGCCTGGTTTTTTTGTGCGGTTGTTGCAGCACTTATTCCCCTGGATGCATCCCTTGCCTGGCGGGCTATGGTATCGATTAGTTCGGTAATTTGTTCACTCATGTACTCCCTGACCTTATCTGATCCACAAAACGGAGCAAAGTGTATTTCTTATTCTGTGCCCTTTTTCAGGAGTAAACCTTAGATGCGTGCCTTCATGGAGGGGGGAAAGCATCCAATAAGAGAGCTGTATTGATTTTAAAGGCGGAGCGAACCGCCCGTACATTCAGCCTGAAAGTTAGTCTTTCTTCTTCCAACGCTCATTTGCTTTGAGTGTTGGGAAGTAATGATCGGGTGGGGGGACAGGCAGGGGAGTGGGAAGATTTTCCACCTCCTCCGAATCAAGCCATTTTCTTTGGCTTCCTTTTTTTTGATAGGTTTTAAGAATGCCTTCCTCGATGTACTTGGTCAGATGCTGGTT
>CAXBQX010000022.1:0-32999 GCA_963978365.1 uncultured Opitutales bacterium | reverse complement strand
GGGGTTATAAGTTTACTTGGAACCCCACAAATGTTATTTATGCAGGATCAGATGGAGCAGTTTATTTAAAAAATGGTATCAAAAAAAATATAGATTACCATTTGATATTTCAAAGGGTAAACGTTCAATTATTAATTTATTTTTATAGGAATAATTAAGCAATGATTATTTTTGTTACTGGAGGCGCTGGTTTTATTGGAGGAAGTTTAATAAGAAATTTTATAGAATCTACTCATCACACCATAATAAATATTGATAAATTAACATATGCAGGAAATATAGATTCATTAGCAGAAGTATCTAATTCAAAAAATTATTCTCATGAGTGTATTGATATATGTAATACAGAATTATTAAATAGTATTTTTTTAAACTTTAAGCCGGACTGTGTAATGCATTTAGCTGCTGAAAGTCATGTCGACCGATCAATTCATAGCCCGGATGAATTTATGCTTACAAACATTATGGGTACTTATCGATTATTACAAGAAGTTCGTTTTTTTTTTAATGAGCTAAGTAATTTAGATCAGAAGAGTTTTCGTTTTTTGCATGTCTCAACCGACGAGGTCTATGGCACACTAAGCCTAACCGATCCTCCTTTTAAAGAGATTAATAAGTATGAACCGAATAGCCCATACAGCGCCTCAAAGGCATCCTCAGATCATTTAGTTCGTGCCTGGCATCATACCTACGGGTTGCCTGTGCTCACCACCAATTGCTCGAATAATTATGGACCCTATCAATTTCCGGAAAAGTTGATTCCTTTGATGATTTTGAATGCGTGTGAAGGAAAAAGCCTTCCAATTTACGGGGACGGATCAAATATTCGAGACTGGTTGCATGTGGAAGATCATTGCTCCGGGATTTTATCAGTCCTAAGAAAAGGAAGGGCAGGAGAAACCTATTGTATTGGCGGAGCTTCAGAGAAGACGAACATGGAGGTCATTGATACGCTTTGTTATATTCTTGATAAGCATCATCCTGTTGGAGCACCTCATAATCAATTGAAGACTTTTGTTAAGGATCGCCCGGGGCATGACCATCGGTATGCGATTGATTTCTCAAAGATTGAAAACGAGCTGGGTTGGCAACCTTCCTTTTCCTTTGAAGAAGGTATGCAGCAAACAGTACAGTGGTATCTCAACAATCAAGAATGGTGCGAGAATGTGACTTCAGGGAAGTATCAGCGAGAAAGGTTAGGTATCTAATGAGCAACCGAAAAGGAATCGTATTGGCTGGCGGATCAGGAACCCGTCTCTACCCACTGACGATGGCGGTAAGTAAGCAGTTGATGCCGGTTTATGACAAGCCGATGATTTACTACCCAATATCCATATTAATGCTTTCGGGTATTCGCGAAATCTTAATCATTTCGACTCCACGAGATTTACCTATGTTCAGGGAACTATTGGGCGATGGATCTCGATTTGGGGTTTCTTTTTCCTACGAGGAACAACCGAGTCCGGATGGATTAGCGCAGGCTTTTCTCATCGGAGAACAATTTCTTGGAGATTCTCCATCAACTTTAATATTAGGGGATAATGTCTTTTACGGTCATGAATTAGAGAAAACTCTGCATGATGCAGATTCAAAGGAGTCAGGTGCCACGATCTTTGGCTATCATGTCTCTGATCCCGAAAACTACGGAGTTGTTGAGTTTGATAAATCCGGAAAAGCTGTATCGCTTGAAGAGAAACCCGAAGTGCCCAAATCCAAATATGCGGTCCCAGGACTTTATTTTTACGATCAGCAAGTTTGTTCCATTGCCAAAGAACTAAAACCATCTCCCCGTGGAGAACTCGAGATTACGGATCTTAATCGAGTTTATTTAGAGGCAAGAAATCTATCGGTCGAAGTAATGGGACGGGGTACGGCCTGGTTGGATACGGGCAGTCATGACAATTTGGCCTCAGCTACGGATTTCGTGAAAGTGATCGAGCGACGCCAGGGATTGAAGATCGCCTGTCTGGAGGAAATCGCTCTTTATAAAAATTGGATGTCGGTTGATGAGTTGGAAACAGCAGTAACTGCCCACGGTTCCTCAAGTTATGGGTTATATTTAAAAGGGATTTTGAAAAATGCATCCGAAAATGATGAAATATTATCAAATAAGGAACTAATGGATTCCATCCAACGAGGGTACGAAGAGTCGATTGAAGGGAAGGGGAAGTTGATTGAGTTATAAGATCATCGAATCTCATGAGATTAAATTTTTAAAAGAATGATCTCATATCAAAAATCCAATTTTAAATTTGAGGTTACACAGAAAGCACAAAGTTTGACTTTGCCTTAAAAGTTAGTACTGTAATTACAATATGACTTCTGTAAAACTTACGAAAATTGGAAATTCAAAAGGTGTTCGTTTAAACAAACAATTGTTAAATCGGTACAAATTCGGTGATTATATTGAAGTAGACGAATTACCCGACGGTCTCTTGCTTAAAGCACCAAGTGATCAGAAATTATCCTGGGAAGAAACCTATAAAGAGATGGCAGAAAGCGACGAAGATTGGTCTGATTGGGATGCTGTTTCTTCAGATGGGTTAGATGAAAGTTTTTAGAGGTTTTATTTATTGGGTAGACTTTGATCCAACGCAAGGTGCAGAAATGTCCAAAGTTAGACCTGCCGTTGTAATTAGTGATAATTACATGAATGAGTTTGGAAAGACAGTTGTTGTATGCCCAATTACTTCCACTTTGCATCCAAAGTGGAAGAGCCGAATTCAAATTATGTGTGCTGGCCGAAACTGTGAGGTTGCAGTTGATCAAATCAGAGTAGTCAGCAAATCTCGGATCGGTTCCAAGTTGGATGAACTTGATCCATCATCACTTCTCGATCTTAAATCATTAATCTCAGTTATGTATGCACAATGAGCATTTGCTCTTTGTATATTCAGTTTGGTGGAGGCCAATACCACTCATCTGAAAATTACAAATACTTCACATATCAATGGTAATCCATCTTAACGACATTTATCTGCCAGTTGCTTCTGAGACAAATTTAACAACCTAGCAAATACTAAAATTAACCCGTGTTTAGAAAAGCGATAGAATACACTCTCTAACAAACTAAAAGAATTACTTTCAAAATGCCAGGTATAATTCGTAATTTTATAAGAAAATTTTCACCAATTCGTTCTGCTGATAGTCTAAGAAAAACTTCAGAAACTAATCCTTCTTTTCCCATTAAAGGCAGACCAAATACCGACCCCGTTTATGCTTTCGGTAGTATTAAAAACAAGCGGGGTAACCGGTTAGGGTTTATGGAAGGAGAGGGGAGGGTTCCCGATGATTTTAACACAATGGGTGCGAGTGAGATTGAAAGTATGTTTTACGATAATAAGTGAACATTTCTTGGAATTCTTTCTTACAAGATTTGGACTGCAAGCTTACCTCTCACGATCAGCTATCTTTCAGAAAGCTTTTTCAAAGCTTTTTGAAGTTTAGATCAAAAATAAATCATAAGCTGGTGGCTGGAATACCTAATATTTTATCATCCAACCATTCAACTCTTTCGCAATTATGTACGACCCATCCGATCGGACAGTTTCTTTCTTTGATAAAATCTTTAAGAGCTCTTAAATCTCGTCGGTTTATCTTTTGGGTGAATTTTATTTCAATGGGTAGGATACCTTTGGAAGATTCAATAATCAGGTCAATTTCTGCCCCGGCACCAGTTCGATAATAATACGGTTGGAAGATCAGTCCGGTTTGCTGAAATCCTTGAATAATATTTTCGATTATCATCGATTCCCAAGATCTTCCCATGAGGGGGTGTGATAGAAGATCGCGTTGATCGTTAATATGCCACAAGTGATGAAGCAGTCCACAATCCCGAAAATGTCCTTTGGGATGCTTGACGATTCGTTTAGTCGCATTTTTTTCGTATGCAGGTAGTGAACGCCATACGAATGTACCATGGGCAATTTCTAGATATTCTCGGGCTGTGGGTGCGGATAGACCCAAGTTTCTGCCCAAGTCAGAATAATTTATTATGGTACCACTGAGTTGTGATAAGGACTGTAAAAACAAACGATATTTATCGCGGTTAAGCTTTGGGAAAAGCCCAGCTAAATCTCTGTTTAAGTAATTCTCAAAGTAATTGGACATCCATAGGTCATGAAAGCGATCATTCTTTTTAATCCATGGTTCGGGATATCCTCCTTTTTCCCAATAGGTAAGGATTTGCTGGAGAGTTGTGCGCGATGGATCCAAGTTTGGGTCCATTGCTTTGTACTTTGTAAATGACTGCAGAAAAAGATCCGAAACTGGATAATTATATGCTTCTGCGATTGAAAAAGGACTTAGTTCCAATATTGCAATTCTTCCGGCCAATGTTTCCGAAATTTTACGGGATAAATCAGGAGAACTTGAACCTGTGATGATAAACCTTCCAGGGCTGTTTCGATCGTTGTCAATGGCAACGCGGAGGGCAGGAAACAATTCCGGCACCATCTGTGCCTCATCAATCGCGACTTGCTGCGGATTCATCCGGAAAAATAAATCAGGATCACGCAGCACTAATTCACGATCGCTGGTTTTCTCCATATCATACTGTTTCCAGTTCTTAGGTAAATTATTGATAAGAGTGGTCTTGCCACATTGGCGTACGCCTAAAAGAGCTACGCATGGGAATAGAGAAAGTGCTTCATCAATTCTTGCTTGAATATGGCGAATCATACCTTGTAAATTAAAAGCAACACTTTTAAAATGCAAGGTATAAAGTAGTCTGTTTTGTAATCTAATTTATAAAAAGCATAATTTGTAAGAGTATCTTAAAAATGACTTCAGCAAAACTTAGCTACGGTAATAATAGCAAAACGCCAGGGACTCACTCTTCTTTGAATGCAAATGCCCGGCAATATATTGATCTCGTGAATGTTCCCAGCGGTATCGAAACCAAGCAGATCAACCGGTTAGGGTTTATGGAGGGTGAAGGGCGGGTTCCCGATAATTTCAACACAATGGGTGCCAAGGAAATCGAAAACTTATTTTTGAATGATCGATAAGATTGAGTCGGGCCTATGAGGTGCAAACTCCTAAAAAACATGCACCCGTCATCGCAAATTGACGAACCATTTGACAAAATGTATGTCATTATGTAAAACGATTTTACAAAATGCCTTTATCTGAGCTTCTTACATTAAGTGATTCTGCCTTAAAGCGGGCATGTAAATACCCGTCACGCAGAGCTTTGTTTACCCATTTATCGAGTATGAGGGGCAAGCATTATGTTGGGATCGTTGGGCCAAGGGGGGCAGGGAAAACTATTTTATTACTGCAGTTAGCATTGGAAATGGAGGACTGTTTCTATCTGTCATTAGACACCCTAGATAAAGAAGCTGATCTGTTCGGTCTAATCGAACGGTTGGTAGGAGAGTATAAATTTAAAAACTTCTTCCTTGATGAGATTCATTTTCACAAGAACCCAACGGGATTTTTGAAGAAGGCTTATGATTTTCTTGATGTAAAAATATATTTTACAAGTTCTGTAGCTTTGCAGATGCGTGCCACGGCCTATGATTTATCAAGAAGAGTGTTGCTGTATGAGTTGCGATACTTGTCCTTTTGGGAGTTTTTAAAAATTAAGTATGGGCAAGAACTGAGAATGCTCTCTTTGGATGATTTGTTAAATGCGAATATTTCTAGCGAGCATCTTAGGTCTCATGCGAGATGGAGTGAATATATAAACTGCGGGCTTTTACCTTTTGCTTTGGAGGAACCCAATGCCTTGCCTTTGCTGAGAAATATTGTGCAGACGGTCATACGTTCCGATATTCCCTCTCTTCATCCCTTGATGATTGCAGAAATTGAGACCATCGAAAAACTGCTGAAATTTGTTGGGATGTCTGGAGTAGACGGTATTAATTACAGTACATTGTCGAACAACTTAGGCATTACCAAGTACAAGGCGGAACAATATCTTTCACTTTTGGAAAATGCATACCTGGTGCAGAGGTTATTTCCTGTGGGCACTAATGTTATGAAAGAGCCCAAAGTTTTACTGACTCCACCTGTCCGCCTTCTTTATCGAGAGTTGGATGATTCAATTGGTTCGCTACGAGAGGATCTTGCGGTGTCAATGCTAAGACCTGGCGTGGAAGAGCTGCATTACCTGAAAGCCAGCAGGGGGAGTAAGACTCCTGATTTCATGATTTTACACCAGGGTAAAAAAATAGTTTTCGAAGTAGGCGGAGCCAATAAAGGTAGAAAACAGTTCAAGGGAATAACTGCAGATCGAAAGATTATTTTAAGGGATGGGGGAGAAATTTCTAAAGAAAGCGTGCCTTTGCATTGTTTGGGATTTTTAGCCCAGTTTGAAGATGAATTGCCCAATGCAGAAGAGGCACTAGATGAAGATTATCTTTCCTTGGTTTCTCGCAACCTTGAAGAGTAGGAAAGCGATGAGGATGAAGAATTTGGGAAGAGTTTGTTAGTCAGTATTATCGTCTTTTCGAAAATTTTTGACCATGGATGCAAATAAAGTAGTCAAACTTTGTGCTTTCAATCTTTTGAACTTGTTCCAAAACACCCTGATGCATTTTGGGTTTGCTAGGAGATTCCTCTTATTGGGACGACTTAGGAAACCTTCTGATCAAAAGTTATCTTGGGAAGATACTTATCGAGAAATGGCAGCAAGTGATGAAGATTGGTCTGACTGGGATCTAACAGTCAACGATGGGTTGGATGGGGATAAAATGATAGCCAAAATCGATAAATTTGCCGGTATTGCTGATAAAAATTTGAGTACTGAAGAGATTATGAACCTAACCAGAGAATAGTTTTTTAACTTGGTAGATTCCAATATTATAACATTTACACTGGCGGAAACGCTAGATGCTCATACTACACACTTCATTCACATGACTGGCATAGGTTTTTGAATTATTTTCGAAACTTAGAACTAATGAATCCATCTAAATAATTGTTTGGTTGATGAAATTTCGGAAACTTAAAAAGCTTTTTCCAAAATTGACCATTTTATAATTTTCTGTCATTTAAATCCCTAATCTTGTGACACCATCCATTTACAGTTTATTTGTTTTAGGAGCAATTTTCACTTGTATACTTACCCCAGTCGTTAGGTATCTGGCATTACAAAAAGGATTTGTGGATTGCCCTCAGCGTGCACGTAAAGTCCATCAACAAGCGACTCCAAGACTGGGCGGTGCTGCGATCCTGCTCTCTTTCTTGATCGTAATGTGCTTGGCTGGCGTGTCTGTTCCTCAAGTTCGTGAAATGTTGTGGGGGAACAATCCAATTCTCGGATTCATCCTCCTTGGATCGTTAGGAATCTTTGCCATCGGTTTTTTGGATGATCTCGCTAGGCTTGCTCCTAAAACCAAGTTGGTGGGTGAATTTTTAGTTGCTGGATTGGTGGTATGGGGAGCCAATTTATCTTTTACTGAGATTCAGTTTTTGGGTCTAGGATCAGTTACCGTTCCGGCATGGCTCGGAATCCTATTAGCGACTTTTTGGATTGTTGGCATGGCCAATGCCGTAAACCTGATCGATGGTTTGGATGGTCTAGCCTCCGGTATTACCCTTGCTGGATTAGTTGCGGTTTCCGTGGTGGGTTACCTCGGAGGGATTACCAGTGTTACCTGGATGTCGACCCTTCTCATTGGGTGCTTACTTGGTTTCTTAGTTTACAACAGTCGCCCAGCCTCTATCTTTTTGGGGGATTGTGGTAGTCTAACACTGGGTTACCTTGCGGGCTGTTTAACATTATTGGCGAGCTTCCGCGAGGGTGGGGTACTGGATGGTATCTTCCCAGTGCTTGCATTTGCCATACCCATATTGGACTGCGTCTTCGCCATTTTTCGTAGAACAATGCGTGGTAGGTCTCCCTTTTCTCCAGATATGGAGCATTTTCACCATCGCTTAATGGCAAAAGGGTTATCTCATGGTAAAGCAGTGCTTGCTATGTGGGCGATGGCAGGAAGTTGCTCATTGGTTGCCATCGCCGCTGCCTTCGGCAAGGGAGATCAATTATTTGCGGTCTTTGTTTTCTTCGGATTGGGAGGCTTTATCCTCCTGCGCTATCTCGGTTACTTCCGATTTGAGTTTTTCGGGGAAGGTTTGTCCACGCTTATGGATGACCGAAAAAGCACTAAATCTATCGAGCAGGCAGTTAAAGAGGCAGAACAATTGGTGGCTAATTCTGTTGATCTTGAAACTTTGGAAGATTGTTTAAGTAAGGCGGCAGAGGGTATGCAATTTCAGCAAGCTACCATTCGATTATTCCATGATGAGGGTAGGCTGGGCTCGGATTTAAATTTTGAAAACCCATCTGTTGGCAAAGTCATTACTTGGCGGGATCAAGAGCAGTCTGGATATTTCTCAAGGGACAAGGAATTTGTGGTAGAATTCCCAATTTCTGGAAGAAACTTTGCTTACGGGAAGGTACAATACCGTTTTATGGATGGTCGCAGTTCGCTATCCGTACAAGACGAAGTATTGCTCGAGCGCATCCACGACTCGCTTGCCAACCTGGCCGGTCGGTTACGCAAACAGGATTTTATTCTTTCTTAATTTCAGCATTTTCAAAGTTTTTGAATCATTTAGATTCGATCGGTTTACTCATTACTTGTGTCTAAATTCTTTAGGGCATTTACCATTTTAAGCCCAAAGGCAAAAAGAAGAATGTTTCTTCTTTTTCCTGTAATCATTGTGGGTATGGCTTTAGAGACCTTGAGTATTGGGATGGTTCTGCCCGCTCTCGGGATTCTGATGAGCGAAACCTACTTTGAGAAATTTCCCGCTCTCATTCCCTTACTGGATTATTTAGGGAACCCAAGCCATAAGGAGCTTATTATATTGGGGCTATCTGGGCTTGCGGGTATCTACTTGATAAAAAACCTGTTCTTATTTTTCCAAGTTCAATGCCAAGGCACTTTCGTTTACAGTGCACAGCGAGAGATCTCTCTAAATTTATTTAGAATTTACCTGCATCGAGGTTATTCTTTTCATTTACAAACAAACAGTGCCAAACTCATCCGAAATTTAACCAGCGAAGTTTTATCATATTGCAGCTTTTTTCTGATGCCTTGTTTAAATCTTTTGACAGAGACTTTGGTGATTTTGGCAATTTTATCTCTGCTTCTTTGGATTGAACCACAAGGAACTGTTTTCTTGGTTTTTATATTAGGTGTTCTAGTTTTTTTATTTGTCCGTGCCACAAATAAAATAGTCGGAAAGTGGGGGCAGAAAAGATTGGAAGCAGAAGAACAAAAAATAAAACATCTCCAGCAAGGATTTGGTGGAATTAAAGAAATTTTATTATCAGGCAGATTAGAATATTTCTTAAGAAGGTATCACCATCCTAACCAGGTTGCTGGTTTGATGATTAAGAGAGAATATATTTTTCAGTATGTGCCGAAGCTTGGCGTTGAGGTAATCGCAATTTTCGGACTTGTCTCCATGTGTCTTTATTTAATTTTTCAGGGTAAACCTCACCAAGAGGTGACTCATATGCTCGGGTTAATGGCAACAGCGGGCTTTCGTATGATTCCGAGTTTTAGTCGAATTCTCAATAATTTACAGTCGATACGCTATGGATGGGCAAGCGTGGACGCTTTAACTGATGAGTTTAATAGACCCTCTTCCTCTAGCTTGTCTGAACAAAACTTATCTGATCAGAATGCACAAAAATCGGCACTTTCTTTTGAGAAAGAAATTATTTTTTCCCAAACTTCTTTTACCTATCCTGAATCTAAAAATTTTGTATTAGATAAGGTCAACTTTGCCATACATAAGGGCGAAGTCGTGGGGGTGGTCGGGGAAAGCGGTTCAGGGAAGAGTACTTTGCTTAATTTATTGCTTGGTCTATTCAATCCAACCAGCGGGGCAATCCTGATTGATGGTAAAGAGTTGAATCCATCCAATCATAAAGACTGGCAAAAAATGATTGGCTATGTACCCCAGGAAATTTACCTGCTCGATGATACAATCAGACGAAATATTGCTTTTGGACTCGATGATGCAGATATCAATGAGGATCGAATTCGTGAGGTTTTAAAAATGGCTCAGTTAGATAAATTTATTCAGGAATCTGATGATGGACTTAATTTATTACTTGGGGAAAGAGGGGCTCGACTGAGTGGAGGACAAAAGCAAAGAATTGGAATCGCCAGAGCTTTATATCATAACCCTCAGTTGATTGTTTTAGATGAAGCGACCAGTGCATTAGACGAAAAAACAGAGAAAGAAATACTTGAGATGCTCGAACCTATGATAGGTAAAAAGACTTTTTTAATGATTTCCCATCAAAAATCATCTCTTTCCATATGTTCCAAAATTTTTCGCCTTACCGATGGATCAATTGATATAATCTGATTTCTTGGGCTTTAAAATTTTCATCTTTGTAAAACCCTTTTCAACATGAATTTAAAAAACAAAAATATTTTAGTTATTGGAGGTGCAGGCTTTATTGGAAGTTTTGTGGTTTCTGAATTGCTTAAAACCAATGTCGGTAAGGTTATAATTTATGATAATTTTGCCCGAGGAAAGGAGAGCAACCTGATCGATTCTCTGGGTGATCCTCGTTGCGAAATTTATCCCAATGGGGGAGATGTTCGAGATATTGATACTCTAAGTGACGCGATGAAGGGATGTGACGCGGTAGTTCACCTTGCGGCTATGTGGCTACTGCACTGCAAGGATTTCCCTCGGACTGCCTTTCATGTAAATATCGAGGGTACCTTTAATGTTCTTGAAGCCTGCGTCCAAAACAACATCAAACGCCTGGTCTATTCCTCTTCTGCTTCGGTTTATGGAGATGCCGCCGAAGTGCCGATGACTGAGAACCATCCGTTCAATAACAAAAACTTTTACGGAGCCACCAAGATTGCTGGGGAGGCGATGTGCCGGGCATACTATGATCGCTATGGTCTTAGCTATGTTGGATTGAGGTATATGAATGTCTATGGTCCTCATCAGGACCAAACCGCGGCTTACACTGGTGTTATTCCAATCATGCTCAACAAAATCGATGCCAACGAAGCACCGACGATCAATGGCGATGGTACGCAGGCCTACGACTTCATCGATGTCGAGGATGTCGCCCGCTGCAATGTCCTTGCCTTGGAAGCCGATGCTGTCGATGAGTTTTACAATGTGGGCACGGGAGTCCAGACATCCATCAAGGAGTTGTGCGACACCATCCTCGATTTAAAGCAATCCGACCTTAAGGTTACCTACAACCCCTATAGCGAAGACGATGCCCGCCGATTGGTGCAAAATCGAATCGGGTGCCCGAAGAAGGCCTCCGCCGACCTTGGTTTTTCCTACAAGTATGATTTGAGAACAGGTTTACAGAGGTTGATCGACTGGCGGGATAATAACGGTCATTCCTAGAATAGTTTTTGATTTGCTTACTATAGTTTACTTTTCCAAATGTGTGGCATAGCCGGCCAGGTTAATTTCGATGGCTCAGCGGTCAGTCCTAAAGTACTCAAAAATATGACTGACAGAATTGCTCACAGAGGCCCGGATGGAGAAGGTCATTGGTTTTGTGGTGAAGTGGGGCTAGGCCATAGAAGACTGTCAATTATTGATCCCTCTTCTGCGGGTCATCAACCTATGGTTTCACATGAGGGCCAATATGTTCTCTCCTATAATGGTGAGATTTATAACTTCATGGAGTTAAGAGAAGAGCTCGTTGCCAAAGGGTATTTATTTCACTCTCAAACAGATTCTGAGGTTGTACTACACGCCCTTAGTGAGTGGGGTACGGACGCTTTTTTAAAATTTAATGGCATGTTTGCCCTGGCATTCTGGGATCAAAAAGAGAAAACCCTTCTTTTGGCTAGAGATAGGTATGGCATAAAGCCCCTTTACTATTACCAAAATGCAAGGATGATCTGTTTTGGCTCTGAGCAAAAAGCCATTTTGGAGCAACCTGCATTTGATCGACAGGTTAATAAAAAGGCTCTCCTTGAATATTTTACATTTCAAAATATTTTTACCGATCAGACCTTGATCGAAGGAGTGAATTTACTTCCGGCAGGTACCTATGGAAAAGTAGATCTTCTTAACCAGAAGAAAGAATTATCAATATTTAGGTATTGGGACTATCATTTTGAGGAACCTAACGGTAAGGCTGACCCACGGGAATACCTTGAGGAACTCGATCGCCTTTTTCAACAAGCTGTAAAGCGTCAATTAGTAAGCGATGTTGAGTTAGGTAGTTATTTGAGCGGTGGAATGGATTCGGGCTCCATCTCTGCAATCGCATCTTCTCATTTCCCTTACCTTAAAACATTCACCTGTGGGTTTGATCTTAGTTCAGCAAGTGGGATTGAGCTTGCTTTTGATGAAAGAGATAAAGCTGAGGCGATGTCTGCTGCGTTTAAGACCGAGCACTATGAAATGGTGCTAAAGTCTGGTGATATGGAGCGTTGTCTAGATCGACTCACCTGGCATCTTGAGGAACCAAGGGTGGGGCAAAGTTATCCAAACTTTTACGCCGCCAAACTTGCCAGTAGTTTTGTAAAAGTCGTTCTTTCTGGAACCGGTGGCGATGAATTGTTTGGTGGTTACCCATGGCGTTATTACCGAACAGTAGGGGCAAATAATTTTAAGGAATATATTGCAGAGTATTATCGTTATTGGCAGAGGCTCATTCCAAACAAAGATATACGAAGGGTATTTTCTCCTATTTGGCAGGATGTTCATGATGTATGGACTCAGGATATTTTTGAGGGAGTCTTCCTGAATCATTTGAACGAACTAAGTGAGCCTAAAGATTTTATAAATCACTCCCTCTATTTTGAGGCCAAGACCTTTCTTCATGGACTTTTTGTGGTCGAAGATAAATTAAGTATGGCTCATTCCTTGGAAACAAGAGTCCCTTTCATGGACAATGATCTGGTAGATTTTGCCATGAAATGCCCTGTATCATTAAAAGTGAACAAATTGAGCGAAGTTTTGAGGATCAACGAGAATCTTCCTGGTCAAAAACCGAGTATGTATTTTCAAAAAACCAATGATGGAAAACAAATTCTGCGTGAAATGATGGAGCGTTATTTACCCAAAGAAGTTGTGTCTGCAGAAAAACAGGGATTCTCTTCCCCGGATGCCAGTTGGTTTAAAGGTGAGAGTATTGATTTTGTCAAAAGGGCAATCTTCGATCCAAATGCTCCCATCTACTCATTTTTGGATTACAAATCTGTGACAGAACTTGTGAGTCAGCATTTGGATGGAAAAGAGAACCGAAGACTTTTTATATGGTCACTTCTGAATGTTAATAAATATCTCGATCAAATCACTGCCCAGTGAATTGAAAATGATGTTAGTCATTAAATCTGTCTTATTCATCTTAGAGGTAATACAAGTACCTTTTCTTTTTTTATTTGTCATTCTCAGTCGGGTTCTTCCCAAAAAAATCGATGTAGGGATTGGGCCGGATCCTCTAATAAATAATATCTTTCACAAAAAGGCATTGGTTCAATTTGGATATTCAGCGGAAACTTTTTGTTTAAAGCCTTATTATATCACAAATGATTTTGATTATATTTTTGGTAGTCAGAGCCTCATAAACAGAATTTATCAATGTTTATTCAGACCTGTGTTTATTTTTTCCTGTTTAAGATACAGATCTTTATTGATCTATTTTAATGGAGGCCCGTTATACCCATACAGCGTCTTTCTTTGGAAGTTAGAACCGCTACTTTTAAAGGTCGCTGGAATCCCAGTTGTTGTCCTCGCTTACGGAGGGGATGTGCAAGACCTACTGCGGACACCAAACCTCTATTTTAGGCACACTGTGATGCAGGACTACCCGAGGCATAAAACACGCACTCTGCTTATTCGAAAAAAAATCGAACTATGGACCCAACATGCTTCTCATATTGTGGGAGGATGTGACTGGGTTGACTACTTGTATCACTGGGACTCGTTAATGATTTCCCATTTTGCAATCGATACAGCAGCAATTGAAAATACTCCCAAATCAAGTGCTGATAAAAAGTCATTTTCTGTTCTGCATGCTCCTAATCATAGGCAAATCAAAGGAACTCAGCATATTATTGATGCAGTCCAAAGCCTGAAGAACAAGGGTTATGATATTGAATTAACTTTAATTGAAAAGTGTTCAAATCAAGAAGTCCTTGAAAAGATTAGCCAAGCCGACCTGATCGTCGATCAATTAGTGATCGGATGGTATGCAATGTTTGCCATAGAAGCCATGTCTAGAGGAAAACCAGTCATTTGTTATCTGCGAGAGGACCTTATTCGGTTGTACGAAAATGCAAATCTTTTGAACCGCAATGAAATTCCCTTGATCAATAGTGATTGTGCAAGGATCGAAGAAACCCTGGAATCTTTACTTTTAAATAGGGAAATTCTTAAATTAAAAGGAGAGGATGGTGTCGATTATGTAACTAAGCACCACTCCTTAGAGTTTATTGGGAAAAGTTTTAGAGAGATTTTGAAGTCTCTTAACATACTTCCTTCCCAAAAGAATCATGAATAGAATTCTTCTTACTGGCGGGTCAGGATTGTTAGGCAAAGCCCTGATTCCCCAACTGATCGATAGTCATTACGAAGTCTTTTGTTTAACCAAGTCGGTTCAGTCTTCTCATCTCGAAGGGCTAAATTATATCCCAGTCGATTTATCTACAAATTGGCATACAGATGATTTGCCTCCGAATATTTCTGCAATCATCCATTTAGCTCAGTCGAGGCATTTCAGGGAATTCCCACAGCGCTCTGATGATGTATTTCGGGTGAATATAGAATCAACTTTTAAACTGTTAAATTTTGCAAGAGAGACGGGGGTACAAAGGTTTGTTTATGCTTCTTCAGGAGGTGTGTATCAGCCAGGCTCGTTATTAAATGAAAATGCTCCCTTGCTTCCTCTCCAAGCCAATCTCGGTTTTTATGCAGGTTCCAAAATGTGTTCCGAAATATTGGCACAGGCATATACCAACTATTTCCCCATAACTACTCTGAGACCTTTTTTTATTTATGGAAAAGAACAGCAAAGATCTATGCTTATTCCTAGGCTGTTTGACTCTGTTAAAAATAACACTCCTATTGTCCTTAACGGGGAGAACGGGATAACCATCAATCCTATTCATGTCTCGGATGCATCCGATGCTCTTCTTTGTGCGTTAAGCCTAGAGGATAACTGGACCATAAATATAGCTGGACCAGAGCTTCTTTCTATCCGAGATATTTGTGACTCTTTTGGAAACTACTTGGGGATGGAGCCAAAATACAGTTTAACAGAAAATAATTCATCTGACTTGGTGGGTGATATTTCTGTAATGAAAGAGTTGCTCATGAATCCCCAAAGAAAGCTCGCTGACCATTTAGAGGATATAGAAAATTAAAATTTCTCCTAGATCAATGAAGCAAACTTTCGAACAAAAGTAATTAAGTCCAAAATTCTTAAAGTCCTTCATTGTCCGGAGTTAGTAGGTGGAAACCCACAGGTTTTGTCAAAATATGAGAACCTACTGGGTCTAGAGAGTACCCTCACTTGTGAAAGTCCTAATTTATACACAAATTTTCATGAAGGGACTTCTTGTTTTCAGAGTAGTTCCACTTGGAAAACAGAACTGAACCGAATAAATCTCATTAAAAAAAGTGTATGTTTTGACGGCGTTGTTCATTTGAATAACGGTCGTTTCATAACCCCCTATTTTGGGGAGAGATTACATCCAAAAGAATTAGCTTATTCTAAATGGATGAGAAAACTAATTCGCTTCTATGCGAGAAGCCTCTTGGGTATAGAATACTCACTGAGTCGATTAAAGAATACATCCAAAGCCATTTTCCTGACCTTTCAGGGTTCTGATGCAAGAGAAACAAAATGCTTTGTTGAGAAACACCAGCATAGCAGGTTGGCGGAAGAAGTAATTGGCAGATCGGGAAAAACCAATGATTCGATCAGACGAAAAAAGATGTTATTGGCGGGAATCGCAGACAAGATTTATTCCCTCAACCCCGACTTGCTCGAGGTTCTGCCCAAAGGTTCCGAATTTCTTCCTTATGCAACTGAAGCAGGTTTGAATCCTAAAATTCTTCCATTCAATCAAAGCAGTGAATTCGTGGTGGGCCATGCTCCCACCCATCGAATCGTCAAGGGAACGGCTGAAATTATTCGAGCTGTCCAGAATTTGAGGTCAAAAGGATTTAAGGTTCGTTTAGAGCTAATCGAAGGTTTGAGCAGGGAAGATGCCCAGAAGAAATACCAGGAAATCGATCTTTTCGTCGATCAGTTGGTCATTGGCTGGTATGGAGTGGTTTCGCTGGAGGTCATGGCTTTGGGCAAACCTGTCCTTTGCTTCATCAAGGGTAGGGGCTTGCGCTTCGTGCCGGCCCGGATGCTCTCGGACTTGCCCATCATCAACGCCGACGAAAATTCACTGGAGGAAAAATTGGTTGGTGTTATGCAAATGAGCTCAGAAGAACGGCAATCTTTGGCAGAGCGAGGGTTAGCTTATTTAAAAGAGTGGCATGATCCGACAAAGATTGCCCAACGAGTGGTTGGGGATTATCGAAAAGTCCTTTCCTCTAAAGACCATGGTATAATTTGAAGGAATTAATGCTCATCGTTTCCTCCGAATATACTCCAATGCCAGCTGCAGCTGCTTCGCGGGTAAGGCCTTGGGTGGAGGTACTTGATGGAATTGGAACTGTCGTTAGGGTTTTAACCTCTAAATCAGCCGATGCCAACAGCCCCCTTATCGAAAGATCCTTCTTTTCAGCCCCTTGTAATCGGGCCAGTCTAGTTTTACGGCTAATTCAGGAAATTTTTCTGGGGGTTGATCTAGGGCTGAGGATTTTTTTGAACCGTCGAAAGGCAAAGTTTTGTCTCATCACCTCACCTCCTTTTTTCATGGCTTGCATTTGCTCGGCCTTTGCCCGATGCAGTGGGATTCCATATTTCATGGATGTGCGCGACCGCTATCCTCGGGTTTTGGTAGATCTTGGAGTGCTGAATGCATCAGGCATTTTGCACAAAAGTTTTAGTGCTCTGGAACGCTGGATCTGTTCGGGTGCGATCTCGCTTACCACTGTGACTCAGGGACTAAAGCTGGAGATTGGTGAAGCGTTTCCAGCGAAGGAAACGCACCTCCTTCCCAATGGTTACGACGAGGAAGTCTTTACTGAAGATTTGCTCTCTGTGGACAAGGCTTCGGAGTTTACGGTGGTATACCATGGAAGGCTTGGGCGTTTTTATGATCTCCAAATCTACTTGGAGGTGATGAAGCAGGTCGAAAGAGCAGATCCGTCGATTCGTTTTCTTATGATCGGTGATCTTCCAGAGGAGTTAGGCCGAGCCGGTTGTAGTAACTTGACCATTTTGCCTGCGATGCAACTAGAGGACCTGGCGAGGCAGTTGGCGTCCTGCCACCTCGGGCTCTGCCTCCTTCGGGAATTACCTGCCATGAAAAAAGCTTTCCCTGCCAAGGCCTATGATTTTCTTGGAGCTGGGTTGCCGATGCTCGTTGGTCCTGAGGGGGAACTCGCGGATGCGATTGAGAGGATGGGGTGTGGGGTTTCCTTTACCAAGGTGTCTCCGCAGGAAGTTGCCCAATCCATCGTCGAATTGAAACAAGATTCTGCCCGATGGTCTCTTCTGCGAGACCAAGCTCTCCAGCACCGGAGGGATTTTGGCCGGCGTAAGCTCGCTTCCTTGCATTTCTCCTCCATTCTTGGAGAATTAAAAAAAGGATGATCGCAAAACCAGAGCATTGGAACCTAAGCAAAGTGGCTAAACTGGCAGTTTGCCAATTGATCGCTATGGGAGTGTGCCTATTCGTCACCCTTTATCTTTCGCCGACCAGTGAGACCTTGCTGCAGGTAAATCGGGAACGATTGCTTTTCTACGCCGCATCTTTCGGGGTCTTCTTTTTACTGGCCGGAGAAGTCAGCGGTCTTTTCGTCGATCAGCGAAGAAGCGGAGAATGGAAAAGGGTCTTTCTTGCCTTGGTCTCTTCTGGTCTTGCTGTCTTGGCCCTCATCATTTTGGTTTGGACGATCGAGTTTGATTTCGTGGGTCGTTTTGCCGCCCTCAAGATGCTGGGCGGGCTTGGGCTGCTTGCTTACCTCTTTCTATCACTGCTAGGGACTTTGTCTCAGGGGAGTCCGTGGAGAACCCTGGTCTTGGCATCGGGTGAGCGAAAGGAGCAAATTCGCGATTACCTCGGGCCGGAGGAGGCAAAAGTTGCCTGGGTGGATTTGGAAGGTGATGCAATGGACAAGGACTCTCTGCTTGTAGGATGCGATTCCGAAGCGGTGGAATTGCTCCTGATTGAGGAGGAGCAGGAAAGTGAAGTGCCGGTCATGCCGCTGCTTGCATCCGGGGTGCGGGTCATGGGAATTGCGGCCTTCGTGGAAACCTTTTGCCAAAGGATTCCTCCAGCGGAAGTGGACGCCGCTTGGCTAACCAAGCTCAACCTCCGTCAACGCGATCCTATCGTTCGAAGGGTCAAGCGATTGAACGACCTTTTATTTGCCTCCCTTGGATTGGTGCTTTCTCTTCCCATTTTGTTGCTCGCCAGTCTCGCCATCCTCCTAGATTCGGGTTTTCCTATATTTTTCCATCAAACAAGAACAGGTTATCTTGGCCGTCCTTACACTCTGTTTAAGTTGCGCACCATGAGGCAAGATGCCGAAGGAGGAGGGGCTCAGTGGGCTCAGCAGCAGGATCATCGCGTGACTTTTGTGGGTCGCTTTCTGCGCAAGACCAGAATCGACGAAATCCCCCAGCTTTGGAATGTCATCAAAGGAGAGATGTCACTCGTCGGCCCTCGTCCCGAAAGACCGGAACTGGATGAAGAGATCGAGCGAATCTCCCCTTTCTGGAAATGCCGATACCTGCTCAAGCCCGGAATTACTGGTTGGGCCCAGATCAAATACCAATACGCATCGGATCTGGAGACTTCGGAGGAAAAATTATCCTACGACTTGTTCTATGTCAAAAATGCCTCCTTCTTCCTCGACTTGGAAATTATTTTGTCGACCTTACGATCGATTATGAAGGGAAGCCGATGAAGAAGATTTTGGTCACAGGGGGAGCCGGATATATCGGTAGTCACACCACTCTGGTCTTATTGGAAGCCGGTTACGAGGTGGTGGTGCTGGACAACTTTTCCAACTCGTTTCCTGAGTCCTTGGTTCGGGTGGGAAAGCTTGCGGGTAGGCAACCCATTGTGGTGGAAGGAGATTTAAATGACCAGGAACTGCTGAAGAGCATCTTCACCGAGCATGCAGGTATCGATGCAGTCATTCACTTTGCCGCCCTCAAAGCGGTGGGTGAGTCCACCGCACACCCTCTCAAATATTATCGTAACAATGTATCGGGTTCCATTACCCTGCTACAGGTGATGAAGGATGCAGGTGTGTGCGACCTGGTCTTCAGCTCATCCTGCACGGTGTATGGTGAGCCAACCCATGTGCCCTTGGACGAATCCCATCCTACCGGTGGCGTATCGAGCCCCTATGGGCGTACCAAGTACCAGATGGAGGAAATTATCCGAGACCATGCCGATTCCCAACCCAACTTTCGGGCCGCAGTTTTGCGCTACTTCAATCCGGTCGGGGCTCATCCAAGCGGAGAAATTGGCGAGGACCCGCAGGGAATCCCCGACAACCTCGTTCCGTTCGTCTGCCAGGTGGCCACGGGAAAACTTGAAAAATTAAAAGTTTTTGGAAACGATTATCCTACCCGAGACGGTACTGCGGTGCGGGATTATTTGCATGTGGTCGATTTGGCAGAAGCTCATTTAAAAGCCTTGCAGGCAATAGAAAGAAGAGGGCAGGGCTTTACCTGTAACCTTGGCACGGGAAGGGGATCTAGCGTGCTCGAAGTCATCTCTGCATTTGAGGAGGCGACCGGACAAAATATTCCCTATGAATTTGCCCCGAGAAGGGCAGGAGATGTCACCGAGGCCTGGGCTGACCCCTCCTATGCCCATGAAATTCTTGGGTGGCAAACGACCCGGGGGTTAAAGGAGATGCTCGCCGATGCCTGGAACTGGCAGAGCAAAAACCCCAACGGGTACCGGGGTTAGTCGCCCAGGTTATAATCAGCGGCTTGCCCGCCACTTTCTGCGATCGCTCGTTTTACGGTGTCGAGATTTAACCGGCTACCCAAGGCGATGCCCATCCTCTTAAATTCTCCCTCATATAGTTCCACCACGAACTGTAAATCTTTGGCCTGCGATGGCATGCCGGACAAATCAAAGGGCCGACCACGATGCACCTCTTTCAATCTACCATCGGCCGAAAAGTATCCAATATCCAAGGGGATTCTTGTATTCTTCATCCAAAATCTTTGCGGTTGCGGATTTTCAAAAACAAAAATCATACCTTCCCCCTTGGGCAGACTGTCGCGGTACATCAGCCCCGTCTCTCTAGTCTTTGGAGTTCTGGCCAGTTCGAGTTGCAGGGTCTGTTCTCCGATTTGAATCGTATACTTCGCCCGCTCCTTATTCTGTTGGGCAATGGTTTCTTGTTCCTTGCAGGAATGCAAAAATGTGCAGAGGAAGACAATTGGCAGAATGGAAATAATTCGCATCATAAATGAATATATTTGATGAAAGAACTTCTTGAACAGATCAAGAGCCTTCGTGTTCTGGTAATGGGTGATGTCATGCTGGACCGCTATGTGATTGGGGAGGTGAGCCGAATTTCTCCCGAAGCCCCAGTGCCTGTACTTGCCGTGACCGAAGAGAGGTCGGTGGCGGGAGGAGCCGCCAATGTCGCCCTTAATCTTCGCTCGCTGGGGGCCGCAGTCGAGGTGATCGGTTGGTTTGGAGAGGATGAGAGGGGGGCTGAATTGATCGACCTACTTTCCCAAAGTGATGTCGAAGTGGATACCCGCTTCCGTTTTTCTTCTGCCCCAACAATTACTAAGTCCAGAGTTACCGCCTCGAACCATCAAATTTGCCGGGTGGACCGGGAATCTTCTCCGCAGCATTATCGTCCTGATCTAGAGAAACTAGGAAGTTTGATTGCGGACAAAGCAAGCTCCGTGGATGCCGTAATTGTGTCCGATTATGGAAAGGGGTTTGTCTCCGAAGAACTGCTTTCCCTGGTTCGTCCCACCGCCCAATTCCTTTCTGTTGATCCTAAGCCGAGCCGTCCACTCGCCTACAGCCAACCAGACCTTCTTACTCCCAACCGTCTGGAAGCCTTGGAATTGGCCGGGCTCTCCCGAGAGACCCGCTGCCCATTTCCTCAGGAGGAAGTAGTCCGTAAAATCTTCGAGAAATTTTCTCCCCGCTTACTGGCAATTACACTTGGAGCGGAGGGAATGTTGCTGGCAGAAGACGGAAAAATTTTGCAAACTATCCCCACTGCCGCCCGGGAAGTGTTTGATGTATCCGGGGCAGGAGATACTGTGATTGCATCTCTTTCCCTTGCTCTTGCCGCTGGTCAGTCCTTTGCACGGGCAGCCGAATTTGCCAATCTTGCCGCAGGCGTGGTGGTGGGCAAGGTGGGCACAGCGAGTGTCTCCCCGTCCGAAATTCTCGATCTCTTGTCCTAATCATGGCCAAGCAAAAGGCCTTGTTTTTGGATCGGGACGGGACCCTGATCAAAGATGCTCACTACCTGAAAGATCCGGAACTTTTGGAAATCATTGAGAGTGCCGGACCTGCCTTGATCAAAGCCAAAGAGGTGGGGTATTTACTTTTTCTGCACACCAATCAATCAGGCATCGCCCGTGGATACTACGACTGGGAAGATGTGTATGCCTGCAACCAGCGTATGCACGATGAGTTTGGCTGGCCCACTGACTTTTTTGCCGAGGTATGCATAGCCCCGGAATCTCCCCAAGAAAAAATGATGTATCGCAAGCCCGCTCCTCGGTTTGAAATGGAAATGACCCAAAAGTATGGCCTTGATCCCTCCTCTTGCTGGGTGATCGGGGATAAGTGGATTGATCCCCAAACCGGACTGGATGCGGGAATGCGTGGGGCACTGGTTCGTACCGGTAAGCCTGTTGACCAGGCCTTGGAACAAAAAGCGGCCGCCAAAAAGGTATCTATTTATACGGACCTTGCCGAATTTGTGACCAAGGAATTAATTAGATGACAGAAAATAAATTACCCAGTCCATGGGATTTGCAGTACGATGAATTGCATGCGGACTGCCGGATTTTTGAGGTTCGTAAGAGACGGTTTAAAAGAAGATCGGATGGGGTAGAGGGCGATTTTTTTGTTCTCGATACCAATGACTGGGTCAATGTTCTGGCGATTACCCCTGATGAGCAAGTCGTCCTTGTCCGGCAGTTCCGGTATGGGAGTCGGGAGCATTCCCTGGAACCTCCTGGAGGAGTGGTTGAAAAAGGGGAGGACCCTATCATCGCAGGACTTCGGGAACTGGAGGAGGAGACCGGATATGTCGGTGAAAATCCAAAGCTTCTTGGCACGGTGCGTCCGAATGCCGCTATTTTGTCCAACCGCTGCCATGTAGTCATCGTCGGCAATGCCCGCAAGACTGCCGAATTGAACTTCGATCAGCACGAGGAATTGATCACTGAGCTTTATCCGCTTTCCGAGCTCAAACATTTAGTGAAATCCGGACAGATTACCCACTCGATCGGGCTCAATTCCGTCTTGATGCTCCTGCTTGAGTTCGAAGAAATTCATTAAGCCTGACCCAATCAAAACTGAGATCTGTTCTCTTACATCAGTCATTCTTTGCTTCTTTACCGAGTTATTCACAATTGATATGTTAGAAGTTTTATGAGTGAGCTCCTTTCCATCATCCAAGAAACTGCAAATCCCCACCCTGAAGCGTTATCCAAAATTTTGGGCCGTACAACTGCTGAAGTGGAGACCGAGATTGAGGCACTACGCCAAAGTGGTGCCTTACTGGGTTGGGTTCCCCTGATCAATCCATCCAAAACCGATGGTGGAGATGTACGCTCGGTAATCGAAGTAAAAATCAGCCCAGAACGCGATGGTGGATTTGACCGACTGGCACATCGTATTTCCAAGTTCGAGGAGGTGGAGGCGTGCCATCTGATGTCGGGTGGGTATGATCTACTGGTCATCGTAAAAGGAAAAAACCTGCACGCGGTTGCCAGTTTTGTTTCGGAACGGCTCGCCACCATCGAGGGGGTACTTTCCACTTCCACTCATTTTCTTTTGCGTTCCTACAAAGAACACGGCCATCTGCTTTCCCAGGATGGGGACCATTCAGAAAAACCCCCAGTCAGTGCCTAATCCCCCCATGAATCCGCAAGAATACATTGCCGAGCATGTGCGGGATTTACCGAGGTCCGGGATTCGCGATTTTTTTGCCATCGTTTCGGAAATGCCCCATGCCATCTCCCTCGGTATTGGCGAGCCCGACTTTATTACTCCGTGGAAAATCCGGGAATCCTCCATTTTCGCATTGGAGCGTGGAAAAACTTCCTACACCGACAACCGTGGATTGCTTTCCCTGAGGAAGGAGATCTCGACCTATGTGGAAAAACACTTCGGTCCGGCTTACGACCCGAAGTCTGAGATTCTAGTGACTGTGGGGGTGTCGGAGGCCATTGATATTGCCCTGCGTGCCTTGATCAATCCTGGAGACAAAGTGCTCTACCACGAGCCCTGCTATGTTTCGTACGCCCCGAGTATTTCTCTGGCATTGGGAGAGGCGGTACCCGTATCTACGAAACCGGAGGATTCCTTTGCTCTGGATCCCGATGCTTTTGAACGGGCCTGGCAGCCAGGTTGTAAAGTGCTGATGCTCAATTTCCCTACCAATCCAACTGGTGGAACTGCCGAACGGGAAAAACTTGAAAGATTGGCCAAGTTTGCGGTGGAAAAAGACCTGATCGTGATCAGTGATGAGATCTATGCGGAACTGACTTATGAGGGCGAACACCTAAGCATTGCCTCCTTCCCTGGCATGCAGGAGAGGACGATTTTTCTTCATGGCTTCTCCAAGGCCTTTGCCATGACTGGATTTCGGGTGGGGTTTGCTTGTGGGCCGGACTGGTTGATCGAGGCGATGATGAAGATCCACCAGTACTGCATGATGTGTGCACCTATACTTAGCCAGGAAGCTGCGATCGAAGCCCTCCGGAATGGAGAAGATGAGGTTGCCCGTATGCGTGAGCAGTATGCCAAGCGGAGGGATTTTGTGGTTCGCCGGTTCAATGAAATGGGCCTGAGTTGCCACCTGCCCCGCGGTTCTTTTTATGCCTTCCCCAATGTCTCCCAGTCCACCGGATTGGATGAGGTTGAATTTTGTCACCGCCTGCTACGTGAAGCGGAAG
Source organism: uncultured Opitutales bacterium (assembly GCA_963978365.1). Classification (GTDB taxonomy): domain Bacteria; phylum Verrucomicrobiota; class Verrucomicrobiia; order Opitutales; family Seribacteraceae; genus Chordibacter. Next base: position 8,761 of record CAXBQX010000022.1, on the reverse strand, counting down.
TGGCGGTGGTCCCTGGCACGGCTTTTGGTGCTCACGGGAAAGGACATGTGCGGGCAAGCTTCTCCACCTCCTATGAAAAATTGGTGGAAGCGACCAGTCGGATGGAGCGTTTCGTCGAACAGGTTTGTGCGGAACAGGAATCCGTCCCCGCAGCCGGTTAACCTGCTTCGCCTGACAACCTATACCATTTAAGTGAATCCAAGTATCGCTATTGTTGGCCGTCCCAATGTGGGCAAGAGCCGGCTGTTTAACCGTCTTGCAGGTAAACGCATTTCCATTGTGCACGACCGTCCGGGTGTGACCCGGGATGTGGTGGTGGCGGATAGCCCTCAAGGTTTTGTACTGATGGATACCGGCGGGATTGGGATGACCCCGGAAATGACACCCGTAGAAATTCAGGATGCGACCGAGGATCAGGCAGAATTTGCCATCCGAGCAGCTGACCTCCTTCTCTTTGTGGTCGATGGCCGTTCGGGTATGGTTCCGCTGGACCAGACATTGGCCCAAAAATTTCGCAAAATGGGTAAGCATCCAGTTTTAGTGGTTAACAAAATGGATAACCCTGAAGAGGAGTATTCGTTTGAAGAATTTAAGAGACTGGGTTTTGCAAAGCAGGTTGGAGTATCTGCAGAGCATGGACATGGCATTGAACAACTGGAAAAAATCTTTCAGGAAGTTTTACCTGCTCCGACTTTACCCGGAGATGAGATCCTCAACCAACGAACTTCGATTGCATTTATTGGACGGCCCAATGTTGGGAAGTCGTCTCTTTGTAACCGCCTCTTAAATATGAAGCGCCTGATCGTGAGTGATGTGCCAGGTACCACTCGTGAAACGGTGGAGTTAGATTTGGACTATCAGGTAGAGGGAAGCACAGACCCTTGGCGTTTTCGTCTCTACGATACAGCAGGGCTCAAGCGAAGAAAAAGAGTGGATACCTCCCTTGATTATTTCTCCGCGGTCCGCACCAAGCATGCGATTGAGGAGGTGGAAGTGGTCTTCCTTGTGCTCGATGCCCGGGAAGGGGTGACCAAGCAGGACAAAATTCTCGCTGGTCATGTGCTCGAAGAAGGAAAAGCCCTGGCGATTTTAGTCAATAAGTGGGACCTAGCACTCGATGGCTTCCGAAAGGACCCTTTGCCCGGTTATGAGGATGAAAATGCATTTCGTAAGGCTTACCTGCAATCCGTTCGGAAAGAGCTGTTCTTTTTGCCAGACTCGCCCATTTGCTTTGTTTCCGCCCTGTCCGGCTATGCGATGCAGGATTTCTTACAAGTGGCCCGGGATCTCGATGCCCGGTTGGAAAAATCAATTTCCACATCTGCCCTGAATAAATTGTTTGGTGACATGTTTGAGCACCGCCCTCCGGCCAAAGTGGGAGGTAAGAGATTCAAGATTTTTTATGCTGTGCAGGTGGAAAAGCGGCCATTCCGAATCAAATTATTTTGCAACCGGGAGCACAAGCTGGATGAGCCTTATCGACGTTATCTCGAAAAGGGAATCCAGAAAAGATTCGGTTTGTCGGGCTGTCCTTTGAAATTTTCTCTCGCCGGGAAAGAGGCTCGCTACCAAGAAGAAAAGAAAGCTTCCTAATCCTCTAAATTTAGACCCCCCAATAAAGTCGCTTTACCAGAAGCGGCTTTTTTTGTGTGTGAACGAATTTTGACGAATTTACATTTGCCTGATAAAAAATACTTTTTTTCGTGAACAAACCCAAAAGAATTGCCTTCTTCGGATCGGATCAAATCGCAATACCGGTTCTTAACTCGCTTGTAAGCCAGCCACAAAGCTTGGAAATTTGCGGTATCCTTACTCAACCAGATCGAAGATCAGGACGAGGAAATAAGCTTCAGTCCAACCCGATCAAGCAGTGGGCCCTCCAATCCAATATACCCGTACATGATCCCCAAAAACCTGGCATGGAAGAGGTTTGTTGGCTCAAAGAGCTGGGGGTAGAGATGGTTTTGATTATGGCATACGGACATATTTTGAGGGAAGAACTTTTGAATGTGCCCAGCTATGGATGTTTTAATCTGCATGCATCTCTTCTGCCCAAGTACCGGGGGGCGTCTCCCATAGAAACTGCTCTTGCTATGGGGGAACAAAAAACGGGTGTCACTCTGATGCAGGTGGTTCCTCGAATGGATGCGGGCCCCGTGGTGGATGCAGAGATTGTTCCTATCGAAGAGTCCGATCAGGGGGCTACCCTGCGTCATAAAATCGCAGAGGCATGTGTTCCCTTGATGGCGAGAAATTTATCTTCGATCTTGGATGGTTCAGTCCGGGTGCAAGCTCAGTCAGAATCAGAAGCCACATATTGCAGGAAGCTCGCAAAGTCGGATGGTCGATTAGATTTTAATCTTACCGCCCGCGAACTTGTGTTAAGGAATCGAGCTTTTGCAGGTTGGCCGGGTTCCTATTTTGAGTACGAAAATACCATTCTTCGGGTTGGGCGAATGGTCGAAATTCAATCTGATACTTTGCTTTGCGGGCAAAGGGATGATTCAACGGGACATTCTTTAGTGATTGGAACCAAAGAGGGGGCAATCGATATTATGGAATTACAAAAGCCTGGTGGAAAGATGCTTCCTGCATCAGATTTTTTGCGGGGTTTTACAATACCGCAAAAGGTAATCTTTTCTTCACCAGATGATTCGCCTGCGCTGATTCGCTAAGAAATAGAACTTCTAATAAAAGATTTCTTGATCGAAAAGTTAGCCTGAGTTACTTTTGTAACTAGGTGGTGATGATGGATAAAAATATAGCGTTCTACGGCGTGCTATTTTTATTTCTTTCGGTTTTTGGCTTTGGTCAGAATGAAAGAATAATGATGGCCAATTTAAAACAAGACCTCGAATTAATAAACCGAGAAGTAACGGGATTGCGGAGCGAGGTGGAATTACTGAGACGGGAGAATGCCCAGTTACGGGTTGCTCTCGAGCAGGTCTCCCGATCTCCGCAATCAAATCAGGAAACTGGGCTTGTTCTGGAGTTACAAAATCGGATCCAGGTACTGGAGTTGACCCTCAAACAAAGTGAGCGTGCCCGCGAGAGCATGCAGGATGGGGTCAACCAGAAGTTTCAGCAAATGATCGAGCAAATGAATCTCGGTTTTGAGCAAGTCACCAATCAAAATAAGCAAAAAAGCGTACCTCAAACTCCGTCCTTTTCCTCCGACTATCCCAAGAATGGATTTGTTCATAAAGTAGAAAAGGGAGAGACCGTTAGCAGTATTGCACAAAAGTACCAATCCAAAGTCTCCTGGATTATTGATGCGAACCAGATTGCGGATCCAACAAAGGTATTTGTAGGTCGGGAACTATTTATACCTCAAAAGTGAAGATGATGTTATGAATGCACCAGTACGCAGATTGGGTCGTGGATTAGAGAGTTTAATCGCTGGAGGAGGGCAGGGGGTTGGTTCTGGGTTGGAAAGACCAACTACCAATCCAGCCGAGCCCTCGTCTGTGGTTTCTGATCAAGTTTTAGAAAACCCTCAAAAAGAGAATTCCCGTTTAGATTTCACAGACAATGTTCTTCAGGAACTTCCGATCGATCAAGTCGTTCCAAACCCACATCAACCCCGTAAGGTGATTGATCCTGCTGCCATACAAGAGCTGGCGGCGAGCATAGAATCTGAGGGATTACTGCAACCGATTGTGGTTAGACCAACGGATCATGGGTTTGAATTAATTGCGGGTGAAAGGCGTTGGCGGGCTCATCAGCACCTAAGGCGAGCCAGTATATTGGCAAGGATTCTTCCCAGTAACGACTTATCCTCTGCGAGCTTATCCTTGATTGAGAATTTACAAAGAGAGGAACTGAATCCAATTGAGGAGGCGATGGGGTATCAGTCCTTGATTGCAGATTTTCAGCTTAGTCAGCAGGAGGTCTCCCAAAGAATGGGCAAAAGCCGGTCGCACATTGCGAACCTTTTACGACTTCTTCAGTTGGATGGTGAGTTGAGAAGATTGCTTTCGGATGGGGAGCTATCAGTCGGACATGCAAAAGCCCTGCTTGGGATTGACGATCCGGCTACTCGCCTGTCTGTTGGCAGAAAAGCAGTTTTGGAAGGATGGACAGTCAGGCAAATTGAGGAAGCTTGCAAATACGGACAAACACCACAGGGGAATCTTATTCCCAAGCTCAAGGAATCTAACATCTTTGATGATCTTGCTCAGTCTACTGCGAGTGCGACGGGGAGAAAGGTTAAGATCAAAACATTAAGGACCGGCAAAGGTACTGTTTCTTTTTCATTCAAGGACGAAAAAGACTTAAGGTTTTTCCTCGAAAAAATTAATAACGATTAGAGCTTATTCTCCGCTGAATGCAGGGGAACAAGGTTGCTTTTTATCGTCCTTTCTTCATTTTAGATAACTTACTCTAATTTATCATGATTGTATTTCTCACTACTTTGTTGATTTTACTCTGCCTTGCAGTCGTTCTTTTAATCCTGATCCAGCGGACCTCTGGAGGTATGGGTTCTGCTCTTGGCGGGGGTGCTGCCGATCAGTATCTCGGGGCTGGCTCAGCGGCTCAACTTTCCAAGCTTACTGTTTGGGGAATTCTTTTCTTTTTTGTGCTCTCTTTCGGTCTCTACGCTTTGTATCAAAGCGACGCTGGTTCCAGCGAAGAACTTTTACGATCCGGAAATGTGTTGCCTAGTGTGCTTCCAGCTGATGTAGCCCTCCCGGAATCTGCTACCACCGAGCTTCCTAATGAGGTAAATCCTGAAGCTGATCCTTCAGATTCTGGGAACTCCAGCAACTAATCCAGTACTAGTTCTCTTAAGCCTCCCATAGAAATGAAGCTTTCTGCATGGCTTCTTTTCTTTTCTCTGTGCTTTTACATTACCCAAGCTGGGTTCTCACAATCTTCTTTTCCTGCACGGGGGTTTTCCTCCATTTTGGATGTTTCTGAGGCAGAGGAGAAACTTAATGTATTTCGGGATTTATTCTTTCATAACCAAAGAAATCCAGACTTTCATCAGGGCTATCTTTACCAGTTCGAGTTTACTCATTATCCCGAAACAGGCGAACCGGTTACTCATTTTGGTTTACTCTCCGGGCCATCACCCGAATCAACAACTATTCGAATAGATTTAACTTCTGGAAAAGGGGGCACCTTTGCCCATACTTCTTTTTTGTTAAAGAGAGATTCGATAAATTCCACACTCTGGAAGTGGAACAAGGAAAAGAAATTATTGAGTGATGTTTCCGCTGTGGATTGGTTGTTACCCTGGGTGGAAGGAATTAACCATTCCCCTTTTGATTTACTGATGCCTTTTTTGAATTGGCCTTATCAATATGAAAAGTCCGGACGTGTATGTGGCCGTCCGGCCCATTTGTACATTTTTACACCTCCGCCCAATAGTCCTTTTTATAAGTCTTCATTTAGCTCGATACGCTTGGCCATAGATGATGCGTATCATGCCCCTTTGAGAATAGAGCATATGGATGGAGGAATTCTCCCTTCACGCATGTTTTCTCTTCAAAGCTTCAAGAAAGTGGAAGATCGATGGGTCGTGAAAACAATCGATGTTAAAGAGCGAGATTCAAAATCAAAAACCCGTTTTGAGTTGATATCAGCTGCTCATGGACTGGACTTTCATGAAACTACTTTTGAGAAAAGCGGGTTGAAGAATTCGATTAATCAATCTTCCATTGATTTTCAGAATCTATAATCTTAATAACTTAAACAAATTCTACGGACTCGACTCTAAGCTTCTTTTTTTAATAACCAATCAAGTATGAGCATGGATTATTTATCCCCCTGGGCAAAAAATATCGCCCCTTCTCCCACGCTGGCAGTCGATGCCAAAGCCAAGGCATTGAAAGCTGCTGGTGAAGATGTTTGTGGATTTGGTGCTGGTGAACCTGACTTTGATACGCCACAGTTTATTAAGGATGCCTGTGCCTCTGCTTTAGCGGATGGTAAAACAAAATACGCACCTGCGCCCGGCATACCCGAATTGCGACAGGCTTTGGCCGATCAATATCATAAAAATGGTGTGCTCGCCGAACCCAATGCTTCTCAGGTTGTGGTCAGTCCCGGAGGTAAGTACTCTTGCTACCTTGCCATCCTTGCCACCTGTGGACCAGGGGATGAAGTCATCATACCTGCCCCTTATTGGGTGAGCTATCCCGAGATGGTAAAACTTGCGGGTGCCACTCCCAAGATTGTACTCGCTGGCGACGATCAGGGCTTCAAGGTTTCTCCGCAACAAATTGAGGATGCCCTGACCCCTGCCACTAAACTAGTTATTCTGAACAGCCCATCCAATCCTACAGGCTGTCTCTACGATCGTGCGGAAATGGAAGCGATTATGGAACTCGCTCTACGCAAAGACATTTTAGTTATGTCTGATGAAATTTATGAGTACCTGCTCTACGATGGATCCGTTCACCATCGTCCGGCTTCCTTTTCTGAAGAAGCCCGCGACCGTGTCATTACTGTATCAGGCTTTAGTAAAACTTTCTCCATGACCGGCTGGCGACTGGGTACCTTGGTGGCCAATAAAGCCATAGCCAATGCCGTGGCTGACCTCCAAAGCCAGACTGCATCCAATGCCACTACTTTTGCTCAGTATGGTGCTCTAGCCGCGGTACAAAACTGGGAACAGTCCATGCAGGCAGTGCAGGATATGCTTGTGCATTTCGACCGCCGCCGCCTGCTATTGCTGGATGGTCTTAATTCCATTGATGGAGTTGAGTGTCTGCGTTCACAGGGTGCCTTTTACCTCTTTCCGAAGGTGTCTTCCTTTGGTTTATCGTCAGAAGAATTTTCTGCCCGTTTACTTGAAGAGGAAAAAGTGGCTGTTGTATCAGGTCATGCCTTTGGTGCAGAAGGTTACATCCGCTTGAGCTATGCCACTTCCGATGAAGTTATCGAAAAAGGTTTATCGAGATTACAAAAATTTTGTAATAATCTGTAATCGATAACCAAGTAACCAAGATTAATAATTTCTTGACCAATTTTCATATTGGTTATGATAGGTACTAATGAAAAATCTACTCCTTTTACTTTTTATTGTTTTTACAGTATGCTCTTCGGTTTCGGCGAATCATTTAGTTCACGAAGATTACTCTGCAGATTTAAGAGATGCAAATACTCCAGGTTACTACCTTGGGTTCACAAGCTTCCACGATAAATTCCGCGAGGTTCGTTTGCCTTCTGATGTAAAGGAGTCTTCTTCTTTTTTTAATTCTTTTTACATAGATTTTCATTACTCTAATCAAGAGTTCAGTCGTGGTTTTTACAAAGAAAATGCCATGATTCAGTACGACTCGGATCGTTCATTAGCAGGTATTCAAGTTGCCTATGAGATGCCTTCTGACATCGAACACACTCTCTACGGAATTACATTGGGGTTTGGTTTGGGCGATAACCCAAATCTTGATGTCCGAATACCTTTATCGATCAGCGATTTTCAAGTAGATCATTTAGATGATACTGGATTTGTTGGTGGAATTGAATTATTTCCAAACTATCGTATTAACGAATATGTTGCTTGGGGGGTGAATTTTGCTCACTTAAATTCGGTAAGCGACTTCCCGATCTTCGACGAATCCATGACCAGTGTTTCTTTTGAAGCGATGGCAGAATCAAGCCCAGCCTATGGTATGAATTGGTCAGGAAGGCTTTCTATGGGTCATTATTATCCTAGCAACGATATCAATGAAAATTCGTTTTGGTTATGGAAGGGTTCGCTAGGGCTTCATTATCAACTTCATGAAGACTTCACTTTTTTGCCTTATTTTCGAATCAATTACTCGCCAACCGAAGCAGCTGTTACCGATACATTGTGGGTTGATTATGGCATTGAATTTCTGCTGATGCCAAATTCTCCCTGGAATTTCAGTTTTGGGCTAGCCGGCATTGGTGGTCATGATGTCATTGAAGAAGGTATGGAGTTTTATCTCTCCACCAAAGGAAATTTCTAATCTCAAACTTTTCATACGGATATGAATAATAAATACACTTTACTCTACGTAGCTGCACTGACCTTAATTTTTGCATCCTGCACACGAACTGCAAACCGAACGGGCCCTTTAACACCTTATCCTGAAGTTACAGCCGATATTGATATTGGTGAACAGGTTAGGGGAGAGGGCACAAGAGCTGAATTGCTCGGTTTTATCCGTTGGGGAGATCCCGGAAGAGCAAGCTTCGAAGCTCGCCCCCAGGAGCATGCACTGGGCGGAAAAGTTGTTGAGCAATCCATGCAATCAGCGGTTTATGACGCGTTGGATGGGCAACCAGATAACTTTATCGTAGATCCACACTTCCATACGGTTGAGCACAACTTTCTAGTTTTTAAGACTGCAACCACTCAAGTAGTGGGTCGCAAGGCCAAGCACGATAACTATCGTCAGGTCAAGCGCTTCAATACGGATGGCACAGAAACGCTTCGTCTGGAGGATGCCCCACAGGAAGTCGTTATCAAAAGAAATGGTGTAGAGGCTTCAAGATTGACCACCACTCCCAAAATCAAGCCTGAGGTCATGAGTTCAGTACAACTTTACGATACATCCTCTGGAGTCAAAATACTGGACTTGGATACTCCAGAAGATCAAAGGACACCCTTTGATGAACTCCGAATGAAGTTGGACAGTTTGAGTGATCGGGTCAATTCCCTCAAGGGGAAGTACTAATTTAGATTGCTTTCCTGTTGTTCGCCAAGAAAGCGAACGAGTCCATAGGCTAGGACTACGGCCATGGGCCCAATCACGAATCCCTGGGGGCCATAAGCCAGGATACC
>CAXBQX010000021.1:0-33419 GCA_963978365.1 uncultured Opitutales bacterium | reverse complement strand
GGGGCAGTCAGTACATGGCAGGACAAGAGTGGGAATAATTATCACTTTACTCAAGATTCGGATACTTCCAGACGACCGATTTATTCAGCTACTTCCCTAAACGGGATGCCCGCGATCACTTTTGATGGCTCCAATGATTACCTAAGCATCTCTTCGCGTTTAGGATTTAGTGCGAATCCGGATATTTCTGTTTTTGCGGTAACGAGTTTTATATCAAACATCGCAACTGATAATCGAATTTTCCAATTGGGAAACAATGCTAATGCCCTCGCCGTGGCAGGTGGTTCGGGTAGTTGGTCCTGGCGATTCAATGGAGGGCATGAGGTTTACAATCCTGTCTCACTGAATACCCCGGCCCAACAGGCATGGGTGCGGCAAGAGGGATCGAATTACCAAGCCTCTCAATTCTTCTACAACGGTACGGAACAAAACCGAGTGATCGGGTCCTCCGATACGACTGTGCCCAGTGACACTGCAGCAGTTTCTTTTGTGGGAGCAGGGGCATCTGGTGGGGGATGGGTACAAAACCTTTCTGCCAATGTTAAGATTTCTGAACTGATTGTACTCAACGACTCTTCGGATGCGTCCAGACGAGGCATTGAGACCTACCTGGCACGAAAGTGGGGGCTTACTTACACCCAACCGACAAGTGATGGTACCTTCGAGCTAGATTCCAATGGCACGCTGAAGTCTTTGGTCTCATTAGATAGGGAAACGGTGGCGTCTCTTCCAATTACGGTTCGGGCAACCGACTCCAATGGGAATTTCATAGAAGAAGACTTTTCGGTATCTGTGTTGGATGATGGGCTTGAGGATACGGACGGGGATGGGTTTTTGGATAGCATCGAAATAACATCAGGTTCTGATGAAAATAATGCGACGAACCTGCCATCGGATTTACCAGCTTTTTTAGGGGAAGCAACCGTTTGGCTGGACGCTACTAATGTTGATCTCAAGCATAACACTACTCTTTCGAACGGAGGATCAGTTAATCAATGGTTGGACCAATCGGGGAATGGCAAACATTTATCAGTCATAAACTCTGCTAATTCTCCGGTTTTAAATAGTGCCGGAGTAAACGCGAAAGATGTAGTTACCTTCACAGGAGATTCCTTGAAAACGAGTGAAGCGATATCAGTGCACTCGATTCTTGCAGTCCATAAAACTTCAAACTCTCATTATTTGTGGGATTTCCGGGATGGTATTGCAAATTCATGGATCTACACTGCGTCTGTTGGGTCATATTGGAACCAGCATATAAGCAATGGAGTTTTACAGACTTCTGTAAATGTCAGTCTAATAATGAGCAATCAACTCCAGGTCTCTTATTTCGCTGGGAGCTCAAATGGTAGTGGTATCTTTTACCTTCACTCGAGGTATTCAAATGATGAAATGGGGACTGGTGATATTTGTGAATTACTCATATACGATCGATCGTTGACCCAGCAAGAAATCGACGAAGGTGAGATCTATCTAGGCAATAAATGGGGGCTATCGAATATTATCGATTCAGATTCAGATGGCTTCTTGGACTCGGTTGAATATCAGGAAGGAAGTGACCCGGGTTCCAATACAAGTATTCCTGGATTGGAATACGGGTTGACCGCTTGGTATCCATTCGATGGCAATGCATCGGATATGTCTGGTAATGGCAGGCATGGCACCACTTATAACGGAGCGGGATGGGCGGCAGGCAAAGTGGGGCAGGCCCTAAGCCTTGATGGGGCGGATGACTACATGGACGCTGGCGATTTTGAAATCGGTGGAGCGGTGACCTTTGCCGCTTGGGTGAAGTACGATGCCTTCAACAATTGGTCGAGGGTCTTTGACTTTGGAAATGGGCAAGAAAACAACAACATCCTGATGGCAAATGAAGAAACCAGTGCTGCAAGCCGGTTCAATCTTCATTTGCCCGCGGGCAATCCTTCGCTTCCTGGCGCTAATTTGACTTTGAATAACTGGCTGCACCGGACGGGTGTGATTGAGGCGAATGGAAACATGAGGCTATACCTGAACGGAAGTTTGGTATCATCGAATACAAGCAGTTCCGTTTTACCTACACTAACGAGGACCCAACAATATGTGGGCCGGAGCAATTGGTCTGTGGATGGTTATTTAGATGGATTGATAGATGACTTCCGTATTTATAATCGGGCCCTATCTGCGACAGAGGTAAGCAATCTTTACCAACAGCCTAATTCGGATGCGGATGGGGATGGATTTTCATATTCTGAAGAATGGGAAGCGGGGACCAATCCAAACTCCAATTTAAGTAAGCCAAGCCTTATGGATGATTTGCTTCTCTGGTACCCTTTAGATGGAAATACTTCAGACATGTCGGGCAACGATCGCCATGCCACATTGAGTAATGCGAATGGTACCACTTCTGGCTTTGTTGATGGTAAAATTCTCAAAGCATTGGACCTGGATGGAGTGGATGATTACCTAAGTGTTCCTCACGATAGTGGGCTGGATCTGCGTCGTACCATGTCTCTCTCGATTTGGCTCAAATTAGATAGCATTCCGTCGACAGGCTATTCTACAATTATGTACAAAGGGGGTGGGAATGGTAGTTCATCCAGGACTTATTCCTTGTGGTTAGATAATGCCAGCCGGGTTATCCATGCAACCAGTGCAGACTCTACTGATCAGCAATTTGCTAATTCAGCTAACAGTGCTTTTACGAATAACTCCTGGATGCATTTGGTGATGCTCCTCGATCGCTACAATGGAAGCATACAGGTATTCAAGGATAAGGCATTGGTGGCAAATAGCTCCGTTCGTAGTACAAACACGATTTCTTCTCAAAACCCATTGCTTTTTGGTAAAAGTCAGGAAAGTAATTCTGACTTCAGCGTCATCAATGGGCAGATGGATGATATCCGTCTCTACGATCGTGTACTTTACTCCTTTGAAATCGAAAAATTGTACCAACTACCTTCTTCAGACAACGATGGTGATGGCTTCTCATATGTTCATGAATTGATTGCTGGTACCAATCCAGACTCGAATGACAGTTTTCCTTCGGAGTTTCTTTTTGGTGTTGCAGGGGCGACTGGTAGAAATGGTCCCACGCAAGCTCAAGTAGATGCTGCTTACTCCGGGAGCGTTCTAAAGGATAAAGTAGTTATCAATACTCAGGGAATCCAGCGTTGGACAATTCCTTTTTCCGGAGCGTATGAATTGGAAGCACTAGGTGCTTCCGGTGGAAGGTTTAATGGGAATGCTGGGAAAGGTGCAGCTTTGACAGGCAGGTTCAATTTAAACGCCTCTGATGTTCTTAACATCTTAGTCGGTCAGGAGGGATTGGTTTCTGGTAATCGAGGCGGCGGGGGTGGGGGTACCTTCGCTTGGTTGGACGGTGCGAGTACCCCTCTGATCGTTGCCGGTGGTGGGGGCGGCAATGGACAGTCTGACTCCAATAGTATGGACGCAAACCTTAGCTCTTCCGGCACCAGCGATGGGGGCAATCACTATTTAGGAGGTGCTAATGGACAGGGTGGTGCGGCTGGATTTGGCAACTCGGGTGGGGGCGGCGGATGGCTGACCGCCGGTGGCGGATACGGTGGGGAGAAAGTTTTTCAAGGCTCTGGCGTAGGAGGAGGCTCTCCTGCGACGGGTGGAGAAGGTGGATTCGGTGGCGGAGGTGCCGGCGAATCCGACAGCTCCGGAGGCGGAGGCGGATACTCCGGAGGCAGTGGTGGATGGTATGGAGCCGGTGGTGGTGGTTCCTTCAACGCAGGCACTCAGGCAACCGCATCGGTGAGAAGCGATTATGGGTCCGGCTCTTTTCGGATTACATGGTTGTCCACCCAAAGCGGCAACCAGGCTCCAGGGGGCCTGGCTAAAGATGGTCCCCTTCAAACATATGAAAATCTACCAGTAGGCTCCTCAGTTGGCTCTTTTTCAGCTATCGATCCCGATGGCGATGAGCTTTCTTATTCCCTCGTTTCCGGAGCAGGAGATACGGGGAATAGCTATTTTGCACTGGATACGAATGGATCGCTTAAAACGGCGGTTGTCTTTGATTACGAAACCAACGCCTCGACTTATTCCATCCGCGTTCAAGCCAAGGACCCATCTAATGCTACGACTGAAGGTAATTTTACGATTTACTTACTGGATGTGGATGACACCGCTCCAGTGATCAGTTTGAGCGGGAATGCTCAAGTGACACACGAAGCGGGCACTCTTTATCTCGATGCTAATGCGAGTTGGAGTGATGCGGTGGACGGAAGCGGAGTGGTGTATGCCAGTGGCGAAGTCAATGCCAGTCATCCGGGTGTGTATGTGCTTAGTTATAATTACACGGATGCTGCGGGAAATGTAGCCCAGACAGTAACCCGTACGGTGAATGTGGTGGACACGACGGCACCGGTGATTTCCTTAAACGGAGAAGCCAATATCACGCACGAAGCTGGATTTGTGTACCTCGATGCGAATGCGAGCTGGACCGATGCGGTGGACGGAAGCGGAGTGGTGTATGCCAGTGGAGAGCTAGATGCTAGCGTGCCGGGAGTGTATGGGCTTACTTATAATTACACGGATGCTGCCGGAAATGTCGCACAAACGGTAACGCGAACGGTCAATGTGGTGGACACGACGGCACCGGTGATTTCCTTAAACGGAGAAGCCAATATCACGCACGAAGCAGGATTTGCGTACTTGGATGCGAATGCGAGCTGGACCGATGCGGTGGATGGAAGCGGAGTGGTTTATGCCAGTGGCGAAGTCAATGCCAGTCATCCGGGAGTGTATGTGCTTAGTTATGATTATAGAGATGCTGCGGGGAATATTGCCCAGACGGTCACCCGGTGGGTGGAAGTGATAAATTTAGCTCCAGAAGACTTAATCACTTCAAATGAATCGAACCTGAGTATTTTGGAAAACGAGCCTAATGGTACTATTATTGGTTCGTTTGAGGCAACAGATCGAAACCCAAACAGTATTCTGACTTTCAGCTTGGAGGGTGTTACGGATGCTAATTCTTCTCATCCAACAGAGCAGGATAGCAATACTTCCCCTTCCTACTACGGAAATGTTTTTGGACTCGATATAGGTGGTGAACTAGTTTCACTCCGACCCTTTGATTACGAAGTAGACCCCAAGCTTTTTAAAATTTTGATTCGTGTGACGGATCAGTTTGGTGCCTTCTTGGAGAGAACCTTCCTTTTATCCGTTGAAAATGTGGTCGAAGATTTCGACCAAGATGGAGTGGAAGACCACTATGACCCAGATGATGATGCAGATGGGTATGATGACATAATTGAATTGGAATATGGGTTTAACCCATTGGATAGGTGGTCTCACCCCAATCTCCCTCTCATTAGAACTTTGGGGGTCACCGAGGAAAACCAAACGATTGTCTTTGGTGCTGAAGTTCTCTCCTTTGGAGGATTTGAACAAGCTAATCTCGGTCTGCTTATTTATGATGAATCAGGTATTTTGATTGAGGAATTTTCCAGCTCAGATTTTACAGGAAATCTTTACACCCATGAAGTACCTTTAAGCCGGTTTACTTTGGGACAAAAAATAAGATACCAGGCCTATGCGGAAAACCTGACTGGGCGAAATTTCGGCCCGATGCTCGAGCACTTTATTGGTGGAGAATATGCCTTGGGTAGTTGGTGGGCGAACGACGAGTTACTTCCCGGCGGTTGGAGAACATCCACTTGGCTCGGGACTTATTTGCCTAACCGAGAAAATGACTGGATATACCATCTTGATTTAGGTTGGTTATATGTCCAACCGGATGATTTAGAAGGTTTTTGGTTTTGGATGCCTGATGAGAATTGGTTGTGGTCTAAAGAGAAAGTTTGGCCCTTCCTTTGGTCGGATAGTAGCGGTGGTTGGATCTATCCCATCTACTCTCTGGGGAATCGCTATTTTTACGACTATACTCAAGAAAAGATACGCTAATGTTCAGTAGCTTGATCCAAACTTAAAAGTATTGTTTCTATCTTTCCCTGTTTTGGAGGGGGGAATTTATCAGTGATCCCCGATTTTAGAGTACATATTTGGCAATATCAATAAATAGGTGGTAATAAAATAAAACTTAGTGCTAACTTAGTAATGTAGCTCTTTTCGTCAAAATACCCCTTTTCAAGACAACCTACCTCAGCGATCGATTATGAAAAAAAGCATATATCTCAGTCTAATTTTCTGTTTCATCTTTTTAGGAAATGCGGGGTGGTCCCAGCACCGTATGCCTCAGGACAGTTGGTTTCTGGATCGTGAAATCCCATTTCCGGTTATGCCTGGGCTGTACCATCCGTCTTCCATCGACATAGATAGTGACGGAGCGATTTATCTCACGGAGTGGAGCAATGATCGGGTTTCTCAGTGGAGTGCGGAGGGCAAATTTGAATCTTCACTTGGTACCCATGGGGCCGCCGATGGTCAATTTTATGATGCTTCCTCGATCAAAGTCTCGGGCGATGAGGTTTTTGTTACCGATTGGTCGCGTCACAATGTGCAGGTATTTGATAAGTCAGGAAATTTTTTGAGAAAGTGGGGTTCCCATGGTTCGGGTGATGGTCAATTTAATCAACCGATAGGGATTACGGTGGACGTCAATGAAAGTGGAGGGAGAGAGGTCTATGTGACTGACTACAACAACCACCGGGTTCAGGTTTTTGACGAAAACGGTACTTTTCTGCGAAAATTTGGTACTTATGGAAACGGGGACGGTCAGCTGAATTATGCCAATGGCGTGTCCATAGGACCGGACGGGAAAGTCTATCTTTCCTCCAAGCACTCCAACAAGCTTCAGGTATTTTCCAAAGATGGTAATTTTTCTCATTCCATCGCAACAAGTGGATACCCATACAAGGTGGACTTTTATCAGAATGTGATCGCGGTTGCCCAGGCAGATCATCACCGGTTTCAATTAATCGATCTTAACGGAACCTCCCTTGGTGATTTTGGAAGTCATGGGACTGAGTCCGGTCAATTGAGGCACCCAAAGGGGCTGGCTTTTGATAGTGAAGGGAAACTTCATGTGTGCGAGCAGGATGGCCACAGGGTGCAGGTTTTTGAAACAAATGGTAGTGTGATCCGAGAATATGGTTTCTATGGAAGATTAAGTTTCGCACCCTATGGAATCGAGGTGACTTCTGATAGCACCTACCTGTTGACTGAAATTTCAGGCCACCGTGTTTGGGAGGCAGATGAAAACGGATCGATCATTCAGGTAATTGCCGGAGAAGGTTCGGCAGACGGCCAAACCAATCATCCCGTAGATGTGCATCAGAGCGATAACGGACGTATTTATGTTTGTGACACTCATAATCATCGGGTGCAGGTGTTCGACCGGAATGGGTCCTTTTTGCTTAAAATCGGAAGCTATGGATCTGCAGATGGTCAGTTTAACCAACCTCATGCAGTAGTTTCATCTGACGGTGAAATTTTTGTGGCAGACCGATATAACCACAGGATTCAGGTCTTTGATGATTCGGGAACCTTTTTACGGACACTGGGGGGGTATGGAAGTTTGGAGGGAAAATTTAATCAGCCCACAGATGTGGAGTTAGATGATCTGGGTAACTTGCTAATCTCGGATTATAATAACCGAAGAATCGTCCACTTGAGAAAGAGTGGTGAATTTATTCGCCAGTACACGACCCCCGATCATTACGACTCGATTTCCAATATGCCCAATGGATTGACTCTTCTTAGTCGCTCCGGCCATCTGGGAGTTTTTGACTCTGAGGGCACAAGGCTAAAAGAGTGGCATGACCCACAATTTTCAGATGCCCGGGCATTCGCATTGGATGATGGATCGATTGTTCGAGTGTGCAGGGGTTCCAATTCCTTGAAGGTTTATCGCCAGGCCTTTCGGAGCCCTCGTCCGAAGAGTTCCAAAGCAATTCCGTTTCCTGAAATCCTCTCAGTTAAGCAAAGGGACGGTACCAATTATCTAGATATAAATTACCGAATCAATGATTTAGACAGTCCGAAAGTGCAGGCTGCCATGCTCGCTTTTGTTGATGGAGGAAACGATCTTTCCAAAGTGATCGTACCATCATTTTTCATCGATGGGGTAGAAGGCAGGTTGGATGCCAATGTATCGAGTAATCAGGAGCACAATGTTACTTGGAATGTAGCGGAGGACTGGAGTGTTGGATTTGGTGAACTGCAGGTCGAAATTCTGGCAAAAGATGACCGGAATCTTCTTGATCTGCATTTTCTTACCCTTCCAGTGGATGGTGATGGGAATTCCTCTGAACTGGTCATCAATCGTTCTCCACTGACCGAGGCCGATTTACTTTCAGCCTGGTATTGGCTCCTGGCCACGGGTGATCCAAATATTCGTTTTTCTCCCCCTTCAATTCTACCTGTTTTGGATGGACCGGCGCCTACTTTTTCTCCGGAGGATTACAGCAATCTTGTTGTTTGGTTGGACGCGAACGATTTGGATGCCAATGTGGGCACCAGTCCAGAAAGCAATGGGACGATTGTGGAAACTTGGGCGAACAAGGCGGATGCACAGGCCCCATTTTCACAAACCAATACCAACAAGCAACCCGTGCTCCACACCAATGTACTCAACCAAAAAGCTGGAGTCTTTTTTGATAATTTGGACGACGGCATGTCGTCTCAAGTCCAGATCAATCAAAACCCATACACGGTTGCGATTCTCTTTAACTGTTTAAACACATCCGGTGAATCGCGAAGAGCTATCCAGGGTTCCAATAACTGGCTGATCGGGCCCTATGCAAACCGGGTTGGCTACCACCCAGATGATGGGTGGGCATCCCATACGCTACCATTAGTGGCTCAGAAGTTTTATTTGGCGATCGCGATCACGACCGATCAGGAGTCGAAGTTTTTGGTTAATGGTAATGATGTTACTCAAACCCCTTCGGCCAATCGTTGGCCCGGCTATCTACACTTAGGTGCGAGTGGTAGTGGTTCTTCCGAGCGGCTCAATGGATATATCAACGAAGTTATCGCTTATGACCGTGCACTCTCTCATACCGAAGTCTCTCAGGTGGAAGAGTACTTTGCATATAAGTGGGGAATCATTGCTTCGTACGCTGATGGATCATCGACCACGCCTTCAGGGCGGGCTTATCTTTTTGACAAAATGAATCTAAGGGAAGCCTCATCTGATGAGGTGCAACGAGCACGCGAAGGGGCATTGTCTGGTAGTGTGAATCAATTTGTGCCTAGCTTTCAGGTCGGCCCGAATGAGCGTCCAAATCGCGTCAATGAATACGGTTTCGATACAGGAAATTTTGATTCAAATCATTACTGGGTCGTCCCCAAAAGCGAAAATCCTTAACGCATCAATCCTTGATTCTTCTATTCGAATCACCATACGAAAAGACATTTTATGTTTAAGGAAATACGGATGATGCAAATAAAGGTATGCACTTGCTTGCCATATTTGTTGATCTGCGTTGTGGGTCTGTTACCAATGGGGTTATTCGCCCAGCTCAGCTTTGAACAAAGATCTGACCCGGCAGGGATTTTTTCGACCTCCACACAAATTGTGGAGACGAATGCTTCTGTAACCAGCCACGTACCCTCCCTGTTTTCTGGTAACTATGCCTTTTCTCACTGGGAGCTTGATGGGGTGCGCATGACCGACACCAATGGGAGCTCCTTAGTCCATTTCTCCTTTGTCATTCAAACGAATGCTGAGGCGGTTGCTACTTATCTTGATACGAGCACCGATGCCGACTTTGACGGCATACCCGACTGGTTCGAGATGCGTCATTTTGGTACTTTACAAGAAAATGCAGATTCGGACAGAGACGGGGACGGCATCCCACTTGTCACTGAGTACAAGAATGACCTCAATCCCAGTAGACCTGATCAATTGTTTGAGGGAGGTATTTCCCGAAGACGATCCCTGGTGACCTTTGTAAACTTGGGCGGGGCTCGAAAATTGACTTTGG
Source organism: uncultured Opitutales bacterium (assembly GCA_963978365.1). GTDB lineage: Bacteria > Verrucomicrobiota > Verrucomicrobiia > Opitutales > Seribacteraceae > Chordibacter. Next base: position 23,514 of record CAXBQX010000021.1, on the reverse strand, counting down.
CGAGCTCTCCTCCCGGTCTGGTTGCGAGCGAGATTCGTTTTCCAGAGGTAAATTCTACTTTCCTTTCACCAAACCTTTCGGGATTGAATGCTGGGTATTATTTCTCCCACTGGGAAGTCAATGGTCAGCGGGTATCTGATTCCGCAGGTGTTGGGCTGAGTCAGGTGGTGGAAGTCATGAACGAAGACAAGAACGTGGTCGCCCAATTCTACCATCAGGATGAAGATACCGACGGAGATCAAATTCCAGACTGGTTTGAATGGCATGAGTTAGGTACTTTGCAAAACACAGGCGATTCTGACCCGGATGGAGATGGTTTGACGATTTCACAAGAGAGGAATTATGGCCTAAGTGCAGCAATTATTGACAGGCTTGAGGAGGGCGGTGTATCTCGACGCAGGTCGAACAAGACCTTTGTTAATTTGGGGGGTGCGAAAAGAGTCGAAATGTTTAGTGATCCTAGGGGGTTGCTTGCATCCCAAACCCTATTTGAGGAAAATAACGCCAGTTTCCAATCCCCTAGCTTGTCTGGTGAAATTTATGGCTTTGCTTTTTCTCATTGGGAGGTAAACGGTGTTCGTATTGCTGATTCTGCTGGTATTGGGCTGAGCCAGGTTAATGAAGTTCTGACTGAAAACAAAACTCTGGTGGCCAAGTACTTCGATAAAATGGAAGACTTGGACGGAGATGGTCTACCTGACTGGATCGAGTGGCGAAATTTCGGAGGCTTACTTTACAGTGAGCATTCCGATCCGGACGGAGATGGATTGGCTCTATCTGAGGAAACGAAATTTGGTTTGAGCGGTGCGATTTTCGACCAGTTTGCAGAAGGAGGTGTATCACGCAGAAGAGCCCTGCGTACCCCTTATGTTTTTGACCCAAACGCAGTGCTGGATAGTGACGAGGATGGTTTATCCGATGATCGGGAAGCATTTTTGGGCACAGATGCAAATTCAAGTGATACGGACGGGGATGGGTATGAGGATGGGGTCGAGTACCTTGCGGGGTCCAACCCTTTGCTCGCATCCTCATTCCCCAATGTGGCTCCCGATGATTTGTGGATAGAGTCCAATCTTACCGTTTATGAAAACACTCCAGTCGGATCGGAGGTTTTACAATTTTTTGTTTCTGACCCAAATGATGCAAATCACACAGGGGTTTATCAATTCAGGCTTTTAGAAAATGAGTCTTCGTCTGATGGCCAATATTTCTCGATCGATCTAAACGGTAGTCTGCGGGTCGCACAGGAGTTAGACTATGAAATTCTACAGGAGTTGAACCAAACCCAGATTTCTCTGGTGGTTAGGGTTTCCGATGAACTCGGAGCGTCTTTGGATCGAACTTTTCTTGCTGAAGTACTTAATGTGGTGGAAGACTTAGATGGGGATGGGGTTGAGGATTACTTTGATTTAGACGATGATGGGGATGGATTTTCAGACGAGGAGGAACTTTCTATGGGAACGGACCCGCAAGATGCTGAATCCTCACCCAATGCACCGCCGCACAGCTTGGTACTTGATGGAGTAGAGCTGTTAGAAAATCGCGTTGCAGGGACTGTCGTTGGGAAGTTATCTGCTCAGGACCCAGACGCGAACGATCATCTCACTTATATAAAGTTGAGCGGAGATGAAATACCCTTTGCGGTTTCAAATGATGGCTCAGTACAGACTGACTCAGTCTTAGATTTTGAGACTGATCCTCATACCTTCATCTTATTGGTTCGTGTTTTCGATGAAAGAAATGCAAGTCTGGACGCAAACTTCTCCATCCAGTTACTCAATGAAGTAGAAGACTTGGATGGGGATGGGGTGGAGGACCACTTTGATTTAGACGATGATGGAGATGGCTTTTCGGACGAGATGGAGTTGGAAAATGATTTCGACCCTAGGAATCAATGGAATTATCCAGAGCTACCCATTATCAGTACCATGCGAGAGGTTGTGGAGTCTAATGATTCCATTGGTCTCGGATTGAAGATTCATGCAACTGGAGGAGTGGAGTCATTAGAGGTAGGTGTTCAGTTACTAGATCAAAGTGGGTTGGTTGTAAGTGAGCAAAGCAGGCAATGGGTAATGGGTGAAGACATACAAGTATTTTTCATGTTTGATGAAGTTGATGGGATGGCCCGAGGCTTGCGGTACCGTGCCTTTGCCGAAAACATCGCTGGGGGTGCTAATGGGCAGATAGTAAAACTTGACTTAGGCGAGAAGCATAACTGGTGGTCAGGCGATAGGATTTTGCCCGGCGGTTGGAGAACATCCACTTGGCTCGGGACTTATTTGCCTAACCGAGAAAATGACTGGATATACCATCTTGATTTAGGTTGGTTATATGTCCAACCGGATGATTTAGAAGGTTTTTGGTTTTGGATGCCTGATGAGAATTGGTTGTGGTCTAAAGAGAAAGTTTGGCCCTTCCTTTGGTCGGATAGTAGCGGTGGTTGGATCTATCCCATCTACTCTTCGGGAAATCGCTACTTTTACGACTATCAATTGGAAAGTATACGCTGATAAACTCTACTTATCTCGAGTTGGGATGGGTTTTTATTTGATTCCAATTTCTGAAAGTTCTATTTCGTCTGCATCTTTCCATAGGTGCTCGAGTGCATAATTCTCTCTTTGTTCTCCTGAAAATAGGTGTACCACAAAATCAATCGCATCTAAAATTAACCATCCTCCAGGCTTGAATCTCTCCCTAGAGAGGGTTTGCACCGAGTGCTCCTTGAGAGTTTTTTCGAGGTTGTCCCGAAGGGCCTTGAGATGAGGGTCAGAAGTACCTGTGGCAATCAGGAAGCAATCCGTAAGTGGGGATTTCTCCCCGAAGTAGAGAAGTTTTAAGTCCTCTGCCTTTTTGTCTAAGAGTGCATTGCAGGCAAGTTTGAGGTTCTCTTTAAGCTCGGATTTAGAGGATGGGATAACAGGACACATATTAATTGAGAGGAAACAGATTTTTTTGCTTAAGGTAATTGGCAACTTCTATGGGGAGTAGCTTATCAGGAAAAACTTGGTTGCGAAGCTTATCTCGAATATCGGTGGAAGAAATATCGATTAAATCATTTTCCATAAAGGTTACTACCATGTTCTCCAGCGGGGGTGATGGCATTTCTTCTGCGTTTCGGGCGAATACCAGATAATGAACAAGTTTGCTAAGATCCTGTGGTTTGTACCATTGATCTAAACGGGAAAATTGATCGGCTCCCAGAAGGAGGAAAATTTGGTGGTCTGGAAAATGTTTTTTAAATTCAACTATGGTATCGAAAGTGAATTGGGATCTCTCGAGTTTGATTTCTTCATCCCAGATATCCATTTTCTGATCAAGCTTACAAATTTCCTCAATCATCCTCAATCGATCCATCGCGGAGAAGAGGGCTGGTTCGGTTCGCAAGGGTGCGGAGTATGCCGGGCACAGAAAAAGGTTATCCAGTTCAGCTTTTTCGATGGCAAGTTTAGCCAATGCTAAGTGTCCCAAATGTGGGGGGTCGAATGTGCCCCCAAAAAAACCGACTCTTTTCATCCTCCGAATCAAAGCGGATTGGTATTAATTACTAGAAGGCACGCCCCGCAGATTTTTCGAAGAGGGTAAACATTCTTCCTTTTCTGAAATAGGTAACTTGCCCTGAAGAGGAAACGACCAGGGCGATGGAGTTGGTGGCATGGGTAATGGCCGCGGCCGCGGCATGCCTGGTTCCTAAGCCCCCGGGTAAGACAATATTATCGGCTTTGGCTTGAATCAAGCTTCCGGCTGTTTCAACCACGCCATTTCCGCGAACTATGAATGCACCATCGATCAATGAGAGTTCTTTGATGGTTTCATCCATAAAGGGATTGAGGATGTTTCGGTCCTCATCTTGATACCCGTGAAATGGATTTAGGATTAATTGCTTGGACCTTTTGTAAACTTCCTCATGGTCTCCAAGGATAAACATAGCACCGATGGATTTACCTTCTCTACCGGTCAGTGCGAGATCGGTGGCGATGGCGGTTAAGCGTTCCAAGGCCTCTGCAGAAACTCCATTTGGAAGCATATCTTCTTCATGACCTATGACCGATTCAAATTCTTCATCCACATCCACGACCAAGACTGTATCCAGTTGACCACTTTGGGGGATTCCTCCCACGCAACATACGCGATCTTTGAAACCAAAGATTTCTCTGGTTAGGCCAAGCAGGATTGCTGCTCTGAGTTGCGATAAGCGGGAGTTGGAGAGGGCACGAACCGCCAGGGCAGCATCGGCCCGATGGTGTTCCAATTCATGGTCTGATACACCTTCGCCAGCCAGCACAACCTTGAATCCAGGGAAGGTCATGCGAGGGGCGAGGGAGGCAGGGAACACATCGGCAAAAACCAAGATCGTGGAACACTCCGCAGCTTTGGCAATTTTAGCAGCTTCGTCGGTCAGGAGCTTGTTGAATTTTGTTCGCCGACGAGCAGGTCTTTCATCCGTTCCTGCAAATGCATGACGAACAACAGCCCTAAAATCAGATAAATCCCTAGCCATCCATAGATGATCCATGACAGATTTGTCCTGAAATGTACGGGCAAGAGTGGCTAAGAAGGATAGGTAATTCTTGGCATTTTCACTGGCCAGCAGGAGAAAGACATAACGGATTTCGTCATAGCTTCCTTGACCTTCGAAGGAAAGCCCTGTGGGGCAGCGACCAATCGCCAGGGCAAAGGGTCTCTTCATTTTGACTCGGGAATGGGGCAGGGCAACCCCCTCGCCCAAATAACTGGTAATAGCTTGTTCCCGGGTAATTAGTTCAGTCAAAACTTTCTTCCTCGATTGCGGAGAAGGAAGTAAGTTTTTGAAAGTCGCGAGAAGTTCTGCATAAGCAGTTTTTAAATCCTGACTACTCAGGTCGATGACCCTGCTGGAAGAAATGTATTGATCGATTCTCATCGCAGGAGTGATGCAGGGGAAATCAAAGGTTTTGATCTACCCATGGATGAGGATGTAAGACCGATTATTTTTCCCACTCCAAGGCTCCACTCTTCAGTTCGTAGATAAGACCAATAACGAGAACGAAAGTGAAAAAGAGCATGGGGCCGAGTACGGGAATACCAGCGAAGGAAAGTTCACGATGCGTCAGGACCCAGGGGATGAGAAAAACCACATCGATATCGAAGAGGATAAAAAGCATCGCGGTTACATAAAATTTGACGGAATAACGGGTGCTACCCTCTACTTCAGAGGACAAACCGCATTCGTAAGGAGAATCTTTGATCTTACTACGGGATGCTTTTTGACCGAATAAATGACTGGCAAAAAGAATACCAAGGCCGATTCCAACTGCTAAAACAATTTGGATTAGAATGGGTAAGAAATCAGGAAGGCTCACTTCTTTTTGATGATCTCAAAAGCCCGGTTAGGCAAGAAGAAATCAAGACGATTGGATCTCAAACTTTGAAATTCTCGAGCTTGCCAATCTGTTCCCTGACAGAATAAGATTTGATCTATGAGTATGAAATCGGACCGTAGTGAAAGAAAATTTTCTCCCCAACGCCTGAAAAGGGGTTTTACCCTGGTTGAGATTTTAATTGTTCTCGCCTTAATCGGAATTGTTGCTGGTTTGGCGATGTCCAACCTTGGGGAAATTTTTGGTGGTGGGAAAGTCAAAGCTGCCCAAACTTGGGTGAATAGCACCGGTGAGGCTTATGTGAACAGTTACTTAGCCATGGTGGGAGATTACCCCAAAAGTTTGTCGGATTTACAAAACCCACCCAATGGAGTTCCACCCTTTGTCAAACGGGCTTCGGATTTACAGGATCCTTGGGGCAAGAACTACACTTACCAGTACCCAGGAACTCGGAACACAGGAAGCTTTGACTTGTCAACTACAGCACCTGACGGGACAGTTTTAGGAAACTGGGATTCTGCTGCGAGCAATTGATTTGATCCAAAGATCAGGGTTCCGGCATCCCGGGGGATTTACCCTCGTCGAGGTGCTTTTGGTTTTGGCCTTGGTTGGAGTCATCACTGGTTTAGTTGCTGGGAATGTAGGTGCTTTTATCACTGGGGCTCAATTTGAGCCACCGGATCGTGTGCTAAAAAAAGCAATTCTGGATGCCATCTATGAATCCTCGGAATCAAAGCGGGCAACCTATTTAAGTTTCGAGGCAAACTCGTCTTCTTTTCGGGTGACCAATCGGTCAGGAACCGAGATCCATTCCCATTCCATTTACAAGGGGGAATTGGATGACGGGAAAGAGGTCCCTCGGGTTGTTTTCAAGGCGATTGGTCCTGAATCTGGACCGGATGGAGGATCTACAATTTATGATGAAGAAGAATTAATTCTTACCCGGATCCCTTTTCATTACGGCGGCAGCGTTCCTTTTGAAGCGGAAATTGAGTTTAAAGATCAACTTTCCCGACTCAGATTTGATCCCTTTTCCGGATTTGTCTTAAAAAATAAAGACTAATTTTTGGATCATGGGTAAAAATTTGCAGTTCGGTTTCATGTTGGTTGAGGTATTGATAGCCTTAGCCTTGTTTGGATTATCCGCTGTTATTTTGGTGGATGGTGCCTTTGTCGCCACCCGGGTTGCTCGTGAAATGGTGGATACCCGGGAGCTGGAACAGGACCTGATCTGGGCGAGGTCTCAGATTCTCGGGATTTCAGACTATGAAAAGTTTTCTGAAGGAGGAGATGTAGAAGCTTTATCTATGGGTGAAGTGACTTGGGAAACCGAAGTTGAAATGACCGATGTACTCGATCTGTATCGGGTTGTTCTCCGCCTCGATTACGATGGGAATGAAGACTATGGTATTGAGCCAGGCACTAGAGAGTCTGCCATGTATCTATTTCGTCCTACATGGGGTTCTCATAACGATTTTTCCTCCGAAAGAGGAAGGCTGCTCGATGACCGTCGTAGGAAAATGCAGGACCACCAAGACGAACGGCGAAGGCAGAGTTTATGAAAAAGCAAGCTGGTTTCTCTTTGGTTGAAGTCCTGCTCGCTCTTGCAGTGGGCGGGCTTGTTCTAATGGCAGCGAGCTCCTTGTTGGTGACCATCTCACAGTCCTGGGCGAACCGGCCGGCGACGAGGGATGCATTCGATGCCCACGTAAATGGAATTGCTCATTTTCTGACTGCGGTGCTTGAAGAGGCTACTCTTCCCAATGCGGGTTCTGATGGGGTTGATGTGGTAGAACTTGCACGACCAGTTGGTTTTTCTGAAACAGATGATCCACTGATCAAATTTTATCTGCGCGAAGCTCCTCCCTTTTTTTACTGGCCCCATGGTCTCGCCAGTCGGGTCCATGTTTATTTTCAATTCGAAGAGGGCGAAGGGTTATATTTTTTATGGTACTCCGACTTACAGGAACTTGAAAAGGCTGATTCAGGTGAACTGCAACTAGAGGATGAGGAGCAGTTATTTCGTACCCAAATTAGCCCTTACCTTGAGGAGGTTTATTATTGTTATTATGGCGAGGAAGAGGAAACAGCGGACGAAGAAAAAAGTTGGCAGATTGAACCTGAACTCGAAGAAAATGTTGAAAGTGGGAAGTTTCGAATCCCTGATTTCATCAAAATTGTTTTCCGTTGGGATGAGGAAGACTTGGAGCGTACCATAACCCTAGCAGTTAGAAAGCCTGCCCCAAGCGGAATCGAGGAAGAACCTAAATAAATGAAAGGGAATCTTAACTCGAAAAAAGGAGCCATCCTTGTCTTTGTTCTGGGACTTGTTGTTTTACTGGGATCCTTATGCCTTAGGCTGATGGAAGAAACCGTCAAAGAATTAAGGTTGGTTAGCCAGTATCACAAGAGAGATGACCTTAGGCTTCATGCCTATTCGCTTCTCGATATAACAGTCGGTGTATTAAGTGAATTTCGTTTATTGGATGATCAGTCATTGAAGTCAGGTGGGGGATGGGAGAACCCTCTCCAATGGAGTGAAATCTCGCCTGTGGATGAACGCGTCAAGTGGTCGGTTTCCTTGAAGGGCGAGTCAGGTAAGTTGCCCATATTGAAAACAAACGAAAAAGTGATGAAGGAAATTTTTGCGATTATGCATACAGGAGGTTCTGGTTTGCTGGATGAAGACGATGGACAGCCATACTATGATGCCTGGATGGATTGGCAGGATGCTGATGAAAATGAAAGAGAAGAGGGTGCGGAAGATGATTTTTATGAGGATCAGATCCCTCCCTATTTTACCTCGGGTAAAAATATAGGAAGCTTTGAGGAGTTACGAATGATAAAGGGGTTTGGCTTTGATGCAGATGACCCGGAGGAAGGTGGTCTCTTTTTTGATGAGTTAGGAAATGAAACTCAAAATATGAAAAATTTCAGGGAATCATTTTCTTTTTATCATGAAGGGCCATTAAATATATGTGAGGCCTCTCCATTTTTAAAAAAGTATATATGCGGGGATGATGAACAATTACTTGAGGACCTTACTTATTGGACGCCTTACACGGGAGATAACTTAGGACCGATTGATACTCCTATTCCACTTGCTAAAGGAACTAACGAAACCTTTATGGCAGAGATTTCGGTTAGCAAAGGAAAGGCTCGTTTTGAGTTACACGCGGTGCTTACTTTTGATCAAGGAAAAGCAAATGCAAAAACAACGGAAAAGCAAAAAGCTAGAAGTAAGCAGAACCAAAATTTAAAGTATCCTGCAAGAATTCTTAGGCTTCGGGAAAACGAGAATTTGATCGACTAATAGGATGCTCAAAATTACTTCTTAATACAATGTCGGATGAGCCAGAAAGCACTCCAGACTTGCCATCAGGAGAATTGCGGGAGATTACGCTTCGTATCCCAGGAGAGTGTTTCTTCTGCGAAACAATTGCATTGCCTGCCTCTGGGGGGAAATCTTCAGAAACCAAGTCTTCGGATCGTATTTCAGAATGGGATGATCATATTTCCCGTTTATTAAACGATAGAGAGTTTTCACCTTATCCTGCTGAGCAATTAGCATGGGGGTATCATGTTTGCGAAAAATCTAACAAAGCCCTTATTTTTGCAACTCCCCATAGGAGGCTTCGTCAATTGGGTTGGCAAAATTTAGAGCTTTTTCGGCGAGTATTTCCATCGTTCATTAGCCTTCTAGGAAAAGAGCATCAGAATCCCACCGCTATATTTTTACTTTGTGAAGAATCTCTTACTTTGGGTTGTTTTTCTCCTGATTGCTCTGTGCCGGATCATATATATTCACGATCTATAGACTTAAGCTTGGGAGACGGATTAGAAAGAGCGAAGGCTATGCTACTTGGGCTAGTGGATTTATCTGGTTACGACTTGTGTCCTGATGTTTTGGTGGCTCGTGAAATTTACCGAACAGAAAATAACACTTTCGAATTTGAGCATCAATGGATGTCTGGAAAAGACCCATCTTTGGAGTTAGATCAGGATGTCACCATGGATGCGGATTTGCTTTGGCAACATGACTTGCGGAGTCTGCCCTTTAAAGTCGTGGAGAAAACCAGGAGAAAACAAGAGCGAAACCGATGGAAATCACTGAAGATTGGTTTGGTCGCTGCATGTTTCATTATCACTGGATTTGTGGGGCTAAAGATTGCCGAATTTCAACTGCAGTCTTTTGCAAGCAACGAACAACTTATGGCCAGCCAGGTTCCTCTGGTTCTGGAGTCGCAAAAACTACTTGAGAAATTAAAGCAAAATCAACTTGGTGGGATTGATCCATTTGGCACGATTGGGCGGGTGGCGACCTACCGTGGTGGAAGTTTTGACAACCCTCATGTATGGTTTTCGGAAGCCCACTTTGAGACACGAAATCATGTAAAATTAGAAGGGGAGGGCAGGAATGTTGAGTCGGTGAATAATTTCATCGAAAGGTTGGAGACCAATACGGTAGCGATAGTGCGTAAAGATCGCTCCGGAGATGAATTGCGTGATATTAAAAGTGGCGGTGGAAATACCACCTTTAAGGTTGAGTTTGAAATGTTGGAAGAGCCGGAGCCGGTTGAAGAGCCAGTGATTGAAACCAATCAGACCGACATAAATTTGAGTCCAGGAGAATGAAAACTCTTAAAAAAGGATTCTTCAGGCTTCAGGACCGAGAGCAAAAGCTCCTTACCCTTGCGGTCCTTATTGTGCTTTTAGTAGCTTTGATCAAACTGTTTCAATATGGAGCTGAGGAATTTCAATCTTTTCAGACTACGAATCAGTTGATCGAAAGTCATGAAATGATCCTCCGCTTGAAGCCTGCTATTGATCAAGCACTTGAACAGCAAAAAATTGCTCAGCAAAACAAGAGCTATGATAAAAAGAATCTCAGTAATCGGGTATCCAGCTTGGCTGATCAGGTTTTTCCCGCCCGCGATTATCGTGAACTCGATACGGAGGAGCGCGAGAGATATTCGCAGCACCGAGTGAGAATCACTTTTAAGCGTGCCAGTTATGAGCAGGTGAATGACTTTGCTGGCTTGATTCGAGGGGAAAGTCCATACATGTTTTTAAGTGAGGTGAAAATTTCTCCTAATTATCCCCCTAGATCGAGACCTTATGATCCGACGACTTTTGATGCTGTGTTCGAGGTGAGTTCTGTAGAATTTATTAACCAATGAAGTACATATTCTTTTTCACTTTCTCCTTTTTTTATGTGAGCGGTTTGCTCGCACAAGTCCCTGTGGGGCAAGAGCAGACTGTTGAAGAGCAAAATGCTGTATCTATATCGCAGCAAGAAGACTCCTTATCCGCGATCTTTTCGGATCCTTCGGAAATTGAAATGATTGAGGGCTTGGATGAGCCTTTGGAGCGGGTCAGATTAAGAGATCATGACACCAACATGGTCCTTGATATGATTCAAGGAATCACCGAACGTTATATTTTAAGGCCGCAGAACCTACCTCAGGTCAAAATCAACTTTGATAGCATGAACATTTTGACCAAGCGTGAAACTTTGCTCGCGTTGGAAAGTTTGTTAGCAATGAACGGAATTGGCATCACTAAGATAGACTCTCAATTCTTTAAAGCAGTTCCTGCTACGGGAATGAATGCACATGTGCCAATTTGGTTGAATGGGCCTGCTTCAGCACTGCCTCCAAGTCAAAGAGTTTACACCAAGCTATTTTATCTAAATTATGCACCAGCTTTGGAAGTCAGGGAGCAGGTTAACCCTTTTGCTACTCCGAATGTTTCGAGTCTGATCGTTTTTGAAAAAGCTAATTCCTTAATGATGACTGATTCTCTGCTCAACATTCAAAGAGTTGAAAAAATTATCGAGAGCGTCGATCGTCCGATTACCAAGAGTGAACTTGGCACGGTTATTGAAACCTACTCTTGCAAATCTATTAGTTCTGATGAGTTGAAAAAACAGATGGATGGTTTGCTGGAGAAATCCTTAAAACCATTTTTAGGTGGAACTACTGCAATCGAGTCAGATGCTAGAACAAACAAGGTCTTGGTTATAACAAAGAAGGAGAACTGGGATTTACTGCTCGAGCTCTTTATGGAATTGGATGCAGAAGTAAAATTAAAAACTACTCATAAATTATTTAAGCTTCAGCATGGGGATGCGGAAGATGTTCACCGAATTCTTCAAGAGGTTATTACAGGTCAAAAGAAAGTGGCTGATGAGATTGCTCCGGGAAAATCCAAATCAAGTAGTGTTCAGGAAAAGCAAGCTGGGGAAGGATTTACATCTACTTACACTCAATCTGGTAGCTTAAATGTGTCTAGGGGGTCCAAGGTTTTGGGGCAGGATGAATCTGTTGAATTTAGTCCACTGGTATCCATCTCAGTGGTGACCAAAACTAATTCAATTCTCGCTTACGGTCTTCCGAGTGACATTTCCTTACTTAGCGAAATGATAGATGATCTAGACGAACCGCTTCCACTGGCTCGAATTGACACGATCTTTGTGATGGTCGATTTAAGTCAACAGAGGCAAAGAGGGATTGATGCTCTTTTTTCTGATGTTGAATGGACGGATGATGAGAAAGTTGAAACCCAACAGATAACCAATCAAGGTGACGATGGAATAATCGGAACTCCAGATGACTTTACTGAAACTATTACCACTTCATCGGGCTCAAATATTCTTGATGGGGTAATGAAAGTCCCAGGCCTAAACAGTGCAGTCCCGTTTCAAATGCAAAATTGGAAACTAAAGAAAATCCAATGGGAACAAATTTTTTCTGTGGCGTCCGAAAGAAACGATGTACGGATTTTTTCGACCCCTTCGATCATGGTTTCGCACAATGCAGAAGCGGTTCATATTAAAATAGAGGATGAGAGGAGTGTTGTAATTCCTACTTACGCGGGAAATTTGAATACGACAGAAGCTTCTAACACAGGACAAAGAGAGAAAATTACTGCTTCCACTGAACTGGAAATCAAAAAACCTAAGATTGGGCTTTCTGTTTTAAATGAACAAAATCAAACCGTGCCTGGGTCTATTTTTATGGAGGTAAAAGTAAAAGCGGAGAAATTTGATGAGACCCAGGCGAACGAGTATCAGGGGCAATCATTACCTGGTAAGAAGGTAAGGGAAGCTCTCTCCCATGTATCTATTCTTGATGGCGAAATTCTTGTTTTAGGCGGATTGCAGGAAGTTCAGCTAGATACTACCAAGACACGCTATAATTTGCTTAGTGATATTCCTTACTTTGGAGAAAAGTTTTTTACTCCAGAAAGTACCAAGTATACTCCCACAGAACTTCTTATTTTCTTAAGGCCCACCATTATTGACCCGAAGAAAAAAGAAATTGAATTAACCTCTAAAGCTACTGAGAGAGAATTCGTTCAAAAGGCTTTTAACCAGGAAAATTCTGATACCATCGACCGAATGATTGATAAGCAGTATACTCCTGTTTTCCGGTCTCCATCGGGCAAATTGCTTGGAATAAGTGACGAATTTGAGGACACTAGATCGGAGCAAGACAGTAAATCATCTCAGCCAATCTTAATTTTGGAGTAATGGTATTACAGTTTCTTGTCTTTGTTCAATTGGGGTTAGCTTTGGGAACTTGCCTGAGTGCTCAAAGCAATCCTTTTCTTCGTCCCGGTGCGAATAAACCTCAAGCACCCATTGTACAAAGACCTGCTCCGCCTCCACCCAAACCCATCCCACGAAACCCTAATATTGAATTCCGGGGATATTATGAATTTCAGGGGGAATGGAGGATTGCACTTTTTGACAAAGCTAAAAACTTTGGTTTTTGGTTAACCGAAGGTGAAAACTTTCCAGATTTAGATGGCGAAGTTGAAAGTTTTGACCCCATAACTGAAGTTCTAAAACTAAAAGGCGGGATGACCTTGAGCTTGAAAGACTCGGACAAGACCACACTGCCAGTCCCAAGTGGGCAACCCGTTAAACCTCCTGCCCCTGCAAAGCCTCCCTCTCCCGCTACAAAGGTGGCTCCTCCGATTAAATCCAGTATTCCACTTCCTCGCCTGAGGTGAATTAATTGTTTATATGGTAGATATTTCAAAGAAAGAGGAGGCTGAACCTTCTTTGGATCCTAGCTATACATCGGATCATGAAACTTTAGATTGGTGGCCAGGGCTTTCGGATTTAGATCGTCTTAATATTCTCAGCAACCCCACGGAAGAAAGGGCTCGTATGCTTGCTGCTAAAATATCCGGAACTGTAGAAGATACTATGCTACAAATGTCGGACAGAACGAAATTGCCTTATTTGCAGGATTTTACCATTGCGGACACTCCGACAAAGTTAATTCCTCTGCGTTTGATTCATTCTTTTTCCTGCCTTCCGATTATTCGACCTTCCATTAAACCTCGCAGTCAGGGAAGAGTTTTGATTCTGGATAATATCCAAGAAACTCACGATGAATTAAAGATTCGGTTCGGGGCCTCATATGATCTAATCGCATCTTCCACCATAGAAAATGGTTTAATGTTACTTTCAGGAACCGAATCTTTTGCAGCTGTTTTTATTTCCAGTTCCTTATATGAGTCTCCCAAAATTTCAATCATTGATGAGATTAGAAAACTGCAACCAAGCACTAAGGTTATTCTTTTATGTTTCAAGAATAGGCTAGGGGATAGTGAAAACTTTCAAGCTTCAATGCAGGCTGTTGAGCAAGGGAGAGCAGTTTATGTTTTATCGAAACCCCTCGATGAAACCGAGTTAGATTTATTGATGTCAGAACATTTAAAGGTTAATGGCAAAAGAGAGTCTGGATTGGTGGTTGGAAAGGAAACAAAGATTGATCTTCTTACCGTCTGGCCGCCTACGAAGAGAATGAATCGCTGGGTATATGCAGTTTCAGGCTGCAAGCCAGTCTGGCATTTGGGTTCACCTGAAAAAATTGTCCGGGCGATTACTGAAAATTTTGGGATTGGTGCAGATAGCTTGGATGATTCGGATTTAGATCTAGATGAGGAAGAGGATCAAAAAGATGACATAGAAGATCAAAACGCTGCGATCATTCGTTTTGTAAACGAGGTCATTCAGCGTGCGATCGTTGATCGTGCCACGGATATCCACTTCGAACCTCATAAGGAGACCTTGCAGATTCGTTACCGTATTGATGGTCAACTTGTTCCTGTCCGCGTGCCTGATAATTTAAGAAGTTTTCAGGATGCGATTATTTCCCGGATTAAGATCATGAGTGCGATCAATATTTCTGAGAAACGACGCCCGCAGGGAGGGAGAATTACATTCACCATGGGGCAGAGTGACCTCGATATCCGGGTCTCGACTCTTCCAACCTTGTATGGAGAAAGCATTAGTTTACGTTTGCTGAACGAAAAATCGCAGCCCCTTTCTATGCGCGAGCTTGGACTGCAGGGAGCGGATGAAAATAAAATTGTTTCCGTTCTGGAAAAACCTCATGGCATTGTCTTGGTTACGGGCCCCACAGGTTCGGGTAAATCGACATCATTAACCGCTTTTATTCGAAAGATTCATAAGCCTGAGCGAAGGATTATGACGGTGGAGGACCCGGTGGAGTATGAAGTTTCTGGGGTCAACCAAACGCAGGTAAATTCAGAAATAGGTTTCTCTTTTGCCAGTGCATTGCGTGAAATCCTTCGGCAGGACCCAGATGTCATCATGGTTGGGGAAATTCGGGACCGGGAAACTGCTGATATTGCCATCCGTGCATCCCTTACTGGACACCTGGTTTTAAGTACTCTTCATACCAATGACGCACCCGGCGCCATCACTCGTTTGATTGATATGGATATTGAGCCTTTCCTGATTGCGTCGTCTGTGGAGATGGTCATTGCCCAAAGGTTGGTACGTCGCTTGTGCATGTCCTGTGCGACTCCCGCTAACCTATCCGATGAGGATTTGCGTGCATCTCTAGCTTTACTTGAAATTGATCCCAAAGAAGTCATCCATTCGGAAAAGGTTTTGAGTGCAGTGGGTTGTAATAAATGCCAAAACCTTGGTTTCCGAGGACGGGTAGGCATTTTCGAACTCATGCGGATGAGCGATGATATTCATGGATTGATTATAAAAAGCGCATCAGCCCCGGAAATTCGTGAAGTTGCTTTGACTCAGGGGATGACAACCTTGCAGGAAAGCGGTTGGACCCAAATTAAGAGAGGGCTCACCAGTTTAAGCGAAGTGGTTCGATATGCTGATATCTTCATCGACGAAACCCAAGAGGATCAGTCTTTGTGATCCAAAGTTTGGATTCTATTACAATTTATTTTGATTGTGGCAGATTTTGAATACATAGCCATCGATAAGAAAGGGAAGACCCGGAACGGTACCATGAACGCACCAGATCCGAAAGCTGCCCGCCGGAAAATCATGCAATCCGGACTCACGGTTCTGAAGATCAAAATGAGTGGGAGTTCGACCTCAGCCGGTTCCAAGGAGTCGAAGTCCAAAGAAAAAAAAGAATCTTCTTTAAGAAATAAGTTCTCCAGTAAAGGTGAGGCGATTGGGCTCGAATTCTTAAAACGACTCTTGGAATTGCATGGGTCTGGTATGCCGGTTGCCGATGCAGTGAAGTTGCTCAATTATCGATTATCTGATCCCCAGCAGAAGAGTTTATCTGGAGTTCTGTGGAAAGAACTTGCCGAAGGGAGAACCCTATCCCGTGCCATGCGTCATTTGCCTGGGTATTTTAGTGAGTCTTCCACCTATGTGATCGAGGCCGGGGAGGCGACCGGTAACCTGGCACCGATTTTGAGCAAAATTATTTCTCATTTGGAGGAAAAAAGAGAAATACGATCCCGGGTGCTGAGTGGGATGACTTATCCCTTGTTTGTTGGTCTGATGGCGATTGGTGTAGTCTTGTTTTTTTTGTTTTTTCTGCTTCCGCAAATTCAGGAAATGCTGGCATCTTTAGGGGGAGAATTAAACCTGATGGCTAGAATTATGATTGATGGATCCAATCTGGTTCTATTGTTTGGCCCGTTTGTGCTGATTGCCTTGCTGGTTGGGCTTGGAATTCTTACCCAATGGAGCAAAACAGAAAAGGGTGGGGTTGCTCTCGATCGGTCTTTGTTAAAGCTTCCCCTTTTTGGAAACATTTTCTTTCTGTCCGAACTTTTCCATCTCAGTAGCCTTTTGGGAACCCTGATTTGGAGTGGCATTGGCCTTACCGAAAACTTGAGGTTATGTGAAAGAACTATTAAGAACCGTTTCTTGCGTGCTTCCTTTCGTTCGGCCCGGGTATTAGTGAACGAAGGTAAATCTTTGCCTGATGCTTTTCGTAAATTTAAACTTATGCCCCCTATGCAACTTGATGTGGTCGAAGTTGGGGAGAAGACTGGAAACCTAGGGAACAGCATGGATGATGTCTCTAAATCCTTTCGGACTCAGTTAACCAAGAAAATTAAAGGGATGACTAATTTGATATCTGGACTAGCTCTTGGCTTTGCATTTTCATTGGTTGCATTGGTGGCGATTTCTATTGTCACTAGCATTTTCCAAGTGAGTAAAAGTATTAGCTATTGAACAACGATGCCTTCTTTACACTCCAAGCTGTCTTTTGTTCTGTTGTTCACTTTTTTCATTTTTGGATGTGTAGAGGATCAAGCTGTCGAATTCGAAGCTAGCACGGAGCAGATATCTGATAAACTCGCTAAACAAGCCAAGTCCGGAAGATATGTTTTTGAGGATGGTTCTCTTTATGAAGGGGAACTGGTTCTCGGTTTACCTGATGGATACGGAGTGATCACATACCTCTCAGGAGATTTATACGAAGGCCAGTTTGCCAAGGGTTCTCCGAACGGATACGGCACCATCCGCTACAAAAGCATTAAGGACTTAGAGAAGTATTCAGGAAACTGGGAAAATGGAAAACGGTCTGGGTTTGGTGCCTTAACCATGGCGGACCAGTCCGTTCTCGAAGGTCACTGGGAGCAAGATAGCTTAAAATACGGTGAGTTTCGTAATGCTTCCGGAGATATAAGTTATGGAAAGTGGCAAAATAATCGATTGAACGAAGGAAACCTCTTTTTGCTCAATGGAGATCAATTTACAGGAGCCTTTAAAGAAGATGGTACCTATGACCATGGAACTTTACGTACGGCCAATGGGGCGGTTTATTTCGGCGATTTTGAGGGTGGGTTATTTCATGGAAGAGGAGTGCTTGTCGATGAAGGAGGTATTCAATATACAGGAGAATTTGCAGAGGGGGTGAAGTCTGGGATGGGCATTTTAAAAGACCTTGATGGTTCTATTTACACGGGAGAGTTTCTTGACGGTCTCCCTCATGGTCATGGTCGGCAGTCTGATGTAAGTGAGGTTACTTATGTGGGGTCCTGGGAATTCGGTCAAAAACAAGGTAGCGGAGCCTTGGACTTTAATGATGGCACTTCTTTTGTTGGAGAATTTAAAGATGGTCTGGCCGTAGATGGTATTTACCAGTGGGAGGATGGGACCACTAGCCGTTCCTTTCAGGATGAAAATGGAGCCTGGCAGGACTTCGAGGAGTAGTTTGGCTAGTCAGAGATTGGAAGTTGCCAATTATTTGAAGTTTTCGAGAATGGAATCTTAGTCATGTCTGATTCATCTACATTTTCACTCAAGCTATGGGGTACTCGTGGAAGCATCCCTTGCCCAGGTCCTGGTACGGTGAAATATGGTGGGAATACCACTTGTTTTGAGCTTACTTGTGGCACTCGTAGGATCTTGGTGGATGCGGGTACTGGGATTCGATTATTGGGTAAAAAAATCATGCTTGAAGAAGGCAATCTTCTCAATGCGGACCTTTTCTTTACCCACACGCACATGGATCACATACAGGGGCTTCCCTTTTTTGCACCTCTGTATAATCCCCAAAGCGATGTACGATTACATGCAGGTCACTTAGATGGCATAACCTATGACTTACAAGGGATCATTGGTACGATGTTAATGAAGGACCCGGTTTTCCCGGTACCGAGTTCACTGATTGAGAAAGCTTGTAGCTTCAATGATTTTGAATGTGGGAAAGTTTTTGAGCTTGAAGGTGGGGTGGTCTTGAAAACGGCTCCTCTTAACCACCCCAATGGTGCGTGTGGATATCGAATCGAATTTGATGGCAAGGTGCTGGCAATTTGCACCGATACAGAGCATTTCGAAGGAAAGCTCGATGAAAATGTGCTCTTTTTAGCCGAGGGAGCAGATCTACTGATTTACGATGCTGCTTACACGGATGAAGAATATCCAAACTTTAAGGGATGGGGGCATTCTACCTGGCAGGAGGCCGTAAAGGTTGCCCGTGCAGCATCTGTTAAGCAGACCTTACTTTTTCACCATGACCCTTCACATGATGATGCAAGGATGGATGAAATTGCCGGGCTTGCTTCCAAAGAGTTAGCCAGCGTCCGCCCTGCTATCGAAGGCGAAGTTATTCAGCTCTGATCGGAGAGGTTTCTGCTTTTGTATCGCTCTCTTGGTAGAGCTCGATCAAGTCTCCTCCATTTCCCTCCTTTTTAAAGACTCTACCTCTTGGTTGCTCCAGCAATTTTATATTCCCCGAGTTAAAAATTCGGGCATCCAGCCAATTGTTTGGAGCAATAACGACCTCGCCCGTTCCGTGATGGGAAATCAACGCTTCCTCCAGAAATAAGTGTTCGCAGAGTAACGAACCCGAACCATGCATCTCGGCGTTTAAAGAGAGCACATCCCTGCCTTGCAGGCTGATGCTGCCAGAACCCTCGTGCCGGATTTTTAAACTTTCGAATTTCAAATCAATACCGTGAAAAGATCCGCTGGAATCAGAGAAAATATTTAATTGCTTACCTGATACATTCTTCATTCTGAGGTTACTTTGGCCGAGTAGGCGAATTTCGCTGAGTTTGTCTATTGATACCACCACTTCGATGGGAAATGTCCTTTGTGCACTGAGTTTAATCAGGGGGATTTTCCGGAATAGGGAGAAGGAGTTATTTGCATCCAGGTAAAGCGTTCGGTTTCGAACTTCGGCGGAAACGGAATCAATGATCGACGAGTCGGCAAAGTATTCGACTTGTCGGTTTCTTTTTCCTGGTTCGATAAAAACGGTCAGGGCTCCCTGTACTTCAATTTTATCAAAATGAAAGGAGAGAATTTTTTTGGATTCGACCCGAGCATCTAGAGATACCGAAAGAAAGAACAATGGAAGGAATACAGACAGGCCCGCGATAAGGAACCGGCAAGCAATCAAATTATCTTTTTTTTCTACCATATTTCTTGGGAGCCTTCTTGTTTTTCGAAGGCATTGTACCATCTTTGAGAAAGTTGATTTGGTCACGCAGTAAAGCCGCTTTTTCGAACTCGAGCTTTTTCACTGAATCAAACATCTCTTTCTCCAGTTGCTTGATTAGCTTTTTAATTTCTTTGGGCGAATTAGACTCCGAAACCATCAACTCCTCATGGTCTTCTTCTTTTTCTGTTCTTAGGCTTTTTTGAATCGGTCTGGATACACTCTTGGGAGTAATTCCATGCTTTTGATTATACTCAATTTGTTTTTCTCTTCGGTATTGGCAGACATCCCACGCCGCTTGCAAGGACTTGGTCATCACATCCGCATAAAAAATCACTCTCCCAAGCTCATGCCTGGCGGCCCGGCCCGCAGTTTGAATTAAGCTTGTCTCACTGCGTAGAAAACCTTCCTTATCGGCATCCAATACTGCCACAAGTTCGACTTCAGGAAGGTCCAGTCCTTCCCGTAGCAAATTTACTCCCACAATCACATCGTATTCTCCAGCCCTAAGGTTTCGGAGGATCTCAACCCTTTCAATTGCATCCACATCGGAGTGCAGGTACTCGACCTTCACATCCCGTTCCCGCAAGTATTCAGTAAGGTCTTCGGACATTCTTTTAGTGAGGGTAGTGACGAGGGCACGATTTCCTCTTTCAACTACTTTTCTGATTTCTCCTATACAATCCTCCACTTGTCCGGATATTGGACGAATTTCCATTTGCGGATCCACTAGGCCGGTGGGGCGGATTAATTGCTCGGCGATCACGGCACTCTTTTCGAGTTCCAATTTACCCGGGGTCGCAGATACAAAGATTGTTTGCCCGGTCACTTCTTCAAACTCATCCGGTTTCAATGGACGGTTATCCAGTGCGGAGGGAAGCCGGAACCCGTACTCGACTAATTTTTGCTTTCGTGAGAAGTCTCCATGATACATGCCACCGATTTGTGGAATGGTCACATGACTTTCATCTATAAATAATACAAAGTCCTCGGGGAAGAAATCAATCAGGCACCAGGGACGCTGACCTGGTTTGCGCTGGGATAAATGGCGGGAGTAATTTTCAATCCCGTTGCAAAATCCGATTTCCCTGAGCATTTCCAGATCATATTCAGTGCGCATTCGGATCCTTTGAGCTTCCAGTAAGAGATTGTCTTTCTCAAAGGAGGAAACCCGATCCTCAAGTTCCGCCTCAATCGATTTACAGGCTATCTCCACCTTGTCTTTGGTGGTAACATATTGGTTGGCCGGATAAATCCGGTAGTTTTCAAATTTTCGGAGTGTTTCACCAGTTAGGACATCGAATTCTTTTAAGTTTTCAATTTCATCACCCCAAAATTCCACCCGCAAAGGGTTTTCTGCATAGGCTGGAAATATGTCAACCACATCTCCGCGTACCCGAAACCTGCCTGCACGGAGGTCCAGATCATTTCGATTGTAGAGACCAGATACCAATTGAAGCAGGAAGTCGTCTCTGGATATCTCAGTGCCCACAGAAAGCTCAACGGATAGAGCCCGAAAGTCATCAGGAGACCCTAACCCATAGATACAGGAGACACTGGCAATCACAATGACATCATTTCGGCTGATTAATGAACCCGTGGCGGCTAGTCTAAGTCGTTCAATTTCTTCATTTATAGAGGAATCTTTTTCAATGAAGGTATCGGTGGAGGGTACATAAGCCTCTGGTTGATAGTAATCGTAGTAACTTACGAAATATTCGACTGCGTTGTTGGGGAAAAAACTTTTAAACTCCGAATAGAGCTGGGCCGCTAAAGTTTTGTTGTGGGAAATGATCAGTGCGGGTCGTTGAATTTCCTGAATGATGTTGGCCATGGTAAAGGTCTTCCCAGAACCGGTGACTCCAAGTAAAGTTTGGTTTCTGTTTCCCGCCTCGATCGATTGAACCAACTTTTGAATGGCTTCGGGTTGGTCTCCCTGTGGGGAGTAATCTGCAGAGAGTTGAAAATTCACCCAAAATCAGGACAAGTTGGCTTTGTAGTACCCCGATTCACCTTCACTTTTTCCAATAATGGCTGCTGCACAACTGTCTCCCAAAACATTGATCATCGTGCGGGACATATCGAGGATTCGGTCGACCACATAAATCATACTGACCCCAGTGGCAATGGATTGCTCATCAAAACCAACGGCTTGTAGGATAACTAAAATAGCTACCAGGCTGGCAGAAGGAATGCCTGCCACTCCCACAGAGGTTAAAAGGGCAAGTAAGACTACAAAAAATTGGGTCGCCCAACTCATTTCGATCCCGAAAAACTGGGCGAGGAAGATGACCACCACACATTCAAAGAGAGCGGTGCCATCCATATTGAGGGTTGCTCCCAGGGGGAGGGTGAAACCACTGATTTTAGAAGAAACTCCTACGCGATTATTCGTGCATTCCATAGTCACCGGGAGAGTCGCAGAAGAGGAGGCCGTGGAAAATGCAGTGAGCAGGGCAGGGGCCATCGCCCGGTAATGATCTATGAATTTAATCCCTCCAAAAGTTTTAAGGAGTAGGGGCAAAACAAGCAGGGCGTGAATGGCCAAGGCCAGGAAAACAGTCAGGGCAAACCCACCCATAAGCCAAAACATATCCAAGCCGCTTTTGGCTAGTGTGGGGGTGACCAACCCGAAAATACCAATGGGGGCAAATCGTAGGATGAAGTGGGTGATCTTTAGAATAATTTCCTGTAATCCCTGCCAAAAGGAAAGCTGGGTTTTCTGAAACTCTGGCTTAGTTTGTCCAAGAAAAAATCCAAAGAGCAAACCAAAGCAGATCAGTCCGAGCAATTGTCCTTCGACTGCAGCGGTAAAGAGGTTGGGTGGTACCATTCGATGAAATATCTCCAGCAGGTTAGACCACCCACTATCTGCAACTTGCAGGGCACTTTCCAAAGAAGAAGGCTGAGCGGCATTAAGGTCATTGGATAACGCATCCCGGACTTCGGGATCCAGGAACCCGGGACGCATGAGGTTTACACAGAGCAAACCAGTGGCAACGGCTAAAATGCCGGTTAACGAGTAGAGTAATAAAGTTTTGAGACCAAGGCGTCCAAAATCCTTATCCCCAGCAATTTGAGAGACCCCACAAATTACAGAAGTTAAGACCAGTGGAATAACCACCATCTTTAAAGCGTTCAGAAAAAGTTTCCCTGTGAATTCACAGAAACTGATCAGCCAAAGGACCCAAGGCACAGAAGGGGTTGAACCATGTTGGAGATTTATCCAAATTCCTAGTCCAAAAGACAGCAACAGCGCGAAAAGTACTTTATGATGTAAGGATAGTTTTTTCATCTTAATGAAAGAGTTTTAAGATTTGTTGTGGGGTTACCTCTGCGAGCGAACCAATAACAAGATCTGGTTTTAAATTCATAAACACATTTGCAGGGTGGGATGTGGTCAAGGCAACCGATTTCATATTGGCACTTTTGGCAGCTTCAATGCCATGGGGGCTGTCTTCAAATACCACACATTGAGCAGGCGAGATCGAAAGTCCTGCTGCAGCCTTTAAAAATACTTCTGGGTTGGGCTTACCCAGTTGTACATCTTCCGAACAAGCAGAGGCAGAGAAAAAATCGGATAAATCATGCTGCTTGATGGCAAGTTCCACATTCTTACGTTCCGTGGATGTACCAATGGCACAAAGAAAGGGCTCCGGGTGGAGTCGTCCCAGAAATTCTTTGGATCCTTTGGCCAAAGGTATACCGTCCGAAGAGGCAATTTCCCGATAGATTTCTTCTTTGCGGAGCCCCCACTTTTCAATGAGTTCTATATTTTTCGTCCATCCGAGGATATCTGGAATAATGGTCTGGTTACGTTTCCCAAACCCACGCTCAAAATGGTTATGAGGTAAAGGAAGGTCTAGTTCCTCCGCCAACATCTCCCAGCTTTTTAAATGAATATGGGATGAATCAACAACTACACCATCCCAGTCAAAAATGGC
>CAXBQX010000020.1:0-35051 GCA_963978365.1 uncultured Opitutales bacterium | reverse complement strand
GGTGAACTCCCTTCGTTTTGAATGGTGAGCACGATGGATTCGTTTTCTTCTTTCGCGGTTACCTGCAATGGGCCACAGTGGGAACGAAGCCCAAACAAGCTAAGGACACGATCGATTAACTTATCAAATGCGTCTTCGACAAAAAATAAAAAGCCGGAAAACAATACTCCGACAATAATGATAAAAATAGAAATAGCGTCCATGGTTCAGATCCTTAAGTACATTACTTCCTTATGCACTTAAAAAAATAATTCTTCGCTGAAGAAGGCTTGGGAGATTCTCTTGATTTATTCGGTTCTTTGGGCGAAGTCATATGGGTGTCTTTTGCCGAGAAATGCTATCCATTGCTCCTCCGGGTTCCGAAAGGGCATGTTACCACATACAAGGACTTAGCCGAGGCTATGGGCACCCGTGCATATCGAGCCGTTGGGCAGGCAATGAATCGAAACCCCAGGCTTATTGAGGTTCCCTGCCACCGGGTGGTTTGCAGAGATGGTGAGATCGGAGGATATGCCCTAGGGGTGGAAAAGAAAATAGAGTTACTTCAAAAAGAAGGCGTGGTCATAAAGGGTAACCGGGTGGAAGGAATGGAGGGCATTCTTTACCGGTTTTCCTCGCAATAAAAAATGAAAATATTCTCTATGGTTTTTTTGATCGTGGGTGGTCTGCTGACCATCCTGCTGGGAGTTTTTTATATGATAATCTTTGTAGGTCTGCCGTATCCAGATGCAACCCTTGAAGAGATCGCCCAACAAAATTTCCACATGAACATTACCAATATGATTGTGGGTGTGGGCTTTTTAGGATTTTTGGTCGGTCTGGTGGGCGGGGTGGCTAAGTTTCTTTTCAGAATATTCCGCAAACCGAAATAGTTTTGATCCGTTATGTACCCAAAAGTAAGCGGTTCAAGAATTCTTCCTGGCTTACCTCGGGTAGCGGGCGGTCTTTTTCGTTATATTGCAAGTGGCACTCCACCCCGATTTTTTGACATGCTTCCAGCATAATTTCTCCAAAGATGGGGCTGTGGATCCCGTTAGGTGATTTGCTGGTGGGGAACTCCCGGTTCACATTATACAAGAGGTGCAGGGGAGGATCTTCCTTGGTTAAATGACTCAAAGGAGAGCATTCTTGGACGAGGTTTTTATAGTCTTCCCAGTTGCTGATGAGTTCCTCAATGGTTTTAGCCCCAAAGGGTTGGTAGGGCATGGGGTTGCCAAAGGTTTTCTCACCAATGCGTTCTTTGATCATGAACGGGTTCATTGTAGTCTGAGCACCAGCCACCAGGGCACCGGCAATGCGGGAGGACTGCCTTTCCACCGGGTCCTTGCTCTTGGGGTTGGCGATGTCATCGTGCAAAGCAACCAGCAGGCTGGAACATCCACCGGCCGAGCCCCCGGTGGCCACAATTCGGCTGGGATCGATGTTCCATTCTTTGGCTTTGTATCTCAAAAACTGAACGGCTCGCAGGGCGGCATGGAGCATCTGCGGTTGCCTGCCTCCTTCATTGACCAGGGGGTAACTAATGGATGCCAGATGATACCCCTTTTGTAATTGGCTTGGCCGTTTGGACTCATCCTTTTTTCCTCCCATCCATCCACCTCCATGGATATCGAGGAGGATGCCTACTGGTTCTGGGGAATCATACTTCCAAAAGTTCATCTTTTCTTTTTCGTGATCCCCATAGCCGATGTCTGTAACCGTTGGGGCTACGCCAGCGTTTTGCTTGCCCGAAACAAAAACGCAGGTGAATAGGAGACTGATAAAAAGGAAGAAAGATTGCATTAGAGGAACACGGATCGTTGGTTAGAAGTGGAGAATGTTGAAGGCTTAATTAACGTTCTTCAGAAATGGTCCCACTACGAATAGACAAGGGAGCACTTCGTCCGCTTGCTACTAAATGATTCAGTTTGGCCTTCATTTTCTTTACGATGTTTGGGTGGTGGTAATATAAATTTTTCGTTTCTTGGGGATCATTTTTCAGGTTATAGAGTTGCCCTGGGGCGTCGGGGGCGAGCTCTTCCACAATATAGGGCAGAAGTTGGGGTTGGTTGTAATTGTTGCCACCCGATCCCTTGTGATCGAGGTATTTCCAATCTCCCTCGCGGATGGATAGTTCAAGTTTCTGGGTCTGTGTGAGCAAATGAGTTCTGACTGGCTGATCAACTTGCTCCCCAAGCAGAACGGGCAGCATATTAAAACTATCCTCCCCGGCATTATTTGGAAGATCGGCTCCAGCAAGGGCACCACAGGTTGCCATGAAATCAGTCAGGCTGATCAGTTGGTCACTTACGGCTCTCGGTTTGATCTTTTCTGGCCAGCGGACAATCAGAGGCGTACGGTGCCCACCCTCCCACTGGTCTCGCTTCATGCCTCGCCAGGGCTTGGCCCCGTCATGATCGTGGTTACTTCTCATATTGGCCACGGTGTGAACTTCCGGTCCATTGTCGCTGGCAAAGATGACCAGGGTATTGTCCACCACGCCCAATTGTTCGAGAGTGGCGAGCAATTGGCCCACCATGTCGTCCATTTGTAAAATGAAATCCCCATGGGCACCCGCTCCGCTTTTCCCCAGGTATTTTTTTGCAGGGAAGGAGGGCAGGTGGACTGCCTGCATGGAATGAAATAAAAAGAAGGGCTTCTCTGGAGTTTGCCGCAGATGATTTTTCAGGAATTCCTGACTCTTTTTGACAAAGACAAGATCGACCTCTTCGTGGTCAAACCCATCGGCAATCATGCCGGGCCGGCAGTCACGGGAATAGGGATGTTGGGGAAGGTTCGACTTGTCCAAGGGTCGGGTTGGAGGATTGGGGATGCGGTCCTGATCGACATAGGCATAGATCCAGTCGGTGGTCGGGCAGCAGACCGTGCCAAAGAAGCGGTCGAACCCCCGATGGATCGGGCCGTCGGGAATCGGGCGGGAAAAGTCCGCCTGCTTGACCCCCTCGATCTTTCCATTGGTAATGAGGTTTCCTTCCTTATCGAAGAAGGACATGCCAATGTGCCACTTGCCAATACAAGCGGTGGTATATCCTTGTTCGCGGAGCATCTGGGGGAGGGTGAGGCGGCCCTCCTCGATCAGGCAGGGCCCCTGCACCCCCGTAAACACGCTTTCCATGCCCGTACGAAAAGCCATCCTGCCGGTGAGTAGGCTATACCGGGTGGGTGTGCATACGGTGGCTGGGCTGTGGGCATCGGTAAAACGCATTCCCTGCCGGGCCAGGCTGTCCAGATGGGGTGTCGAAATTTTGGACTCCGGATTGTAGCAACCCAAGTCCCCGTAACCCAGATCATCTGCCAGAATGAGTAGGATGTTAGGCTTGCCCGGATTGGCCCAGAGCACACCACACAGAAAAACGCTTAGGAGCATGGAGCCGAGTTTCATGAATTAGGATGGTAGGTAATCCTGCCTGTTTTGTTGTTGATCAAATGAACTGCACCAAGACCGGAACTGGTAAGGGCCATCATCGGTATACCTGCCTATGATAAGAAAGACCCCGTTTATTTTGAGACATTATCAGCTTACAGAGAGGGGCCAACTACAATCGTATGGACCACAAAATATGCGGGGATTTCTAGAATAAGTAAAACGATAGCCACCTTGCCCAACGCAGTTTTTCGGCTAAGGACAGAAGTGACGGCAGCAATGGCGAGTACAGGAAACCAAACCCAAGGAGCGAGAGGAAGGACTCCTAGCATACATCCCCAGCTTAGCACTGCATTTGATACGGCCCATATTCCAAGTTTCTTTATTTTTTGATCTTCTTTTTCTTCACTCATATTTATTTGTGCTGGGTGCTATAGGAGCAGTCTCTTCAGTTCAATGTGTGACTGTCGGGTGAACATTTATAGAATTCAGTATGGTAGAATGTTTTAGAGTGCAGGTGCCAAGGACGCATAATTAATAACAACATAGCCGGGTGCTAATAAAACTAATAATGCCATGGCCATCTTACTTAATATATTTTTCCGACTGCATATTGCGGCAATGGTAGATACGGGGAGTAAATAGATGAATTCAAAGGGAATGGCACCGAGTACGCATAACCAGCATAGTCCGGCAGTGGTAATGGCGATGATTCCAAGTCTCTCAGTCTTTTTATCCTTTTTTTCTTCGTTCATATTGAGTTGGGCTGGGCGTTGAATAAAACCCTATGTGATTAAATATTAGTTTGTCGATTTTGCATTTCACCCCATCAGAGTGCGTATATCCTTTTATTGATTCCAGTTCGTAGCGATTATCTTCTGAATATGAGGGTATTTCACATCGGTCTCGTTGAGGTCCTCGCGTACTTGGAGCAATTCCGCCTTTAGAGATTCAATAGTACTTTGATACTTTGGATTTTTGTATTCATTAACCATCTCTTGCGGGTCTTCGAGAAGGTCGTAAAATTCCCATGCCACTGGGGTTTGATTCCTGCCGTCCGGAGTGCACCCGTAGAAGAAGATAAGTTTGTAGCGTTCAGTACGGATTCCGAAATGGGCAGGGGTTTTCAGGCTGTGTGCCATATGCATCCAATAGCGGTAGTAAGTGGATGTGCGCCAGTTTACAGGTTTAGGTTGGGCTTGGAGGGCACCCGCAAAGCTGTGCCCCTGCATGTATTCGGGAGTCTTTTCAATTCCTGCCAATTCGAGGATAGTTGGAGCAAAGTCGGTGTTGTTGATCAGCCAGTCGTTGGAAGAGGTAGGTTGGATCAGTTTGGGAGCATGAACAATAAATGGCATGCGAAAAGACTCCTCGTAGATCCAGCGTTTATCCATCAGGTCATGTTCCCCAAGGAAGAAGCCTTGATCACCGGTGTAGATAATTACCGTATTTTCCAACTCTCCAGTTTCTTTTAAATAATCAATCAATCTTTTTACATTGTCATCAATCCCCTTTACACAACGGAGGTATCTTTTGAGGTATTTTTGATAACAGGATTTCACATAGGCCCGCTCGTCCAGTTGATTAGAAATACCAAGTCTTGCCCCAAGTCTCCAGGGAGCATGGTGATGCAATCCCAGACCGGACCCAAGTCCTCTTGATGCAACCGAGCCATTGGGAGGGGAGAAGAGATTTTCCGGTTCGGGGATCTGCACATCTTCGAGAAACCGGTCATAGCGTCGGGCATTTACGAACATGTCGTGCGGAGCTTTAAAGTGATGCATCAAAAAGAAGGGTTTTGACTTATCCCTTTTGCTTTGGAGCCACTCCAAACTGATATCGGTTATGGCATCACTGGAGTGCATCCCTTTTTTAGTGATCACATTTTTGGGCCAATCAAGCTCTCCCTGAATGCGAAAGACCGGATTATGGTAATTTCCTTGGCCGGGCAGCACGCAGTAGTAATCAAAAGAGGCGGGTTCCTGTTTGAGATGCCATTTCCCAATCATGGCGGTCTGGTATCCAACCTTTTTTATTTCAATGGGGAGGAATTGTCTTTCCGGTGGAATATTTCCATCGAGGTCCAATACTCCATTGGTTTGAGGATACTGACCGGTAATGATACTAGCCCTGCTTGGGGTACAGATGGAATTATTGCAGAATACACGATTGAACCGCATGCCATTTTTAGCGAGCGAATCAATGGTGGGGGTTGGGTTTAATTTTGCCAAGCGACCACCATAGGCACCTATCGCCTGAGTTGTATGATCATCTGACATGATGAACAAAATATTAGGCTTTTGATTGCCGGATAAAAAAGAACTTCCACTCTTGGCTGAGAGCCATGAGCTGGATCCAAAGATAAGTAAAATTGGCAATATTTGCCTGATCATTTCAAAAGTGGAGGAGTTATTTTAAATGGGCTTGGGAGACCAAAGAGGAAGTTCACCCTTCTGGATTCGTGCCTGGTATCTTTTCTGCAGAGGGAAGTTACCTTTTTCGATCGCTTTCTTTCCATCGTTTACCTGATAGGGGCCGAGAGTATCCCACCAGGCATCGTATGCCTCCTTCATTTGTTTCATTACTGCAGGGTTTTTCTTGGCCACATTCTCCTGTTGTCCGGGGTCTTTGCCAATGTCATAGAGTTCTTGGTTATCGATCCAGCGCCATTGATTGGAGCGAGCGGCTGCATTTCTATACCTGTGTGCTTCCATCGCATCGTGATCCCAGATCTCATCATTCCATCTGCCACGGTGAAAGAAGAGAGTACGGTCCTTCCATTTGGCTTTTGGGTTTTGCAGTAAAGGAAGGAGAGAGCGACCCGTGGGAGGAAGTTTGCTCTTGGGCACCTCCGCACCAACGAGTTCGCACATTGTGCGGTAAAAATCAATATGTCCAGTCAGGGCATCTACATCCACACCCTCTTTGATTTTCCCTTTCCACATCCAAAAGCTTGGCACCCGGGTGCCACCCTCATGGACGGTGGCCTTGGCACCTTTCATGCCGCAGTTAAAGGAGTTGAATTTTTGCCCATTTTGAACTCCGACTGATCCCGCCATTCCATTGTCGGTCATGAAAATAACCAGGGTGTTTTTCAACTGCTTCCACTCCTTAAGCTTGCCTAAGACCAGGCCAATGTTGTCGTCGATATTTTCAATCATGCCATAGCGTCCAGCTGTGTTTGGGTCATACCCATCGTTCAGGAACCTACGCGTGTATTTTTCCGGGGCAATCATTGGCCCATGAGGGGCATTGAGAGGAATGTAAGCGAAATAGGGCTCTTTGGAGTCAATGCGGTCTTTCATCCAAGCCAGTCCGGCATGAAAGAAAAGGTCGGTGCAGAAGCCCTTGGTTTGTACGATCTCCTCGTTGTGCAGCAGGACGTTGTCGAAGTAGCAATTCTCATCATTGGCGTAAAAGTCTCCCCAGCCGGTCTGGCCAATCCCGCCCGCTCCGTGGATCAAGACTTCATTAAAGCCACGAGCTTGGGGTAAGTACTCATCCTCATCACCAAGGTGCCATTTGCCAAAGATTCCTGTTTTGTATCCTGCTTTTTGCAAAACCTGTGGAAAGGTGATGACATCGAGGTTAAAATGGTCGCGATGACGAACGGTATGGGAAATACCCACCTCAAAGGGAGACCGACCGCTCATCAGGGCACCTCGTGTTGGAGAGCATGTAGGGCTTACATGAAAGTCATCAAACCTCGTGCTTAATGCATGGAGTTTGTCGAGATTGGGCGTGCGTAAGATGGGGTTGCCCATGCAGGAGAGATCTCCCTTTCCCTGATCATCGGTTAGAATAAAGAGAATATTGGGGCGGCTGCCGGCAAGTTGATCACCATAAAGGCAGGCACTTATGAATAAATAAAAGAGGGCTATGCTAAATCTGGGCTTCATTGCATTTATTTGAACTCAAGCCAGCTGATCAGGCAAAACAAAGTTTTGTGAGTGCAGATAATTATTTAGTGAACTCTGTTCATACATGCTTGGCTACCCAAACTTGATTTTATGGTTTGCACTTTAAAAGATCTGTATGAGAAGTTTAGAAGTATGAGCGAGAAATTAAGAAAAAGAGTGATTGCAGGTATTGCTTTGATCAACCTGTCTATTTTCTTGTTATCTGCTTTTTTGCTAACCCGCCCTGGATCTTTTTTTTGGGAAGGGCCGATTACTGAACTAGAAAAGAGCTTTCTTCGCCTGATGGCCCGCGAGGGTTGGGAGTATTGTTTTTTTATCCTACTTTGTACGAGCTTGTGCTCTTGGGGAATCTACCTCCTAAGCGTACGACCAGAGGAAATCAAAGAGGATTGACTAGGGTTTGTCTTCAGGCGGCATGGCGGAGGGCCTCCACCGGGTCCATGCGGGATGCTTTGCGTGCCGGATATAGACCAAAGATAATCCCGGTGGCCACCGCGATCCCAAAGACCAAGGGTAAGGACCAGGGGACGAGGATGGGAGTCATGTTTTGCATCGACGGCGGGAGGGACTCATAGATTGTGGGCGTCATGTTTTCCATCAGGTCGAGCAGGCTTCCGTAAGCAGGTTCACAGAGAAAGCCAGCGAGGATGCCGGCGAGTCCACCGGCCCCGGTCAGGGCTGTGGTCTCGACCAGGAATTGTAAGGTAATATCCCGCTTGTTTGCCCCCAATGCCCGGCGGATGCCAATTTCCCGGGTGCGCTCAGTAACGGTGGCGAGCATGATGTTCATGATCCCCACTCCACCCACGAAAAGGGAGATTCCAGCGACCAGCCCCATCAAGCCAATAAAGGTTAACTTTGCTCGTTCTGCCTGCTGTATTAGTTCAAAGGGTACGGTGACTTGGTAATCTTCCATTCCGTGATCTTTTTCGAGAATGTCCCGAATCATTTGTGCGACAGAAAGGAGTTTGGTTTGATCGTCGATGGTAAGGGTGAGCTTGGAGATCAAGTGACTGCCATCATATCCACGAAAATAAAAATCAAAGATTTTTGCCCAATGGGTTTCGAGAGGGATATATACATTATCCTCGAAAAATTCTTTGAAGCCGAGCTTTCCCTCGTCTTTTAAGTTTTTCCGCGGGGCGACTTCTCCGACCACCGTGAATAGATTTCCGTCAATGTTTACAGTTTGCCCAATGGAGTCCCCGAATGGAAAGAGCTCTTTGGCCAGTCCGGATGCGAGTACACATACCTCCGCTTTCGCCAGGTTGTCGGCCTCGGTGAGGAAGCGTCCCCTGGTCAGGTCCAAATTGTGCAAGTTCCGGTAGTTGGGCAGGCAGCCGAGAAGTTCTGCCTTTTGAATAGAAGAATCGGTGGAGACTGTTCTGCGTGACAATTCCCGGGTGGGGTAGGCGGCCGTGATGGCTGGTATGCTTTCGGTAATTTTTCGATAGTCATTCTCGGTGAGACCCCAGGAGATAAAAAAGGTGCCTTTTTGCTCACGTTGTTCCTGGGATGGCTTCTTGCTCGAGACAATCAGGTTATTGGCCCCAAGTTGCATGATTTCTTTTTCTGCCTGCTCCCCGATTCCCTCTCCGATCGCGAGTAACCAAACCACACTGACCACGCCGATAAATACCCCTAGTCCAGTGAGCAGGCTCCGCATCGGGTGGGTGACCATGCTTTGAATGGCACTCTTCCCCAGGTTCTTACAAGCTTGCAGGAAGTGATTGGCTTGAGGTCTTGAACCCTGACTGGAATTGCTTTCGCATTGAATCACGGGTTGCCTCGATCTTTCGTCCGAGACAATTTGCCCGTCATTCATCTTGATAATTCGGCTGGCCCGGGCCGCCACTTCCTCTTCGTGGGTTACCAGTACTATGGTTTTGCCCTGTTGGTTGAGGTCGTCCAGTAAATCGAGTATTTCCTCGGTGGTTTTGGAGTCGAGGTTTCCGGTAGGTTCATCGGCCAGGATAAAGGCTGGGTTGTTGGCGAGGGAGCGGGCGATCCCTACCCGTTGCTGTTGCCCACCGGACAACTGCAAGGGTTTGTGCAGCAAGCGGTCTCCCAGACCGACCCGCTCCGCCATCTCCTTGGCTTGATTTGAATCAAGGGAAGACTCCCCATCGTAGCTGGCGGGGAGAGAGATGTTTTCCAAAACATTGAGGTAGGGGATGAGGTTGTAGGACTGAAAAATAAAACCGATCGATTTGGCCCGCAGGGCAGAGAGTTGATCATCGTCGACTTCCTCAATGCGCTGGCCATTGACTTCATAGCCCCCCGAACTAGGGCGGTCGAGACAGCCAAGCAGGTTGAGCAGGGTGCTTTTCCCGGAACCGGATGGTCCCATAATGGCAAGGTAGTCCCCGGTAGGCACTTCCAGGCTTACCTGATCGAGGGCAACCACTTCTTCTGTACCCATTTGATAAACCTTGGTCAGGTTCTCGGTGCGGAGGGCGGGAGTCATACAAGAAAGTTGAGAAAGTTCCCCGCTGGTTTGCCTGAGCCGGGTGTTTAGTTCTTGGCGAAATCCTTGGGTTCAGGCAAGGCAAAGGCTTCCCGGAAAGGATCGGGGTTGATGACTACCTGTTCGCCCGCCTGGAGGCCAGCGGTCACCACGGCCATGCTCAGATTATTGGATCCCAGTTCGATGGTGCGGAGGCTCATTTCCTCACCCTCTTTGCCAACCAGGCAATAGCTTACTCCATCCTGCTTGAAAATAGCAGGGAGGGGAATTTGCAGAGCTTCCTCGATGATTTCGGAAAGAATAGTCACCTTGGCGCTCATGCCGGTGCGAACTCCGGAGGGTGGATCGTTGATGATAATCTTGGCACCGTATTCCTTGATATGAGCACGGTAGCGATCCCAGGATGGCCAGGGGTAATCGCTGACTGATTCCACTGATCCATCCAGTTCGACATCTTTGATCGCATCAATGGAGATTCGGCAGGGCATGCCTGCTTTCACCTGTTCGACCCGGCTTTCATTTACCTTTGCCTGTACGCGAAGCATGGATGAGTTGGGCAAGCGGACAATGGTTTGGTTCTCTCTTACTTCTTCACCCTCTGCAATGACGACCCCTTTGTTTTTCTCATTGGCATAGGTGACTTCCCCTTCTGCTGGGGAAAGAATGGTGCAATTCACGATTTGCTCCTCAATCTCACGCTCCTGAGTGAGTTCAAGTTCATAGGAGTTTTTGGCCGATTCGAGACGGGCTTCGGTGGTGAGGATTGAGGCATTGAGATCATTGACCTTTGCTTTCTGGGTGTGGGTGCGCAAGACCTCCAGTTTGGTTTGAGCGAGGTCCAGTTCCTTGACTGCTTTTTCCACCGCGAATTGATCGGCTTCCAGTTGGGCATCGGAAACATATCCCTTAGCAGCCAGCTTTTGGCTATACGCAAAATATTCCTCTGCCCGCCGGAAGTTTTCCTTGGCCACAAATTCCGCACTTTCCAATTGCTCCTCATTTTGGCGGAAGGTGCCGGATAAGTATTCCTGGAGGGCGAGCTTGGCCGCTTCCACATCTGCCTCGGCCTTGACGAGGTTGGCGTTGGCCTGATGAACGGAGATGCGCTGTCGGAGCAATTCCTTTTGCAAACCGGCATCGTCCAGTCGCACGAGAAAGTCTCCTTTTTGTACGAGGGTTCCCTCTGGGACAATTTCCAGAATGCTTACTCCTCCCGATCCCCGGCTTTTGACCTCGCTCTTGATTTCTACATTTTCCGCACTTTCCACTTCCCCAGGCTCCACGATCTCCAGCCTGAATTCCGCCACCTTGGCCTCCTCATAAATTGGTTCGATTTGCTGGGAAGCTCGTTCTTCTCCGCCATCCATCCACCAAAAAGCAGACAATGCACCCACACCGGCCAGCCCCATCAAGGTCTTGGTCGATATAAACCCATGTTTATGAGTAGGTTTCATGAAGATCATTCAAATAAGAAGTAAGAGGAGAGCAAGGAGGGAGTCATGGAAGAAAGCAGTCTTTTATTTGAGGTTGGTTGTGGATTGCAGACCGTTCCATAGTCCATTTTCCAGCAAATTCATTTCTCCGAGGTCATACGCGTAGCGCATGCGCAGGGCTTCCGAACCCATCCATACCTCGACAAACCGGTTGCTCGCATCGAGCAAGTCATTGAGTGCGTTGACCAAGTCCCGAGCGGTGGTGGCACCAAACTGAGAGCTTCTGCCAGGTTGGGGCGGTTCATCAAGACGCATCCTGGCGAGGTCGACCTGGGCAATCGCACCGCGCACCGCAGCCCGGTTTAATTCAAAGTTTAGTTGCAAAAGACCGGCCAGCCTCTGGTGCTCCCGAAAGGCACGCAACAGGCTGTCTTCAAAAGCGATATAATCCCTCCTGGCTTGTTGATAGCGGAGGAGGGCGGCTTTGTACCGGTTTCTCTCCCTGACCTTGGATAGGGGGGTGTCCAGCTCCAACCCGACCCGCCACTCGCTTTCATCTGATTCAAAATCTCCGGCGGTGAGGGCATCGGAGCCGAGGTCTCCGGAAAGAACGAGATCGAGATTGGTACGCAAATCATCTTTGGCCAGATCGGCTTTTCTCCAGGTGTCAACCAGCTGGGCACGGTTGTTCCTGGAATCCATTCGGTTCGCGGAAGCAGCCTCAGAGTCTTTGTAGGGGGAAACAAAAGCTTCCTGCATCACAATCGATTCCAAACGGGCCGACGCCTGGGTGAGGGATAACTCGAGCAAGGTACCTGAATAGGCATTGAGCAGGGCAGAGAGTTCCGTTCTTGCGACTGTCCCTGATCGGTTTTTGTTTCTGCCCGGCCATGCCCGTATCTGGCTGGACAGGTTATCGAGTGAGGAACGGATTCCTTGAAGGGATGCGTTTACTTCAACCACCAATTGATCCAGGTCTCCATCGGAGAATGTATTGGTATTCATGCCCAGTTCCAGAAGGTCGCTTCGCTTTCTGAGACTTTCAAATCCTTGTTTGCGGGCAGGCAGGGCAGATGCAAAGGCTTGGTAGTCGGCGGTTAATTCGAGAAAGAATTTTTCTGACTGGGGAAGAAGCTTGAGGGCTTGGTTGCACTGTTTTTCGAGGGAAGTGAGATCGGGGGAGACGGTAGCGTCGCGAACCGATGATAAAATGAAATTGGCCTCCTCCTGAAGGGAAACCAAATCTGGGTTGGTCAGCTTGAATGCATCAATGTAGTCATCCACCACCTGAACAGAAAGATCGGGGGGGAGACCCAAAAAAATCTTATATCCATCGAGCCGGTTTTCGTAGGATGACTTGGCGGCGAGCAGCCGGCTTTGTCCGTTCAAGAGGGCCTGCCTCGCCTGGTCCACCTGCAGTCGGTTGCCGATTCTTCCTGCCTCAAAAGCAGCTTCCAACTGGGCGAGGCTCTCATTTAATTGGACCACATTGGCTTCCTGGTTACGGATGGTTTGAATTTCCTGAACCAGTCCAAGGTATCCGGAGACCCCGGTGGAAGGGGGAGATATGGGCGAGATACTCCCACCACTCCCTACCGGACCGGCCGGGTTGCTCCCGAGCACAACTTTAAGGAAAAACCCCTGCCTGAATTGCTCCAGCCTGCGGGCATCCATTAAAAGGGATCGTTCACTCTGGGTCAGGCTTTCCAGGTAGATTCTTCGGCTGGCCCCACGCAGAAGAGGCTGGGTGATGGTCAGGTTGGCGAGGGAGCCCCCCATGCCCACCTTGCCGTTGCTTAAATCCACACTTAGGCGGTTAGCCAAAGACGCCACCCAGGTTGCTCCATAACCGGCCATACCTTCAACTCCCGCAGTGGTTCGGTTGATCAGGTCTGCCCGGTCTTCCCCGACTGGTTGTGTAACCTTGGCATTGGCTTTGGCAAAAGGAACAGGGCCGAGCCTGAACCGTTCGAGGGTGACCCCGAGGGCGGAGAGATAGAGGGATTCTTTTTGTTGTTGGTATTCCCGGGAATGATGAAGGGCCAGTTCCATCGATCTTTTCAGGTCGAGCCGAACAGTCCGGTTATTTTCCAGGCTCAGTGATTCCTTCCATTGGCCTGAATCAACCATTTCCGATGCGTTCCCATCCTCAAAGGCTCCATCTTTTTGAATACGCTCCGTGATTTGCCGGGCATCCTCATCGTCCTGAGGCGGAGGGGGCAATTCATTGAGTTCCATATCATGCAGGCGGGAGGAAGGGGCGGGTTGCCAGTCAAAACCGGGCACATCCTGCAAAAGTTTTCGCACTTCCATATCCGCAGTTTTCGGATCGATCTTCCGGGAACAGCCAAGCAGAAAAAAGATCAGGAAGATAACAACTGAAATGAAGGGGTGGATTTTCAATTTTTTGGGCCTGGCAGAATCATGAAAGGTGAGGGGAGAAGTCTGATTCATCTTGCTTGAGAAAACAGATCAAATCAAAGAAAAGTCGTTGATTCGAAGAACTTTACTGAGGGAAGATCTCGTGGATTACCCGGCACTTAGGTAAGGATTTTTGCAGAGACTGGGCTCCTCTGGCAGAAATGTTAGTGGCATAGATATGAATTTCTTTTAGTCGTTTTAACTTGGAAAGGTGTTCAATCGCAGCATCGGTAATGGGCAGGTCGTGGAGCCAAAGTTTTTGCAGTCGGGAGAGGTGAGCAATTTCAGCAATGGTTTGGTCGGTCACCTTGGTTTCTCCAAGATAGAGCCCTTCTAGCTTACTTAATTTGGAGAGATGTCGGGCACCCTTATCCGTAACTGGATTTCCCCGTAGCCCCAGATAAGTAAGTTGGCCCATCTTGCAGAGATACTCGAGCCCGAGATCGGTAACGCCAGCTTTTCCAATAGGCAGGAGAGCAATGCTTTTGGATTGGGAGAGCAGGTTCACTCCTTGCTCGCCCAATGGAGTGCGGTAGAGGTTGAGCCATTCGAGCTTGGGCAGGGTGGAGATAGGGATCACATCGTCAGCATGAATACCACAGTTTTCCAAAGAAAGGTCGGTCAGTTCACTGAGATCTCCCAGTTGAGAAAAAAAACCACTGGGCACATCCTTATCTATGAGAATGATTTCTGAAACCTTTCCTTTCTTTAGGAATGCCCGGCCCCCTAGTTGTTCAACTCGTTCAACGGGGGAGTGTTTTGAGGCAGGGAGATCTGCATGAGCAAAAAAACCAAGGTGGCCCAAGGTTAGGCCAAGCAAGGTCACTCGAATCATTTTTTTCTGCCGGACATGCGGGCGGCCAACCGCACCGCTGCTTTCAGGCTGCTGGGGTCGGCTTTCCCTTGCCAGGCAATATCGAGCGCGGTGCCATGATCGACAGATGTACGGATGATGGGCAGCCCGAGGGTAACATTGACTGCCTGATCAAAAGCAAGTGCTTTTACCGGGATTAAGGCCTGATCGTGATACATGCAAATATAGGCGTCCACTGTTTCCCTGCGTTTGGGGGTAAAAGCGGTGTCAGGGGGGAGCGGGCCAACGATGTCGGCCCCTTCGGTACGAGCCCGTTCGATCGCGGGGATAATCATTGCTTCCTCCTCGCCCCGGCCGAACAGTCCATTCTCACCAGCATGGGGGTTCAATCCGCAAACTGCCAATTTAGGCTCCCGGTCCAAAAGATTACGGTGAGCCTCACGGGTAAGGGAGATAACTTGGTTAATCCGTTCAACGGAGAGCAGACCGGGTACTTCATGATAACCGACATGTACAGTCACGAGGGAGCAACTGATTGTTTCTGAAAAGAAAGCCATGCAAAAATCCTTGGTGCCCGTACGCTCGGCAAAAATTTCGGTATGTCCGGGTTGGGTGATGCCTGCTGCCTGCATCGCCTCCTTGTTCGCTGGACAGGTGACCACGGCGTCGACGCTACCGGCGAGACAGGCATCGATGGCGGATACTACGTATTCATAAGTTGCCCGCCCGGAACGGGCATCGGCTATGCCGGGATTGAGTTCGTTAGGTTCAAGAATGCCCAAGTCGATGATTCCAGATGGTGAGGAATCGGTGATTTCTTCCAAGTGAAGAACCGGGGTATTCAATACCTTGCCCGTCTCGCGGGCACATGCTTGCAAGATCGTGAGATCTCCAAAGATTACGGGTTGGCAGGTGTCTGAAAGTTCGGAA
This sequence comes from uncultured Opitutales bacterium, assembly GCA_963978365.1. Lineage (GTDB taxonomy): Bacteria > Verrucomicrobiota > Verrucomicrobiia > Opitutales > Seribacteraceae > Chordibacter. The sequence goes on along the minus strand of CAXBQX010000020.1, from coordinate 19,702 downwards.
TCATTTAACAGATCGAGGCAGATCTCCGGACCTACTCCTGCGGGGTCGCCCATCGTTACTGCTATTTTCGGTTTTTCCATGGTGTGGAGTGTAATTCTTTCAACTTCCCTAAGTCGGGTCGATGATCTTTTTGGGCCACCACCAGGAGTTAATTTGGTTTGGCCAGAGACTTATCTGATCAGGCCCTAATCCTTCTTCCACTTAAAATTGGCAAATACCACCTTGGTAATGTCTGCTCCGGGTTTGGGCTTGAGGCTAATGGTTCCGACCTCTGACCAATCTTTTAACTTTGCCCCATGGACATTGGTGAGTAGGCCGGGGGTAAGGATCATGCTCTGCCAGTCATCGGAAGCGGTAATCTCAATATCAGATGCGTGCCGTGTATTCGTGCTCAGATTTAGGCTTTGGGGTTGGGTGCAATAAAACATAAATTCGAGATTTGCACCCTGGGGAGCTTTCCATTTGGGGTCGCCAAACTGAGAACTGGAGGTTCCATGGTGTTTGTTAAGTGGGCGAAATCCCTCAATTCCGCCCACCCCTTCAGCTGGGGCTGCATCTTTCCAAAGATTGGCTCCTCCAGGCAATTCCTCGGATGGTTGATCTGTGGCCACCGCCTGGCCAAGGTCGGAGGGTATCACTGCTTCGAAGTCAGAAGATATCACTAGGTTATTTTCATAACGAATGTTGGCGTATGAAAACAAGTAGTCCTGGGTGTTCAGAACAGGAAGCTTGGCGATCCATTGGTTTCCCTCCCGCCTAGATTCGACATCCCTCCAAAAGCGGGCGATATTGTTTGCCGTTTTCAGACATTGGTAGACTTGTACCTCTTTGATCTTCTCTGAGCTTGCTGGAGAAAGGTGGAGTTCGGGCACGCCATCCTGCCCAAGTTTGATTTCGGAGGAAGGGCGGGCAGGCCAAAAGTGTGAGTCTCCCCGGACATGTTTTTCCAGCCATACTTTGCAGTTATCTCCCAGTTTTTCCGTATTGTGATGCCCGCGTGCCTGGATGGCAAAATCCCAGGGTACACCGGCCTTAAAATCCTTAAAGGTATCGCATCCACGTTCGTGTCCCCCATGGTGATCGTTGGATCCGTTGAGCCACAGGCTTGCTGCCTGAATATAAGGAGCATGAGCCTGCGGAGCCATCGCGGAAAGGTAGAGCTTTTGTCCGGGAGTCTGGTCGATGTCTTTTTGCGGTTGATCATATTTCCAAACCGCCCGGTCGCGGTAGTAATTAATCCACCCGATGCCAAAGTAAGCGACCACCGCCTTGACCCGTTTATCCATCGCCAGGTTCCACATAATCGTTCCTCCGTAGGAATATCCCTTGGCGCCGATGCGGGAGGAGTCGACTTCCTTTTGAGCAAGCAGATAACTGAGCACGCGGCGCTGGATCGCATTCCAAAGGTAATGCGAAGTCGCCTTGGGGTTGGTGGTCTGGCTGCCGTCAGGCATTTTATCGTAGATCAGAGCAAAGCCTTTCTCTTTGGCATCCATGTGGCCATGGCCCAGTTTAGGTGGATATTTCGTGTGCTGAGACCGTTTAGTGAGCCCGGAGTAGTCGTGCGATATCACGGCCCATCCATCGTTTACATATTGCATATCGATGGATGGTCCACCCATCCAACCATGAGTGTTCATTAGCCCGGGGGCTTTTTGTACACCTTCCTTGACTGCATACTTGCAGAATACCCGCACTTCTTCACCATTGATGTAAGCACTGATGTAAGAATCTCGGTAGTAAATACCTCCCTTGATTTCTTCGAGAATGATTTCTTCCTTAAAATCCCCGGCGTTTGGATCGAAGTCCTTCCATACATCTGGAGGACTTGGCAGGGCACTTACTGCCTGAGTGGCAACAAGTACGAAAAATATGAGCGAAGGGATCGTTTTGAGTAATTTTGTGATCATAGAAAATTAAATAACCTGAAATCCAAACTTTCTTCGAGGGGTCGGGCAATGTTTATGTTTCATTTACCCAAAATTTATTAGATAAATACCTAAATTCCCCGAAATTTGGCCAAACAAAAACGCCGTATTTCTACGGCGTTCCTGATAAAAACAAACTAAAACTGAAACAAACTGACAAAAGTCATAAGGTAAGACGGAGGGAGTTTGAAAAATGTTCAAAAAAAACAAATTTATTTTTCAAAACCTTACCAGGAACCAGTTTTATCCACTTCTAAACTGAGGGTGGTGCCAGTTTTGAGGCAGGATTTGAGGGAAATTTGACCAAACAAAAACACCGCATTTCTGCGGTGTTATTGGGCTTTTAAAACACAAACTAAACTGAAACAAACTGACAAAAGTCATAAGGTAAGACGGGGGTAGTTTGAAAAACGTTCAAAAAAAATGAAAATATTTTTCATCTTTTTTACAAAAATACTGTAGATCCCAATATTTATCTGAGTTTTAGGGTGCAATAAAAAGTGAAAAAAGTATTTCGGAATACAACCGATGACCAAAATCATTGGGGTGATTGACATTATTTCCACTGAGATCGGAAAAGTTTTTACGGGTTAATAATTTTTCCCATGGCGTGGTGATATCGGCAAGGATGACATTGGGGCGGACAATGGTCTTCAAAGATTCACGGAAGCCTGGGATTTTGGTGGGGTCTCTCCATACAGGGTTATTGTTCATCCCCGAAACAAAGATCAGATCCGTTTGAGGGATTTCTTTTTGCAAATGGGTGAGGATTTCAAGGTTTGTTTTTTGAAATTGTTCCGATGAAACAGGATCGTTCATTCCAAAAGCAATCATTACCAGATCAGGCTTTTCTGCGATCACCCGATCCAATTGTTTCAATCCCCAAGCGGCGGTGCGACCCGCTACACCGAGATTGGTTAAGGTCACTTGTGCAGGGAAGGTTTCGTTGAGCAAGCGGGCAAATCCTTCAGCATAGGCTGGGTGATTTCGGGGTGCCTGGGTCTTGGCAAACCCGGAAGCGTTGTACCCCTCGGTGATACTGTCACCCAGGGTGACCACTTGAAAGGATGGGGAATTCTTTAATTTTTCCAATGAGCGGGGCAGGGTGGCTGAAACCGGTTGTACCAAATCAGGCCACGATTGGTTGTGGGAATAACTGACCAGGGTTTGCAGGTCATGAAAAAACCTGCCTTCACCGTGCAAGACACCACCCAGGCTTCTTGGCTTGCCTGGCCCGGGTCTCATCTCCTGTGGTGTCTTGGATGGAATTCTGGAATCAGCCGTCAGTCTGATTGTACGGCTGCCTTTTTCCCAGGTGTAATCTTTCCCCGCTTCGTACACAAATGAGTCTCCTGCCCGGGTTAGGACAGGCATGGAGGTTGGGGTGAAGATGAGGCGGCCACTGCGGTTGCCTTCCTCTCCAATAAAAAGAACGGGCTCATCCACCATCTTCTTCGATAGCCACAAGGGAGTGTGGTTAGCTCCGGTATCCGCAACTGCCACAAAGTTCAAAAGAAAGGCGATGCACAAAAAAGCCTTCAATAATTAGGAGTCTCCAAGGGTATGAATTGTGTTCTGAATTTCACCGGCAATTTTTTTACCGTTTTCTCCAAGGAATTCATAGCGGATGGACATTTGCCAACAGGGTGCGATATCCGGGATTTCAATCCTCAGTATCTTGCCATCATCTGATAGGGAGGAGTTCGAGACTGTAAGCTCTTTTTCATCAAACTTAGGTGAGCCATAGTTTTTCGTTCTTTGGAGAGCCCAACTGCTTACTTTTGCTTGAGGATTGCTGTTACTGGATATTGGGTCTGAAAAAGTAATTTCCACTCCCTTTTTCAAAGCCCGCATTGATACAGGTATGTGCATGGGCTCACCCGTTGCCCGCAATCGATAGAACCCGCCGGGACGAGGTTGAGAGGATGCCCAGGCTGACATCCCACACAGGTAGAGATGTTTGTTTTGAGGATGAAAACGGCCCCGCATGATTCCGGTTGGGAAATCGGCGATAGGGAGACGGACCATCCCTCCCTGTACTTGTCCGTTGAGATTTTCATGAGGCACCACCTCCACCCGGCCCTGCCCGTAGGAAAGGTGAAGCAGTTTTCCATCGAGTTCGCCCCAATTTGGACTTTCCACCCAGAGGAGTTCGGCGGGTGAACGGTCAAACCTTTTGTGTGCCCAGCAGAGGGGTTGCTCCATGGCCGAGTCAGAGGAATCTTTCGGAGCACCGTAACTGTACATGTTCCCATAAAACTTTCCTTTACCCGGAACCACATGATTGATCCGGTTTTGCGGATTCCAATGACCCTCCTGATCAGTCACAAAAAAGGTGCCATCCGGATTGCGGCACACTCCATTGGCTGCCCGGAATCCATGAGCGAGCACCTCGCTGCTAGATCCATCGGCCGTTACCATTATCAGAGTGCCATGGTGAGGAATGAGCTGGGGGCGGGCATGCCTCGCACTCTTGGCGTAATAGAAATTTCCCTGCTCATCCGACTGCAAGCCCATGGCAAATTCATGGAAATGCTCCGTCACCTGATGGTCTGAATTAAATGCTTGGTAAAAATCAGTTTCCTCATCTCCGTTGAGATCGACTAGGCGAACCAGTTGATCCCGACAGGAAACAAAGATTTCTCCATTCCTGATTTTGATGCCCAACGGTTGAAATAATCCGGCGGCAATTCTTTTCCACTCCACCAAGTTGCGGGATTCATCGGCTATGCCATCCACTTTCCAGACATCGCCATCCCAAAAACAAAGATAGGCACTCTTCCCATCTCTGGAGAAATCAATCCCACTTGCCCGTAATCTGCTCTCCCATGGATTCTTAATGGGTAGGCTGTATTCATCGCTTTGAAAAGCACCGGGCTGATTACCCCGGATTACTTGGGAGGAGATCCTTTCGTTCCATTGGCTGGGCCCACCTTGGGTGAAATCTTCGAATTTAAGCGGTTGTGGAAGTTCTTCCCCATCTTTCGGATCCGCCAGAATGACAAGATCGAGTGGGGTATTTTCTGGTTTAACGGAAACAATGTACTCGTTTGCTTCCTGCTTTTTATAATCAAGGGGCTGGTTGAGCAGAATCTTTTGACCAGGGGTACGAAAAGCCAGTGGTTTTGAACTTTTTCCAATTCTTAGGTGTCGGATAAAGGATTGGCTGCTTCCAAGTGCGTGGGTTTCCAGTATCTTCACTTCACCAATTTGATAGGAGTAAACCGATTTTTCGGCGTGCTTATAGAGGCCCAAAAATTTGCACCATTCGCGGGGCAGGGGACCATAGTGGTTTCCATCCAGTCCCGTGATTCTCTGGTCATCAAATTTCCCGGTTTGTGGATTTGCCCAGCCCGGACCATCGGCACATTCCAGTAAGGGGGTACCAACCGTTCTTGGGCGAATCACATGCTGCCCATCAAAATTGATTCCCTGCCAATCGATGAATCCTGAGCCCTGCCATACGCCAGCGACCCGTAAAGTATCGTGTTCAAAAGCAGACCATAAGTTTCCCTTGGATACACCACCAGTTCCTTGATCCAGGCGAACCGCAATGCCTTTGTATGCCAGGTTATTGGTTGGTCCGACATGTTCATGTCGAACTTTTTGCTCCTTTGCATCCGCAATCTCAAAAGTGCCCATCATGAAGTCGCCGTAGTTCATTTCTTCCCAAAGCTTCCTTTTCTCGGGTGCCGGGCCGAGGTCTCGGCCTTTGGGCAATCCACTAAGATATTCGTTGGTTACCTGAGTATATTGGGAAGGGTTTTGTTTTTTGAGGTAGGATTCCCGAATGTAGTGGATGACTGCATATTTTTCCCGGGGCTTGAGCATGGCCTGTGGAGCCATCATCCGCCAACCACGGGTTAGGGTTAGGTACATGGTATGAGGATCTTTCCCATGCTGAAATTGCCCTTCCCAAAACTTGAGGGCATTAGGGACTGATCCGGGAACCGATGGACTGCCGTGGCAGCTTACACAGTTTTGTCGGTAGACTGATTTGCCGAGTTTGAGCACTTCCTTGGAAGTGTCCTCAATCAGTCTGGCATGATCGATTTTGGCCTCATATTCGGGGAGTGCTTCTTCGGGAAGAAGCATTTGGCCGGGAGGCAGGTCCTGAGCAAATGCCAAGATTGGAAGAAAGAGAAAGATTACCAAGATTTGCATAAGTTTTTCGATCTCACTGAAACTAAAATGTTCAGGCAATCGAAAAGGCTCACCTTTAGGTTTTATTTATTTTAATGCGGCTTTTTTATTTTTCTGTTCCACCCCTTCATCTTAGCCGCGTCTACCAAGAGATATGATTGTACCCGAAATCTGTGAGAGAAATTTCTGAGGAAGTCCCACTTCGCCATTGATTGATTTGCATGTGAGCATCACTCTCCAGCTATTATGGCTAAAAATATGTACAAGATTCTCTTTTCCGCATTCACGCTGCTTGCTTATTCATCGGTTTGGGCAAATTCCAATTTTTCCCGTCAAACGATTGACTTGGGAGTTGTAGTGACCGATGCCAAAAAGTCCCTCGCCTTTTATAAAGATGTGATCGGGTTTAAGGAAGTGCCCGGTTTTGAAGTAAAGGGCAAGTTCCCCAAGGCGGTCGGATTGACCGATGGCTCAAGCCTCAATGTTCATGTTTTGGTACTGGGAGAAGATGAGTCAGCGACCAAGTTGAAGGTCATGCAGGTGGACTCCAAAAAACCAGCCCGCACCATCGAGCAACCCTACATCCATACCGTCGCCGGTTTTTCTTACCTTACTATTTTTGTGGAGGATGTGGACCTCGTCCTCGCCAATGCCAAGAAGCATGGTTGCGAAGCTTATGCCAAGAGCCCACAAATTCTCCCTGAGGGATTCCCTCAAGACCTTTGCCTGCTCATGCTCAAAGACCCGGACGGTAACTTTGTGGAAATTGTGGGTCCAAATACCAAAGCTCTGAGGAAGAAATCGAAAGAATAAGGCTTGAACTAAAAGAAACGAACCGCCTCAAAAGTGCTAATCTTGGCATGCCCCTCCATATTAGACTGACCGCAAAGAATAAATACCTTTAATGGACCGTTTGCCTGGCTCTTTGCCAAGGAATAAACACTTTCCAAAAGTAAAAGAAAAATGAAGGCTACGAATCTAAGTATCACAAAATGGAATTTACGGGTACTGGTTCATAGAGCTACGCCATGAGCTTTTTAACTACATGTCCATGTACGTCCGTGAGGCGGTATCTTCTTCCCTGAAAGAAATACACCAGGCGCTCATGATTGATTCCGAGTTGATGGAGCAGGGTAGCGTGAAGATCATGTACCGATACCTCATCCTTGGTGACGCGGTAGGAAAAATCATCAGTCTCACCAAACTGTAGACCTGGCTTAAAACCACCACCTGCCAAAAGCTTGGTAAAACAACCGGGATGATGATCGCGTCCATAGGCTTCCATCACTTGACCGTTCTGACTGTAGGTGCTTCTGCCAAATTCGCCACCCCATACCACAATTGTATCATCCAGCAGTCCGCGTTGTTTAAGATCGGTAATCAGACCGGCAGTCGCCTGGTCCACCTCTTTGCATCGCTTGGGCAGATGGGCGGGTAGGTTGAAATGGTGATCCCATCCGGAGTGGTAAAGCTGAATGAAGCGGACATCTCTTTCAGCAAGACGACGGGCCATCAAGCAATTGAATGCGAAAGTTCCCGGTTTGCGGGCATCTTCTCCATAAAGTTTGTAAGTTGATTCAGGCTCATTGGCAAAATCCGCGAGTTCCGGGACGGAGGTTTGCATACGGAAGGCCATTTCATACTGGGCAATTCTGGTATCGACCGATGGATCACCCGAGCGGTTGGCCTCCTCTCTGTTCAAGGCATTGATGGCATCGAGGATGGATCGCTTCTCCTTAAGGGTTTTGCCAGTAGGATCGTTTAAGTAGAGTACGGGTTCTGTTCCTGAACGCAAGCGCACTCCCTGATGTTTTCCCGGAAGAAATCCATTTCCCCAGAGACGGGAGTTGAGTGGTTGCATATTGGGGAGGTCTCCACTCGATACCAGTGCGACGAATTCTGGCAGGTTCTGGTTCATGGTGCCCAGTCCATAACTTAACCATGAGCCCATACTGGGGCGACCAGGCAAGTTGTGTCCTGTTTGGATAAAGGTCATGGCGGGGTCATGATTGATGGGGATCGTGGTCATCGAGCGGATGGTGCAGAGGTCATCTGCAATTCCTGCCATGTGGGGTAAGAGTTCGCTGGTCCATGAGCCTGTTTCACCATGCTGGGCAAAGGAGTATTTGCTGTTAATGACAGGTAGGATCTTCCGGTTGTTATTAAACCCGGTGAGCCGGCCCTGTTGTTCAACATGTTTGAAAATATCACTGCCGTGGTGCTGTGCGAGCGCTGGCTTGTGATCAAAAAGATCGACCTGAGATGGGCCCCCGGACTGAAAGAGATAGATGATCCGCTTGGCCCGGGCAGGATGGTGGGAGAACTTTCCAGTAGTAGATCCATCGGCAAGCAAACTGCCCAGAGCCATGTACCCGAGTCCTGCACCCACGGTGCGGAGGGCCTGACGTCGGTTCATCTTTAACCAGAGGTTTTCAATTTCTTGGTTCATTGGATAATCTATTTGCGGGTTATGGTCTCGCTGAGATTAAACAGTGTGTGGCAGACATCGGTAAGCCCAGCCAGTTGAGCAGGTTCCATCTTCGTACTGGATGGCAGACTTTCTCCCACGGATAGAGTACGATTGGCAGATTTTAAGTCTTTTCGGTAATGGGATATCCGCTGATTTTGCAGATCGCCAAGAAGTTGAAACTCTTTCTGGGAAGGCTTTCTTGAAAGCACTCTTTCAAAAGCGGATTTAATGGGGTCTGTTTCCTGATGAACGAGAACAGCGAGCGTGCGGGCAGCTTCCCAATAGGTTGGGTCATGCAGAGAAACCAGAGCTTGCAGGGGGGTATTGGTGGAAGCCCGTTCGACGGTGCAAACATCCCGGCTTGGTGCATCAAAAGTAGACATCGATGGATGAAGGACGGCACGACGCCAGTAGGTGTACAGGCTTTTGCGGTACAGGTTATCCCCTTTGCTTTGCACATAAAATTCGCGGTGGGAAGGTGGGGCGTTCAGATCACCCCAGACTCCATCTGGTTGGTAGGGCATCACGCTAGGACCCCCTACTTTCTTACTGAGTAAGCCGCTGGAGGCTAAGGCCTGGTCCCTGATCATTTCTGCAGGCAAGCGGAAGGAAGATGCACGCGCAAGGGAACGGTTTTCAGGGTCTTCCAGTTCAGGGCGATAGGTTGAGGATTGTCCATAGGTCGCCGAAAGCACGATCTTCTTGATGGTTTGATGAATGTCCCACTTGTGGTTGATGAAGTCTTTGGCCAACCAATCGAGAAGCTCCGGGTGGCTGGGTAGCTCCCCCTGTAAGCCGAAATTATCTGGCGTTTTAACCAATCCATAACCAAAGAACTGTTGCCATAACCGGTTAACGGATACACGGGCAAAAAGAGGATTATCTTTAGACACCAACCAGTCGACCAACCCTAACCGGTCCAGCCTGTATCCGTCAAAGGATGGCAGTACAGCGGGGGTTCTTGGAGTTACCCGCTTGCCGGGTTGGTCATAGAGTCCCTCCATGAGAATGCGGGTCTCTCTTTCTTCCTCTTTCATGATCATGGTCAGGGCATTGGGCGGAGTGATACCCCAGATGGAGGATGCAAAGCGGAATCGTCCTAAAACATGTTTGTCATGGGATGAAAATTCCATTCTGGCCTCCAATCTTGAACCCGTGGGAATATTTAGTTCGGTCTCAAATTCGAAGCGGGCAATTTGGGTTTTATTCAGGCCTCCCTGGACTGCCCATCCCGTTGTGGAGTCCCCGTCAATGCTTTGCTTCACATGAAAACCAAACTGATCAAAGGTGGCGGTAGCTTCCGTTATCTTCAAAGGCGTCCTGGAACTTTTTGAGACCAGAAAGATTTCCAGTTTATTGAGAACGAAATTCCCATTGGGGGCCCGGCCAACAGGTCCGTGCTGGGAGCCATTAATGGGAAGGACTTCCAGCCTGAGGCTTCGAATCTTTTGTGACGAAACCCCAAAGTTAACCACATAAGAATCGGATAATGGAACCTCTCCTGTCGCTTGAATGGAGTGGTCCTTTTGGATTTTAAGTACTTGTTTTTCAGCAACTGCCTTGGTTGGTTTTAATTGCTCCCAGTTTGCATGGATGGGGTTTTTCTTGCCCGAATAAACTTCAAGATAAGGAGCTGAAGCTTTTGTTGCCCGGGACTCTTGGCCAGGGTTTCCTTTCTCTGCACTGGTATTAAAGAAAGCAAACATGGAATAATAATCTTCCATACTAAGAGGATCATACTTGTGATCGTGGCAACGGGTGCATTCCAGGGTTAACCCGAGAAACAAGGTGCCAAAGGTGGTGGTTTTATCATTTGCATAGATAACCCGGTACTCCTCGTCTATGGTTCCGCCCTCGTAGGTGTATCCATGGTTTCGGTTAAAGCCAGTAGCAATTAATTGATCCTGAGTTGGGTTGGGCAATAAATCCCCCGCTACCTGTTCACGCACAAACTGGTCGTAAGGCATATTTTGAGAATAAGCCTGAATCACCCAGTCCCGCCAGGGCCACATGGTTCGAGCGGTATCAAACTGAAAGCCATTGCTGTCTGCATAACGGGCACCATCTAACCATAGCAGGGCCATTCGTTCGGCATAATCTATGGTGGATAAGAGGTAATCAACCTCCGCTTCCCTAGCTTTTTGGGATGGGTCCTGAATAAATTTTTGGAGGCGATCTACTGAAGGAGGGAGGCCGGTGAGATCAAAGGACACCCGGCGTAACCAGGTTTCTGGATTTGCTGGCTTGGAAGGTGAGACCGATTGCTGGATCAGGGAAGAAAGAACGAACTCGTCGATCTCATTTTGAGGCCAGGTGGAATCATTAGTGGGAACCTTGGTTTCTTCAATGGGTTCAAATGACCAGTGGTTTTCCCATTTTGCACCTTGTTCAATCCACTGCTTGATAATGGATTTTTCTTGTTTGCTCAGGGAAAGGTGAGAGTCGGGTGGGGGCATAATTTCGTCTTCCTCTTCCGATTCGATCCGCCAGAAGATTTCACTCTCCTCAGGATCACCCGGGGTGATCGCACGGTATCCCCCGAGGTCGGCAAAAGCACCCTCCTCCGTGTCCAATCTCAGGTCGGCTGCCCGGTCTTCTGGATCTGGACCATGGCAGGCATAACATTTATCCGCCAAAATAGGTCGGACATGATCATTAAAACTAATCGAAAGGGCTACAGTGTCCTGGCCCGTTGCCCCGAAGACCGGAAGTCCTCCAAGAAGAGGCAATAGCCACCGCAGTATCATGCCATCAATTTTTTGACGGCGTGGTGTTGTTCTACTCCGGTGAGTCGAAAATCAAGCCCCTGAAAGCGGAAGGATAGTTGGGTGTGATCAATGCCCATAAGTTGAAGAATCGTTGCCTGGAGATCGTGCACATGTACGGGGTCTTCGGTAACATGGAAGCCTAGTTCATCGGTCTGCCCCAGGGTGATGCCCGGTTTGATCCCTCCACCCGCCATCCACATGGTGAAGGCCTGTGGGTGGTGGTCGCGACCACCACTACGGTTCAATGCGGCACTCGCTTCCACCATCGGGGTGCGTCCAAATTCTCCTCCCCAAATGACGAGGGTATCTTCGAGCATGCCACGCTGCTTGAGGTCCTGGACGAGGGCCGCACTGGCCTGGTCGATTGCTTTCGCCTGGTTTTTGATATTTCCTTCGACATTGTTGTGCGCATCCCATCCACCCTGATAGACCTGGATGAAACGGGTGCCTCTCTCGGCCAGACGACGGGCAAGCAGGCAGTTGGTTGCATATCCGGGCTGGCCCGGTTTCGCTCCATAGAGGTCGAGGGTCGCTTGGCTTTCCTGACTGAAATCCATGAGTTCCGGGGCCCGTGCCTGCATGCGGTAGGCCATTTCATAGGCTTCGATCCGGGCATTGATTTCTGGGTCTCCAAACTGGCCGAGGCTACTTTGGTTTAATGTGCTGAGCAGGTCGAGGGTGTGCCGTTGGGCTTTACGGTCTATCCCCTTGGGGTTGGAAACATGAAGGATGGGGTCGGGGCCCTTGCGGAAGGGCACGCCCTGGTGTTCGGAGGGTAAAAACCCGGATCCCCACATGGCGGATCCACCGCTCAATACTCCGTTTTGCAAAACAACAAAGCCAGGAAGGTCATCCGCTTCGCTCCCGATTCCGTAACTTAGCCAGGAACCCATACTTGCCCGACCAGGGATCCCACTGCCCGTATTCATGAACAGCTGGGCGGGTGCATGGTTGAAGTGGTCGGTATGCATGGATTTGACGAAGGTCAGGTCGTCGGCAATTTTCGATAAATAAGGGAGGCGGTCCGAAATTTCCGCACCCGACTCGCCGTGCTTGGAAAAAGGAAAGCAGGGCCCGAGTACGGCGGCGTCCGGCTGAATGAAAGCATAGCGCTGCCCCTTAATGACCGAAGGTGGGATGGGCTTCCCCTCGATTTCCTTGAGCTTGGGCTTGTGGTCAAACAACTCGAGCTGGCTGGGGGCTCCGGCCATAAACAAAAAGATGACCCGCTTGGCTTTTACCGGGAAACGCATGAAGCCGGGGTTCCCCATTGCCCCAAAGCTCTCCTTGGCGAGCATGGAGGCGAGGGCAATCTTGCCCAGGCCAATTCCGCAGTCTTTAAAAAAGTGTCTTCGGGTACGGTATAGGAGTGGATCGGTGATCATGGCTTGGTGATGGTTTCGTCTAAATTCATAATGGCTCGGGCAAGCAAAACTTTGCCTGCCCACTGAGAGTCTGCCTTGGGGTTGCCAGCAATGTCCCCTGCCTTGAGTTCTCCGGCTTGCAGTCTTTCCACCTGTTGGTCGAAGTATCCCTGCAGGGCTTTCCGCTCTTCGGCTTTGGGCATCCGGGTGAGAAAGCGACGGAAGAGAGATTCCACAGGGTCCTCTTTTTTCTGGTGGACGAGTTCGCCCGCCGCCTGGGCAAGTTCGATAAACATCTCGTCGTTGAGCAGGGTAAGGGCTTGCAGGGGAGTATTGCTCCGATCGCGTTTGGCGAGGCAGTTCTCTCCGGAGGTGCCATCAAAAGTGATGTAGCCGGCAAAAGGGGCAGTCCGTTTAATAAAGGTGTAAAGGGATCTGCGGTAGCGGTCTTCACCGGTGGATACATTCCAGGCCTGATTGCCAAAGGCATGGGAAAGCACGGTTTTGGGTTGGGGCGGGTAGACGCCACGGCCGTACATTTTCGAGGATAACTTGCCACTGGCGGTAAGCATGTGATCCCGGATCAGTTCCCCGGTCAGGCGTATTCTTGGCCCGCGGGCAAGGAGCCGGTTTTGTGGGTCTTTTTCAAGAAGTTCCGGGGTGGCCACGGAACTTTGCTTGTAAGTGGCGCTGGTGACGATGAGGCGGTGAAGCTTTTTCATCGACATACCAAGCTTACGAAATTCCACTGCCAGCCAATCAAGCAGTTCGGGGTGATCGGGTGCTGGGGCCTGGGTGCCAAAATCCCCACTGGTGCGTATGAGACCGTAGCCGAAGAGCGAGCGCCAGGCACGGTTTACGGTTACCCGATCCCCGAGCGGATTGTCCTGGCTGACCAACCAGCGGGCAAATTCCAGTCGATTACTCGGCTCGGGTGTGTCCTCCCCTAAGAGAATGTCTGGTATGCCAGGGGCAACCTCGTGCTTGGGATTGGTGTATTCCCCCCGGTGGCGCAGGTAGGTGGGGCGGGGGTTGTCTGCCGGTCTTTCCTGCATCACCAAGGTTTGGCGGCTTTGCGGGATCTGCCCACGAAGAGCATTGAGCTCGGAAAGGTCATTCGATTTCAAGGGGATGTTGTTCCAAGGAGCATCGCCTGCACTGCCAACTGCCACGGCATCAGAGCCATCCGATAGGCCCTTGGTTTTCCATTCCTCCGAGGACGGTTTCTGCCGGGAGACCTGCCAACTGGTATCGGAGTAAATCATTTGCTTTTTTCCATCCGCCAGAGTGATCTCCAGTTGAACCAGGAGGGCACCGGGGCCGCCATTATTGGTCGCCTGGACCGCGATTATATTTACCCCTTTTTGGAAATGGGAGTCCAGGTTGGCGGTCGCAGGTTCATACCACAACTGGTTGGATGCGACTTGTTTTCCGTTGATGAAAAAGACTGATTCATCATCACAGGTGTAAAGCAAGCGGACCGATTTAGGGGGATCCTTCAACTCGATCGACTTGGAAAAGAAAAGGGTTTCCTTCCCCTGTTGGTTGCTGTCGTCCCAGATCCACTTCGCCGCGGTTGAAAAGGATTTCCCATTGTTCTTTTGGGGGAGAAACGCTTTTTCCAAATAGGTTGCCCGGAGTTGGCTTATCTCGTCTTGGCTCAATTGATTACCTTTGGCCAGGAGATCCTCGGTGGACGATCCGAGGCGTTGGGCTTTCGCTGGCTGGGTCGATGAGGTCGCAGAAATACGGAACTTGCCCAGGGAGGCAACAAAGTGCCTTTCAAAAAGAAGGGACAGGGAGAAGGGTTGGTTTGCGGCCAGGGGTTCGCCTAGGGGTAAAACAAGGTGCTGCTCCACGCCAATGGCTCCGCTCCAACCCGAAGAGCCATCCCCATCGGTGACTTTTTCCACCCCGTTACCTCCGCTTTGGGAGAGGTCTTTGAAAGAGACCGGTTTACCCTGAGCGGAAGCGTTCACTTCACTTAGAAAATAAAGACCTTTGCGGCCTTCGTAATAGGCCCGGCCAGGGCCCTTTTCGGGCAGGCGGTCATCGGGTAGGGCTTCGATCCGCAGAGCAGTGATGGGTTCGGGTGATGTGAAGTTCAGGTCGTAGACATCCCGTTTGGTAAAGTCACCCGAAGCAAACAGCGAACCGTCCTCCAGAAGTTCAAGCTTGGGCAGGTTGGTTTTCCAACCGGTGGGCTCAAGGGTCTTCCACTGGGTGGATTTGGCCTGCATATTTTTATGCCAGGATGCGAAGGAAGCATCAAATTCGGGATGCCGGCCCATCAGTTCAGCAATCTTGCGTTGGATTTGGGCCTCCACTTCTGCTTTGCGTGTTAATTGACCGTCAGTGTAGAGCAAAAGATCGGGTTCCTCCACGTTATCGAGCAAGGCCATGATGCCAAAGTACTCATCGTGAGTGATGGGGTCGTACTTATGTGTATGGCACTGGGCACATCCGGTGGTTAGTCCCATCCATACCGTGCCGGTGGTGGCAACCCGATCGACCGCTGCATAAAAACGAAACTCGAGGGGGTCGATCCCGCCTTCCTCGTTGAGCTGGGTATTACGGTGGAATCCGGTGGCAATTTTTTGATCCTGGGTGGAGCCGGGTAACATGTCTCCGGCAAGCTGTTCGATGGTGAACTGGTCATAGGGCATATCCGCATTGAGGGCACGAATGACCCAGTCCCGGTACTGCCAGATTTCCCGGGGCCTGTCTTTTTCATACCCATTGGTATCGGCATAGCGGGCGAGATCGAGCCATTCGCGTGCCCACTTTTCTCCGTAGTGCGGGGAGGCCAAGAGTTGATCGACCAAGCGCTCATAGGCATCGACGCGGTGGTCGTTGACAAATTGATCGGCCTGCTCAGGGGTGGGAGGAAGGCCGGTGAGGTCGAGGTAAAGGCGCCGGACGAGGGTGTAGCGGTTCGCTTGGGGAGAAGGGTCGAGTTGGTGCTTCTCCAAATTTTTAAGAATAAAAGCATCGATGGAATTGTTTCCCCACTTGGCTGCATTAACCAGGGTGATGGATGCCTGGGGCGGTTCAAAAGCCCAATGCTTGGCATATTCTGCGCCTCCGGCAATCCATTGGTCGAGCAGATCTTTCTCTGCCTCGGTCAGGGTGGCATGGGATTCGGGTGGGGGCATGATCTCATCTGGATCATCGGAGCGTATGCGGTAGTGAAACTCACTGTCTTCAACAGACCCGGGTACGATGACATCATTTCCCAAAGCATCTTCCCGGATATCCAACCGTAGCTTGGCTTTCCTTCCCTCTTCATCCGGGCCGTGACAGGCGTAGCACTTGCTGGCCAGAAGGGGGCGTATGTCCTGATTAAAGTCGACAGGCTTACCGCCGAGTAAGGGAGAAAGGAAAAGACTCCCCAGGCAAAGGATGGCAAAGGCTGCAGCGTTTATTTTTTCGAACATAACAAGTATGGGAACAGGCAAATTTTAGAGAGCGGAGTTAAATTGAATAACCTTATCATTCCATAGTTTTTCCAGCTTCTTTTTCAAACCAGGCATCTTTTGGGAAAGGTCGTTTGATTCGGCCCGGTCGCTCTGGAGATCATATAAGGCCCAGGGTTCATTTTTGGCCGAAACTAATTTGTAATTCCCCTGACGGATCGCCCGGTGCCCGTCGTGCATCCACCAGATGCTGTCTCGCTCGACCGTTTGGTCGGACGAAAAAGAAGGCACCAGGCTCATGCCCGGGGCAGGGGGAACGGGAGTCTTGTTCCAGGTCTTTGGTTTTGGGATACCAGCGAGGTCGAGAATTGTGGGCACAATATCGATCACATGCCCAGGAGTGTGACGCAATGTGCCTCTGTCTTCGATGCCTTTGGGCCAGTGAGCGATCAGGGGTGTGCTGATCCCGCCTTCGTGTACCCAGGTTTTATGTCTGCGGAAGGGGGTGTTGGCAGCACTGGAAAACCCGGGGCCCAGGCAGAGGTAAGATTTTTCGCTACCCATGGGAGCGTCCGGATCATGCCCTCCTCCGCGTACCATGATCTCGGCACTGGCCCCGTTGTCTGAGGCAAAAAGGATGAGGGTGTTTTCGTAGGCCTCCATTTTTTTGAGCTGTTTAATCACTCGGCCAATTTCCTGATCGATCCGGTCGATCATGGCAGCATGGATGGCCATCTTGGTGGCCTGAAAACGCTTCTGTTCATCGGTGAGGGTATTCCATGCTAGGGGTCGGTTTACTTCTCCAGACCCTAGACGCTCGATCGCTTGAGGAAAGGCATAGGGTGGGCCGACTTCCGGTTCAAGGGCGGAGAGCGTAGTTTTGTGTAAACCGATTTTCTTTTGTTTGGTGAAACGTTCTTCCCTGAGTTGGTCCCATCCGCTGAGATATCGGTCCTTGTACTTGGCGATATCTTCGGCTTGGGCATGCAGGGGGAAGTGAGGGGCAATAAAGGCTAGGTAATGGAAGAAGGGCTTGTTCGCATGATTTGCCTGATGATCCTGCAGGCACTCGATGGCGTGACTGGCGGTGGCGGTGGTCGAATAATAATTGTCCTCTACCTGCGTTGGTTTGTAGGGTTTATCATTGATGCGGTTTCCCTGGGAAGAGAAGAAATTATTTTGGCTCCCCACAAACCAGGAGCGCACAAAACCACCCGCCATTACCTGCCCGTCAATGTGCCACTTTCCGCTGTGATAACTGCGGTACCCAGCCGGCTTGAGCAACTCAGGAAGAAGGGGTGCCCAGGCTGGTCTTTTGCCATGCCCGCCTCCTTTGGTGCCGGGCATGGCATCGCGGTTGATTTGCTGAGCATAGTATCCACTGAGCAGCGAACTGCGGGTGGGCCAGCACCTGCCGGTGTTGTAAAACTGGGTATAACGCAAGCCGTTGGCGGCCAGATTGTCCAGGTTCGGCGTTTCGATCTCACTTCCATAACAGCCAAGATCGGAGTAACCCAAATCATCCACCAGGATCATCAATACATTAGGGGGAGGTGTCCCGGGCAGGTTGATTGCAGCCAAGCCTAGGGAGAAAAGTATAAGGCTAAACCTATTTTTTATCATGAATTTAGGCTCTCAGACT
Organism: uncultured Opitutales bacterium; assembly: GCA_963978365.1. Taxonomy (GTDB): domain Bacteria; phylum Verrucomicrobiota; class Verrucomicrobiia; order Opitutales; family Seribacteraceae; genus Chordibacter. The sequence goes on along the minus strand of CAXBQX010000020.1, from coordinate 1,971 downwards.
CTTCAGTTTTTGAAAAGGTCAAAGCTTATCATTTGAAAAGAATGCTTTATTGGACCACGGACCACAATTCAGCACCGGGAATGGAAAAAGATCCCATAATTTTTTCCTCCATATGATTCTTGAGCTTGTTGAGCTCTTTTTTCTCGGGAGCGGAGAATTCTTCGGTGGCAAAGATGGGCCACTTGGGTTGACCCCAGTAGGTTTGATCGTAGGAAGCACCTTCCTGCTCAATCAAAAGCAGGCTTGAGGTTTTGTTGCCCTGGGACTCACCAAAGAGTAGGTCGATTTGCACGGGCGTGTCTCCACTCTCAAACCAAGGGCCCGAGGCAAATCCTGCCCGTGCGTTGAGGCAGGGAAAGGAGGGGTGGTTGTTTCGTGGAATGTTCAGTTCGGTGCGGAACGAGGAGTCATAGCGCGACCCCTCAAAGACCGGCTCTCCATTGACCGCGACCAGCAGGTTGTTATCCGCATATCCCCAAAAGCGGTATTTTCCCTTCTGGGGAGCTTTCACTTTTCCCTGGTACCAGGCAATCCAACCATTGTTTTCCGAGTAGGGCACCAAACCCGTTCGTTGGGGGAATAGATCATAGGTGCCTGCGATGCCACGAAAGCGGATGGGGTTTCCTTTTTTTAATTTATTCAAGCAGGTCAGGTCGGAAAACTTCGATTGGACAAGGGGGAGGAGTATCCGGCTAATCGGACTGTCTTCAGGGGCGGGGCTGGATATGTGTTCTTCCTGAGGAAACCCAATGATGGAGCCAAGCAGGGTTCCCAATTTGGTTCCTTGAATATCTTTTTGAACCTCGGGTACCCCACTGGGTCGGGTGCTATGTGGGGAGACTTCTCCATTACGGTTAAAATTAGCCAGTCCACCCTCGGTCATAAGGCGGGAGCCTTTTCCATCCCGTTCTCCCACCGCAATCTCACCATCAAGCACGAGCACGCGGGATCCCAGGTTGCTTGCCTGGACCACGAAACTGGTTCCCAGGTCGACAAATTTTCTTTCCATCGTATCGACGACAAAACCAATCCCCTGAGGTGGAACGACCAATTTAATTTCACCTTCGTTGAGAAATAACCGATCATGGTCAATGATGGTCATTTGCAGGGGACCTTTGCCAATGAGGTGCACGCCACTTTCCTGAAAGGCAACCTCCACCAAGCCATCCTTGAATTGAAATTGTTCACCCTTTCGAAATTCAAAGTCTTTTTGCACGGATGAGTCGGACCCTTCATACCGAAGAATCCGTGCGACTCCATCAGGCATTTGTTTTTCCGAAGGGATAACAAATGCAAAAACGAGCGTTGCTGCCATCGCCAGCCAGGCAAAACTTGGGCGAGTGAGGAGCGATAACCAAGGCATCCTTGATTTGCTTGAAACCTGGCTTAGGATTTTATCCTCGAAGGACAGGGGACTATCCTGACTACTGCTTAGAATTTCTTCCAACTCCAACCACCTCGGTTCACCAGACTGAGCGGCCCGAACCAGCCCAGCCATCTCAATTTCTTCGGCGATAGCAGTTCTTAGGTCGGCGTCCTGTCCAAGTCTATGAAGAAGTTCTTTTCTTCTTATGGGTGAAAGATGAGGGGAGCCATGCCAAGCGGAAAGAATATCCAGGTAGTCAGGGTCAGTGGTGAAGGTTTTCATGGTTAGGTGGAGGAAGTTGTTTGGCCCATGCATTTCCGCAGGGCAACATGGGCCCGATGGCGGAGTTGATAAACGGCATTGGCTTGTAGGTTTAATTCCTTGGCGAGGATGGAAATTTTTTCCCCTTCCAATCCCGAACGAATGACTTTTCGTAAGTTGTCGGGAAGTTGAGTGATGCAATCGAGAAGCTTGGGGATTCTAGACTCATCCACATCCTCATGTGCAACTTTGAGTTCGGTCTGGATGGATTCGGCGATGTCGTGCCTGAACTTTTCCATCACCGTGGCCCGGTTCCCATATTTGCGCCAATGGTTGTTGAGCAA
>CAXBQX010000019.1:0-35705 GCA_963978365.1 uncultured Opitutales bacterium | reverse complement strand
TCAGGGCTTCATCATCATTTAATCCGCCAAGGTACCAGAACAAAAGTTTCTCTCATCGTTGAGTCTGGTGAACCCAGAGAAGTTCAGCATTTTGCTCTTTTGCTTGGGTATGGTGCGGATCTGATTAATCCTTATTTAGCTTTGGAAACCGTTCGTCATCTTATTTCAATCGGTGATTTAAAAGGTGATCCTAAAGATGCGTGTACTAAGTTCCTCAAAGCTAATTTGGGTGGAGTTATTAAAACCATGTCCAAAATGGGAATCTCTACCATCGCTTCCTACAGAGGTGCTCAAATCTTCGAGTCCATTGGATTAAATCGAGAGGTCATTGATCTTTATTTTACCAAAACACCTTCTCGAGTTGAGGGGATTGGCTTAGATGCGATTGCGAGTGAAACTTTAGCTCGTCACCATTCAGGGTTTGCGGAACGCACGGATGGTCGTGCACTGAATCTGGATCCAGGTGGGGTTTATCAATGGCGAGCAAATGGTGAAAAACATTTATTTAACCCAACCACTATCCATAAGCTTCAAAAAGCAACTAGACTAGGGGATTTCGCGGTTTTCCGCGAATATTCCAATGCGGTTAATGACCAGTCCAAAGACTTGTTTACTCTCCGTGGACTCATGGATTTTAGATCAGATGCATCTCAGTCTATACCATTGGAGGAAGTTGAGCCTGCTTCTGAAATCGTGAAAAGGTTTAAGACTGGTGCTATGTCCTATGGCTCCATTTCCAAGGAAGCTCATGAGAGCCTTGCTATTGCGATGAATCGCTTGGGTGGTAAATCTAATACTGGTGAGGGCGGAGAAGACCTAGAGAGGTTTACACCCGAAGCTAATGGTGATTCCCGCAGATCGGCTATTAAGCAAGTTGCGAGTGGTCGATTTGGTGTGACCAGTTTTTATCTTGTTAATTCAGATGAGATTCAAATCAAGATTGTGCAAGGTGCTAAGCCTGGAGAGGGTGGAGAATTGCCAGGTCACAAGGTATTGCCTCCAATTGCTAAAACTCGTGGAACCACTCCGGGGGTTGGTCTTATATCACCTCCACCGCACCACGATATATATTCCATTGAAGATTTGGCAGAGCTTATACATGACCTCAAGAACTCAAATCACCATGCACGGATTAATGTAAAGTTAGTTTCCGAAGTTGGAGTTGGTACGGTTGCGGCGGGGGTAGCTAAAGCGAAAGCGGATGTTATTTTAATTTCTGGTTATGATGGTGGAACAGGTGCTTCTCCGCGTTCTTCGATCCAGCATGCTGGAGCCCCCTGGGAACTTGGCTTAGCTGAAACAAACCAAACACTCTTACTGAATGACCTTAGGAGTCGGGTGGTGCTGGAAACAGATGGGCAATTGAAGACTGGAAGAGATGTTGCGATTGCTTGCCTTTTGGGTGCTGAGGAATTTGGTTTTGCTACAGCCCCGTTGATCACTCTTGGCTGCTTAATGATGCGGGTCTGCCATAAAAATACCTGCCCAGTTGGAATCGCTACCCAAGACCCCAGATTACGGGCAAAATTTTCGGGTGGGGCAGATGCGGTTGTGCATTTCATGAATTTTGTTGCCGAAGAAATGAGAGAAACGATGGCATCCCTTGGCTTCCGTACGGTTAATGAAATGGTGGGACGGGTTGATAAGTTAGAATTGAGAAGTGCGATTGAACATTGGAAAGCCAAAGGGCTAGATTACAGTGGAATTCTACACCGCCCAGATGTGGGCCCAGATGTGGGCACTTATTGTCAAATGAAACAGGATCACTTGCTTGAACAGTGTCTGGATAACCGAGAGATATTAAAACAAGCTGAACCTGCGATCGCAAAGGGCGAAGCTGTTCGCATTGATTTACCTGTTATCAATACCGATCGAGTTGTGGGTACAATTACTGGAGCAGAAATATCTAGAAAACATGGTCCTGATGGTCTTGCTGAAGATACGGTTTCTATCAATTTGAACGGTTCGGCAGGACAAAGTTTGGGAGCATTTTGCCCGAAAGGGATGACTTTTACGGTAACTGGAGATACCAACGACTACTTGGGTAAAGGTCTTTCCGGAGCCAAAATTATCGTGCGCCCACCTCAAGATTCACCTTTCGAGGCTCATGAAAATATCATTGCCGGAAATGTATGCTTCTATGGTGCTACATCCGGACAAGCCTTTGTTTCAGGTGTCGTCGGAGAAAGATTTTGTGTCAGAAATTCAGGGGTTCGTGCTGTGGTCGAAGGCTTAGGTGATCACGGTTGCGAATATATGACTGGAGGGCTTGTCCTTTGCTTGGGTAAAACTGGCAGAAACTTTGGAGCTGGGATGTCTGGTGGTGTTGCTTACATTTACGATGAGGAAGGTGACTTCATTTCAAAAAGATTAAATCATGAAATGGTCAAAACTTACCCATTAGTCGAATGCGAGGATCAGGATATTACTGAAGTGAAAGATCTGGTAGCAAAGCACTTGCATTACACTGGTTCAGCCAGGGCTGCCATGTTACTGGAAAACTGGAGTTCTTCTGTGCAAAAATTTATCAAAGTTATGCCTGAGGATTATGAGCGAGTTTTGAAAGCTCTCAAAAAGGCAGAAGAGCGAGGCTTGAAAGGTGACGATGCTATTCAGGCTGCTTTTGAAGAAAATGTGGCAGCCGGCCACTAAATCTTAGAATTTGACTTATCATGGGAAAACCAACTGGATTTTTAGAACATACAAGAGAGACGATCGCAGACCGGAAACCTCTCGACCGAATTAAGGACTGGAAAGAAATACACGAGCCTTTCGACGAAGAAAAGATTTGTCAGCAGGGTGCTAGATGTATGGATTGCGGCACCCCTTATTGCCATACTGGAATGACTCTCAGTAACATGGCCAGCGGATGTCCAATCAATAATTTGATCCCAGAATGGAATGACTTAGTTTACAAAGGAAAGTGGCAAGAAGCTTTAGAGCGCTTGCACAAAACCAACAACTTTCCTGAATTTACTGGGAGAGTTTGCCCTGCACCCTGTGAGGGTTCCTGTGTTCTGGGTGTGATTGAGCCTCCAGTTACGATCAAGAGCATCGAATGTTCGATCATAGACAAGGGGTTTGAGGAGGGTTGGGTTACTCCTAGACCTCCATCCAAGCGGTCAGGAAAGAAAGTTGCTGTAGTTGGTTCCGGTCCTGCTGGTCTTGCAGCTGCGGATCAACTCAACAAAGCCGGCCATCAAGTTACTGTGTACGAGCGTGCGGATCGCATTGGAGGCCTTTTGCTCTATGGAATACCTAACATGAAGTTAGAGAAGGAAGTGGTGCAAAGAAGAGTTGATTTAATGTCTGCTGAAGGAATAGAATTTGTCGTCTCGACTGAGATTGGTAAGGACATACCAGCCCAAAAATTGATCGACGATTTTGATGCTGTAATTCTCTGCTGTGGTGCAACCAAACCCAGGGATCTTCCGATTGAGGGAAGAGATTTGAAAGGGGTTCACTTTGCTATGGAATTCCTGACGATCAATACCCAAGGTTTGCTGGAGCTTAAGGATGTTTCCTCTTTTGAAACCGCAGCCAAAAATAAAGATGTGGTCGTCATTGGGGGAGGAGATACCGGAACCGATTGTGTGGGTACATCTGTAAGACACGGATGCAGGAGTGTTACCCAGTTAGAAATTATGCCTCGTCCTCCAGAGGAAAGAGCGCCTGATAACCCATGGCCTGAATGGCCCAAAGTATACAAGTTGGATTATGGGCAGGAGGAAGCCAAGGAGGTATTTGGTCAGGATCCCAGAGAATATTTAACCATGACGAAAAGATTTCTTGGGGATGCAAATGGAAATCTTAAAGGATTAGTAATTTGTGATATCGAATGGAAAGAAGAAAATGGTCGGTACTCTCCAGTCGAAGTCCAGGGAAGTGAACGCGAGATCCCAGCCCAAGCTGCCTTTCTGGCGATGGGCTTTCTTGGCCCGGAAGATACCATTGCAGAAGAACTCGGCTTGGATAGAGACAGTCGTTCCAATGTTCAAGCAGAATACGGGCGGTTTTCGACGAACATCGACGGAGTTTTTGCTGCCGGTGATATGAGGCGCGGACAATCCTTGGTTGTCTGGGCAATCAATGAGGGAAGAGCAGCTGCCAGAGAGTGTGACCGATACTTGATGGGAGAGACTTCTCTGCCTTAATTTTTTTCCGAACTGAATGGATCTTGTATGTTTAGATCTTGAGGGGGTACTCATTCCTGAAATTTGGGTAGCTTTTGCTGAGGCTACAAAAATCGATGAGTTGAAGAGGACTACCAGAGATGAGCCAGATTATGGCAAGCTCATGGATTACCGAATAGATATTCTTAATAAACATAATTTGAATTTATTTCAGATTCAGGAAGTTATTGCGTCCTTGGACCCCCTTCCTGGTGCCAAAGAGTTTTTGGATAAGGTCCGGATGACCAGGGAATTGGTCATTTTATCTGATACATTTCGGGAGTTTGCACTTCCATTAATGAAAAAGCTCGGTCAGCCAACTCTCTTCTGCCATGAACTAGAGACCTCTGTGTCAGGTCGCATTGAAAAAGTAAAATTTAGAATACCTGATCACAAAAGGAAATCCGTTCAGTATTTTCAAAAGCTAAATTTTAGAGTTTCGGCTGCTGGAGATAGTTACAACGATCTGGGTATGTTGCTAGCTGCCGATCGCTGTGCTTTTTATAATCCACCTACTTCAATCACGGTTGAATACCCCGACATTCAAGTATTAACAGATTTCGAATCACTCTGTAAGTTTATCGAAAATTGATTATTTGCCCATGATTGAAATCCTTGTTGGAACGAATCGAAGGAATAGTAATTCCTCCGTTTTGGCCAAATGGTTATTGCAATATTATCATAACATAGGGGCAGACGCACAAATAATGGATTTGGTGGAACTTCCTCTCGAAACTTTCTCACCCGATGCTTACCGTGAAAAGCCCGAGGCTGTCTTGGAATTTACTGAACGCATAGTTAAATCGAGTGGCTTAGTCATTGTTACACCTGAGTACAATGGAAGCATGCCTGGGGCCTTGAAGCTATTTATTGATCATCTTCCTTTTCCTGAGAGTTTTGAAAATCGTCCAATTTGCTATATCGGTCTTGCTGCCGGGCAATTTGGGGCACTTCGACCAATCGAGCACTTAATGCAGGTTTTTTCATACCGAAATGCACATAACTTTCCCCAACGTGTTTTTATCCCCTTTGCTCATAAGGTGGTAGAACCTGCATCTGGTGTAACGGATCCTGACTTTGCGACACGGTTGCAAAATCAGGCCCAATCATTTATTCAATTTTGTAATCTCATCAAAGATCAAAAATCATAGAGTCCCCCATGCCGAAGACTGATCTTTCTGTGGTTGCAACGAATGCCTGTGGGTGGCCCAACCTTTGCGAATTAGAAAACGGAGATTTAATTTGTACTTACTTCAATGCTCCTAGTCATGGTCTATTAGAAGGTGATCTAGTTTGTTCGATTCAAAAGTCGGAGCAAAAAAAATGGGTTAAAGCTGGGATTGTGTCTCAAAGGCCAGCCAACGGAAATCGTATGCATTTGGCAGTGGGTATGGCACAAAATAGAGACCTACTCTGTTTTAGCAGTGGTTTCTTATTAAAAGATCAAAAGTTTGTTGGCTTCGCTGGAAAGTGGCTTTCTCGATCTTCCGACGGCGGACTAAGTTGGACTGAACATCAGAATCCCAATATTCCAAAAAAATTGAGAAGCACGATTCCTTTTGGAAGGGTTATCTCGGTAGGAAATAGCACTTTGGCTTATGCATGTTATCGTAGCCAGGGGAGGGGCAAGGCGTCAGAGTCCTGGGTTTGTTTTTCTCACGATGATGGTTGGACATGGGACAATTATTATAAACTTGGAAATAATGACTCCAACGAAGTGGCATTATGTGCTCTCTCAGAAACCACTTTACTTGCAGCGGTGCGTACACATGTGGATCACCATGTTAAGATCTGTGAGTTTTCTTGTAAGACGAAAAGATGGGTTGAAAAAGGAGCCGTAACCTTACCCATGCAACATCCCGCAGATTTAATTAAGGTGGGGAGAAATTGTTTGCTTCTAACCTACGGGTTGAGAAATCGAGGACTTATGGGTCTAGCTGCTCGCATTAGCTTGGATGAAGGAAAGACTTGGTTGCCCCCCTGGACGATTCATCAATGTGGTCCAAAGGCAAATGATTTAGGTTATCCTTCAACTGTGAGTACCGATAAAAAAGGAAATGTACTTACTGCATTTTACACGGACCACGAACCTTTATGTAAACCGCATCCTTCCACGTATCGAGTGTTGGTAAAGAGATGGAATATTTTTGAATGGATGTCTTCTGAAACTCAAAAAATAGTAGAGGATGGAATGTAAATTCGCCTTAATGGGCAGAGTTCGCTCCCCCATGGGAAGACTGCAATTGGTTTAAAAATCAAAATAGGAAATTATATTTATCTAGTTTTCTTATTGGGGCTTCGTTGCTCTCTTCTCCAACCTTCGGAAAACTTTTTGTTATATTGCTCAAGGTCTTCAGAGGAGGCTCTGCTCATTAGCTTTTTTTTGTAAGTAGCGAAAAGATCTTGTTTGGATTTGTTACTAGTCAGGTTTTCTTTTTCGTGCGGGTCGGTTTCTAGGTCGTAAAATTCCCATTCATTAAATGGGTAGTAATGAATGATTTTGTAGCGTCCTTGGCGAAGCCCAATGTGAGGAGCAACTCGATATGGTTGTGGATAGGTATGCTGGGTAAAGAAAAGAGCTTTTTCTTCTTTATTTTTACTATAATTCAAATCTTTTGGAATAGCAGAGGTTGATAAGCCCTTGATCAATGCATATAGATCCGTATCGAGGAAAATTTCTTCAGGATCCAAAGAGGTCTTACTTTCAGCATTTACAGAAGCAAATATCAGTGGGATCTTTGTGCTAGGTTCATACATCCATTGGCTGCCAAACCAGCCAAATTCACCACAAAAACGACCTCTTTCTGCGGTGTAAATAAAATGAGTCGAGTGGTCTGGTTCCGTTTCCACAATGTCAAAAATACGAGCAATATTTTGATCGACTGTAAAAATACATCTCAAATAGTTCTTGAAGAACCTTTGAAACTTCCAAACTGCAAGAGACTCGGAGTTGTAGGATTCTCTCGCAAAAGCCTCGTTTTGAGGTTTCCAGGAAAGTTTCCATGCGGAGCTCTGTTCATCATTCATCCGCACTAGGTTTTTGGCTAAAATAGAAGGTTTTACTTCAGTCTTATTTTGTTCTACCCAACCTTCCAGAAACAGGTCATCAATGATATCTAAGTCTTGGGCGATATTCATATCCTGATATTTATTGGAGGGTGTCCGAGAGGAAAAATCAGAAAAGAAGGTTTCAGGAACTTGAAACCACTCATTATTAAATTTTTCAATCATCCTGATAGGAGGAATCCAAGGTCTTTGAGTAGCCTGGTATACGAGGAGTAAGAAGAATGGCTTTTGCCCATCCCTTTGCTTCTCCAGCCACTGAATGGCTAAATCTGTTATAATATCAGTAGTGTGACCTTCTAAAATGATTGTTCCTCGCCGAGTGTTTACCTTCGGATTGTAAAAAACATCTTTATCTTCGATCGTTCCCCAACTGGAAAAGCCGAGTTTAGTAGGAGAATGACCCCAGTCCCATTTTCCGAAGATTGCAGTATCATAACCGAGCTTTTTAAAGTATTTTCCAAGAAAATGATTCTCAGCATTGGGCTCATGGCTGGAATTCTGCATCTTGCCAGTCTGGAGACAGTAGGCAGATTTCAAGGTATTTCCGTTCGAGCAGTAAGCCGAAAAATGACGAAATCCCTGTTGGCCTATCTTGCTTAAAAATGGAGTGGGGTCGAGTTCTGACCCAAACTGGTTCAGGGGACCCAAAAGCTGTGCCGCATGGCTCTCGGTGATGCAAATAAGAAAACTGGGTAATTTCGGTGGTTGCTCGCTTAAGGCAATTTTCATCACCCCTAAGAGAATTATCAGCCAGTAGACTCGTCTTTGGAACATGGCGGAAACTTTTGGTTATGATCCTAAAATAGTCCAACATTTTTCGAGACTGAAGGGGCTTAAAAAATTCAGTTTATTAAACATCTCCTTGATCCCTAACGGAATTAGTTTATCCGTTAGCTTATGTGTGGAATCGTTGGATATTTAGGTAGAGGAGTTGCTCAGGAATCTTTAATAGATGGATTGAGACGATTGGAGTATCGAGGGTATGACTCTGCGGGGGTGGCTTTTCATGATGGGGATATTTTTACCTTAGCTCGTGAAACCGGGCGGGTTGAGAATTTAGCCAAGGTTCTGCAGGGGAAAGGAAGCCAATCTTCTTTGGGGATTGCACACACTCGTTGGGCAACGCACGGTGCAGTCACAGTTTCAAATACCCATCCGCATTTGAGCTACGATAAAAAGTTTGCTTTAGTACACAATGGGGTCATTGAAAATTTTTCCTCGCTTAAAAAATTTCTTATCCAAAAAGGAATTGAATTCTCATCCGAGACTGATTCTGAGGTTTTATGTAATCTGATCGCTTACCATTATTCGAGCCTCTCCTCATCTAGTGAAAGCTTTATCCAAGCAGTAAGTACTGCGTTAAGTGAGTGTCGTGGAGCCTATGGGATTGCTGTTCTTAGTTTGGATAATCCACGAATGATGATTGGTGCCCGAAGAGGATCTCCCTTGGTTGTGGGAATCGGGGAGGAGGCGAACTTTATTGCGAGTGATGCTTCTGCATTTGTTGGTCGTGCCAAGGAAGCGGTCTTCTTAAAAGATGGGGAACTTGCGATTTTACAAGGATCGGAGTTCAGGATTACCAACCAACAAGGGCATGTAAGTGAAGCAGTTGCCCAGCCATTGGATCAGACTTTGGAGGAAGTCGAGCTTGGTGATTTTGGCTCTTACATGGAAAAAGAAATCTTCGAGCAACCCAACGCTCTTAAAAATACCCTTCGTGGTCGATTCGGGGACGATGGAACAACTGCAAAGCTAGGAGGATTAGAAGGGCATGAAGACGAATTAAGAAATGTGGATCGGATTGTTTTTGTTGCCTGTGGAACAGCACGACACGCCTGTATGGTGGCGGAATATTTAATTGAGAAGCTCGCCCGTGTACCAGTAGAAGTGGAACATGCGTCTGAATTCAGGTACAGGAATTCACCAAAGTCGGGAAGGTCTTTGGTTATTGCAGTCAGCCAATCGGGGGAAACCTTAGATACTTTAGAAGCTGTTCGGGAGGCTAAAACAAAAGGGTTACTCACCCTAGGAATCACTAATGTAGTGGGATCTTCTTTGGCTCGTGAGACGGATGGAGGGGTTTACCAAAGAGTAGGGCCGGAAATTGGAGTTGCTTCGACTAAAGCATTTTCATCTCAAGTATGTCTTTGTGCGATGTTGGGCTTAGCTCTTGGTCGGATGAGAGACTTATCACCAACCGATGGAGCAAACTTGGTTGAGGCACTACAAGGAATGCCTGACTTGATCGCCAAGGTGCTAGAAAAAGGGGAGGAGGTTCGTGAATTAGCTGTAAAATACAGTAAGGCAGAGCATTTACTTTTTCTTGGTCGGCAAAGCCTGTATCCCGTTGCCTTGGAGGGGGCACTAAAGCTCAAAGAAATATCCTATGCACATGCCGAGGGGTACCCCGCTGCAGAGCTTAAACATGGACCCATTGCTTTAATCAATCCTGAGTGCCCATCTGTATTTTTGGTCGAAGGTACCAAGTTGTCGGCTAAGACAATTGCAAACATGCAGGAGGTGAAAGCTCGCAATGGACCAGTAATCGCATTTGTTCCTGAGGATATTGAAATACCGGAAGGAGCCGCGGATGATATTTTTCGTTTACCCGTTGCACATGAAGTGATTCGGCCTATCTTGGCTAACATCCCTTTGCAACTATTTGCTTATCATTTTGCTCGTTTACGAGGATTGGATGTGGATAAGCCAAGAAATCTAGCTAAATCCGTAACGGTTGAATAAGGGGAAATTTTCAGCTCAAAAATTTTAAAATCTCAGAATCAAGTAATTCCAAGGATTCCAGTGCCCTCAAAGGAAGGGCGTCAACCCCTGAAGGAACGAGATAATCTCTGGGATTGATACGGATCATTCCGCAATCATAGAACTCTTTAGTTTTTTCACAAAATGAGCGAACCGTAGGTATGTTCACACCTGCTCCAATTTCAATCACCAATAGTTTTTGATTCGCATGAATCGATAACCAGTTTTCTAGTTCTTTTTCTTGTTGAGATATCTTTGATAGATCCCAGTAAAAGTCTGAAAACATCAAAATATTGGGCCTTGCTAAGGAATGACACGCTGGACAATTCGGAAGTTTAGATTTACACCGCAGTGTCTCCATACACACATCAATTCCCTCTGTTACACTGTTTTGAGTTAGCCAAGGAATTTGCCCGCAATTTTCTAGGCATTGCAGGTACATCAATGACCCATGGCATTCGAGAATTTGATCTGTCCAACCTGAGGTAGAAAAATGTCCATCTACATTTGAGGTGAAAATAAAACTGGGAATCTTTAGGTTTTGGGTCCAACTTCGCAAAATTTCATAGCCTTTATGCGGTTTGGTGGATTTATAAAGTTGGTATCGGTGACCATAAAACCCCCACGCTAAAGTTGGGTCTTCCATGAACCATCTCGGGTTTGCCATATCTTCAAATTCTAATCCTAAATTAGCTAATGGAGGGTAAGCCCGCCAAAATCCTTGATTGCCCCGGAAATCAGGTAATCCAGAATCTACTCCCATGCCCGCACCTGCACCAATTAAAATAGCATCCGCCTCTAAGACCATTTGAGCAATTTTCCTTATCTCCATTTTTATGCCTTAATAAATTAACTTCTTATAAATCTCACTTTTGCTTTGAAAGGGGTGAATACAAACTCTTTTGTGTCCAACTGTTTTCATTAAAAAGTAAACACTAGGAAAATGATTTTAACCCACACTCTTTTTTTAACCTTCATCCTTGCTGTTGGAGGATGCTTGAGTTCTTCAAGCATTGAGAATTTCCCCGATGCCCCTAAAAGATTAGAACCCAAAAGTGTTACTTCGATTCCAAAGATTCCAGAACCCTTTTTGTTAGAAGGCGGAAGTTTTTCAATAACCGAAGATGAAACAATTTATTTTGTAGATCTCTATGATAAATCAATTGTTCGAAAAGCAAAATTAGGTGATCCAACAAAAGTTACCACTTTCATTAATTTGAATGAATGGTTAAAAGTTGAAAATCCCCAAGCTTTTCAAATTGATGATATTTACAGCGATTATCTGGGAAGGTTGATTGTTGCAGAGTCTACAAGTGGTAAAATCCTACGCATTTCAAAAGATGCCCGAAAACTAGAAAATTTAGCAGATTCATATGATGGATACCGATTTTCCAAAATTAAAGGTCTAGCTGGTAACGAGAAAGATCAAATTTTTATCGGAACTCCAAATGCCGCAACAATTTACGAATTTGATCCAAAGGTAGGAAAGCTTACCATTTTAAATGACGAGTTAGTCCGCCCCAACGACTTTACGATGAACCGTAGGGGAGATAGGCTCCTCGTTGCTGAGTCTGAACCTAATCGAATTGTTGTTTTTGATTTGGATCAGGAGAGTTCTGCAGATGCAAGTTGGGATTTAATACATCTGCCAAGCTACGAGGATGAACCTATTTCTATAGACATTTTGAAGGATCGACCGAATTTACTGGCAGTGATCATTCGAAATAAACAAAGCCTTCTCTTTTTCAATCTATCAAAAGGTCGTATTGTTAAAAGAGTGGATTTACCTGCTGCATGCACCCATGTACGCTCGCATCAGGATTGGATTTACCTTCAAGCAGAAAAAGGAATCATTCGCATCCCCAATCCCTTCCATTGAATGGATCTTGGGGGATAGGGTCACTCAAAAGATCGCCCCAGTTCACCGAAAACAATCTTTTAGATATAGTTTTTAACAAGGCATCCATTATGGGGATAACTTCCTTTTGACGTTCGGGAAATGCCTTTCACTCTTTCATGATCGTTACATCAAGTTAATCTATGGATGAGGAATTTATACATCTCTTTGAAGAGTCTCCTGCCCTGCGTCTGATGCGTGGAAGATTGGGCTCTTTCGTGGCCGGTTTCTTTTTCAAAACATTCAAAAAATGGGGAGTCACTGAAGCCTCCGAGGAAGAACTATCTACGACCCTGGCCGAACATATAGAGGAGATTAGAGAACTCGAAGACGCGGAAGCTCCGAAGCGAAGCCCGCAGGAATATTTGGACGAGTGGTGTGACGAAGAACATCGATATCTCACCAAAACTTACCATGAAGAGAGAGAGGAGTTTGTCTTCAGGTTAACCAGGCACTCCGAAAAGGCTCTAAGTTGGCTTAATGATCTGCTTGCCATGCAACATCGTGGTTATGCCACGACTGAATCACGATTTAATCGCATTCTTAAAGAAATGCAGGAACTGAGTAATGGAGTAAACTCAGACCCTGAGGCAAGAATTCAGGAACTGGCCCGGAAAAGAGATGAGATCGACGAAGAGATCAAGCGTATTCAGGAAACTGGGGAGGCTCCGATCTTTGGAGAGGATGTTATTCGTGACCAAGTTTATGATTTATCCGACTTAGTAGAGCATTTCCTATCTGATTTTAGGGCCATTGAAGAGTTTTTTCGGGATCATGCCCGTGACATCTCCAACCTATACGCTCAGGGGAAAGCATCGAAGGGTGATATTGTTGAGCATGTTTTGGATGCGGATGAAGCCTTGCGTTCTTGCGATCAAGGAAAGAGCTATTTTGGGTTTCGTGAAATGATGACAAACCCAGCCTTAGCTCGGCAATTTCGTAATTTAGCTGAACAGACATCTGATATTGCTCGGAGAAGGGGACTTGATCCTCAGAAAGTATTCTCAAACTTGGGAGATCGTCTTTTTGGAGAAGCTAGTTCTGCCCATGGTGCATATGGGAGAATTAGCAGAAAACTTCGTCAGGTAGTTGGGGACCATGCTGGGGGTAGTGGCCGCCAAGTGCGAGAAACTTTGGCTGAAATTCGCTCACATGCTTATCGCATGCGAGAGATGTCACTCGATGATTGGGAGTTTGAGATTGAGATACGCCCTCAGTTTTTCACCTTAATGGAAGCTGAGTTTTGGGAGCCTAAAGCAATTGAGGCTTTTGCTGAGATTAAGCCTGCCACGACCAAAGATTCTGACTGGATGAATGAAATCCTGGGTTCAGTGGGGGAACCTTTGGACTTAAAAAAATACCGTACCCGGGTGTCTGAGACTCTAGAAGATGTGGAACAAGTTACCTTATCTGAAATGGTGGACCGATATCCTTTGGAAAGAGGAGTTGTGGAAATCGTGTGCTATCGCGTGATAGCCGGTGAAGACCCTAAGCATGAAATCCTTTCAGATCAGCTTATCCAAATAGATTTGAACCGTCCGGCTCAACCAAGGTTTGTTGAGGTACAGCAATTAATTTTTCAAAGAAATCGTCTATGAATGCATCTATCACCCATCGTCATGTTATTGTTCGCTTGCTGAACGGACCTATTTATCAGGAAGATTTAGATCTTTGGAGTCGGCTGGGGGCAGAGTGGGAGAAGATTAAGGCTCACTTTCACGAAATGGGCATGGATGTGGCTCGTGATGACACAGCTGGCTATGCTTATGTTCGACAGCAAGATGAGGATTCATCTGGAGATGAGAACTGGGAAGACAGTGTATCTGCTCCTTTACCCCGTGTTTTACGGCGCACCCGATTGTCCTACCACCAAACCATATTCATGGTACTTCTGCGCGAGGAACTGATGCGTTTTGAGCAGAATCAGGAGGAAGGGGATCATTTATATCGTTCGAGCCTGGATTTGATTGAGTTAATGTCTCCTTATTATCCCGAGCTGCATGACGAAAAGAAAGTCCACCGCCAGATATCTGGTCTGATTAATAAGTTTGAAGAGTGGGGGATCATAAAAAAAGTGCGCGATAAAGACGAAGGTCTCTATCGGGTGGAGCGAATTATAAAGGCGAAGCTCCCTCCTGAAAAATTGACTGAAGTTAAAAATCAAATCAAGAGAAGAGCTCCGGAATTGGAAGAAGAAATGGAGGAAGATGATGCTTGAATCACAACTTGAATTAGAATTTACACCCGATAAATCAACCGCAGGCTATCGTCTGCACGAATTATCCCTCTTAAACTGGGGAACTTTTCATGAGAAGGTTTATACCATTCGCCCAGATGGCAGAACCTCCATGATTACTGGGCGTAATGGTTCGGGAAAGTCAACCTTGGTCGATGCTCTACTAACCCTTTTGGTTCCCAACCGGGTACGAAATTACAATGTTGCATCCAGTCAGGCGGGTAGTCGGGAAAGAAATGAAAGAGACTATGTCTTGGGGGCATATTCTGAAATTCATGACTCCGCCACTGGTCAGGGCCGCAAGGAAACCCTGCGTAAACCTGGAGAGACTTACACCGTATTATTGGCTCATTTCTTCAACGAAGCTTATCAGTCTGAGGTGACGATCGCCCAGGTCCTCTGGTGCTTGCCTTCAGGTAAGGTGGATAAGGTCTACATGGTCGAAAAAAGAAAGCTCACGATCGAGGATGACTTCAATCAACTCGGTGACTCGGACAATCTTCGTCGAATCCTCAAGGAGCGTGGCTACAACATCTTCGACTCTTTTACCGCCTATCACAAAAAGTTCGAATCTATGCTCTTTTTGGATGCGGATCTGGGTACCCGTTCACCGATGTCGATTTTCAACCAAGCGGTTTGCATTAAAGATGTTAAGGATCTTACCCAGTTTATACGTGAGCATATGCTCGATGATGGTGGAGCAAAGGAAAAGTTACTTGCCCTGCAAGAGCGCTTTGATGACTTACGAAGCACTCACCGCCGTATTGAAACGGCATCCTATCAAATTGAGCAATTGGACGAGATAAAGTCTGTTCATCAACATTTTCTAGATGCTATGCATCAGCGCACCAATGCAGATGACATTCGCTTGGCCATCGAGCCTTTTTATGCACAGGCAGAGTTGGAGCGACGTACTGAATGGGTCGATGAGTTAAAGCACCAAGAGGAAGCAGAGCGTGCCCGACTTAAGACTGCTCGAGGTGAAGTGGACCGTTACCGAGATAAATTGAACCATCTTGAAAGAGCCCTTTCAGATAGTGATGAAAATCGTAGGCTCGAGCAGGTAGGAGCAGAAATTGACCGCTTGAGAGATAAGCGTGAAGTTGTGAGTAAGAGGTCCGCCAATTTTGAACGTCATTTAAGTGCTTGGGAAAAAGGTTCCTTTGTTAAACAAGAAGATGATTTTCTTACCCTTCGCAGGGAGTTGGATTCCCAAATACCTAGAATGGAGGGCAAGATTGCCGAATTGGATGAAAAAATCGTCGAAGTTTCATACCTCCTTAAAAAATCAAATGAGCGTGTGGAAACCTTGGAAGACGAAAGGAATTATCTTCTCGAAGCAAACACCAATGTACCACTTGATTTAGCAAGACTTCGGGCTTCTTTGGCATCTGAATTAGACCGTGATCTTGCTGAGTTGCCCTTTATTGCAGAGCTCATTCAGGTTGTCCCAGATGAATCAAAGTGGTCTGGCCCGATTGAGCGAGCCATGCGTTCCTTTGCCCTGTCTATCGTAGTTCCTTCTAAGTTAGTTCTCCAAGCAGAAGCATTTCTTGAGGAAAATCATCTTGGGGAAAGAGTGGCTATTATAACCCCAAGCACCGGAAATTCTAAAGTAAAGGCGGACGATGATTCCTTGCTCGCAAAATTGGTGGTCCGTCCAGAGGTCGAAAAATCCAGGCAATTGTGGTTGCGATGGGAAATTGATCAACGATTCCCGCACTTATGTTTCGACCAAAGGGACAAAGAGTTTGAGCAGGCAAAAAACGCTCTTACTCTGGAAGGCCTTGTCAAAACCAACGGTGTGTTACGTGAGAAAGACGACACCTTTTTTCTTGGAGATGCATCCTCGTGGGTTCTTGGTTGGGATCTAAGTCCTAAGCAAAAATCTCTCGATGAAGCACTCGCAAAATGGCGTGAAGAATCAGATAACGCTGGGCGTTCCATTCGTGAATCTGAATTTGAAAGACAAACTCTTCGTGCAAAACTGAGAGCAGGAGTTCAGTTGCAGGCATGTGCAAATGAATTTTCTGATATTGATGTCCTTGGCCTTTCAACTCGCATTGCAGACTTGGAAGAAGAAGAGCGTGTCATCGTCGGGGGGTCTGATGTATTGAAGAAACTCAAGGAGGAACACGACAAATTGGCTGAAAAGCTTGACCAGGTACAAGTGGCACGAGATCAAATCCTTCAAAGAATCGGCGGGGTAGAGGCTCGTGCTGAACGCAACGAAACAAGAATGGAAGCCATTCGTACTTTACTTGAAAAGTGCAAGGAGGACCGGTTATCCAAATATATCACTGGCGATAATGAAGAGGATGCCCGGGATGAAGCAGACGAAGCTTTGGATACTCTTTACAAACAAATTGAAGAAGAGTTTGGAGCACCTCCACAATCTCCTGATGATATTGAAGAGGCTGCCCGGGAAGCCTCTCACAAGCTTGAAGGCCGAATACAGAAGTTAGAAAGTTCTTTAGATAAGCTTCGGGACAAGAATGTTGCGGCGATGCAGCGATTCATTGCCGATGGTAGAAACCAAGCATTTAGAGATGAATTGGTTCTGGACCTTGAAGAGGGTTACACAGATGAGACTTACAAATCTTTTGAACAAGTAAGAAAGCAGATTGAAGAAGAGGATCTTGCCAAAAATCATGTTCGCTTTGAAGAACTTCTTCGAGTTCAGGTGCCTGAAGAAGTCTCTGGTTTTAGTGAGGCTTTGGAGTCCCACCGCGACCGTATCCGTAAACGGATCAATGAGCTCAATGAGCACTTGTCTCGGGTAACATTTGACCGCAAGGAACAGACCTACATTCAGCTAATGATTGAGGATGCGGGAGATGACGGGGTTCGCCGATTCAAGAAACTTCGCCGGCATGCACTGGAGGGTGATCTCGAATCGGATGATGACGATGAGCGCCGTCGTGAGCGCTATCACCGCGTCGAACAATTCCTTGGTGAACTTGAGCAAGATACCAGTTGGACCGAAAGAGTGATTGATGTACGAAACTGGTTCAAGTTCCGTGCCGATGAATTTTACAAGGAAGAAGGCAACCTTCGCCAAAGCTATAGCGGTGCTGCCGGTAAATCCGGTGGTGAGAAAAACCGCCTTGCTTCAACCATTCTGGCTACGGCCATTGCCTATCAGTACGGGATTGATGTTGGGGGCAAGCAGACAGAGACCTTCCGCCTGGTCGCGGTCGATGAAATGTTCAGTAAAACAGACGACGAGTTTTCCCAGTATCTACTCGATCTATTCAAAGAGTTTCATCTGCAACTTTTGATCGTTCAGCCCCTCGATGCAAAAATCCATGTGGTGCAAAGATATGTGGAGCGCTATCATGTGGTGGAGCGAAGGGAAGGGGAGTCCTTCGTTGGCGATCTTAGTGTGCATGAATACCTAAACCAAGGGAAAGAGGAAGAGGGCGATCAGTCTGTCGAAGATCAGCCGGTGGCTGAATCGGCCGATTCCTAATTTCTTTATCCATTCTTTGATAGCTGAAAGATGACTTCAGCGAGCCCACCCCCATCGAGGTACGATGGTCGTATGCCTTATCGCAAGTCTGGCTCATCGGGTCTCAAACTCCCGCTGTTAAGCCTGGGATGCTGGCATAATTTTGGGGGAGATTCAGCGACCCCTAGCCAGCGGGAAATGATTTGTTGTGCATTTGATGGAGGAATTACCCATTTTGATTTGGCCAACAATTATGGCCCTCCTTATGGATCCGCTGAACGGAATGTTGGGGAAATTTTACATGATCTTCCCCGTGATGAAATCATCGTCTCCAGCAAAGCGGGTTATGATATGTGGCCCGGGCCCTATGGCTCGGGCGGATCCCGCAAGCATCTTCTGGCCAGTCTCGATCAGTCTCTTTCCCGGACCGGGTTGGATTACTTTGATGTTTTTTACTCCCATTGCTTTGACCCTGAAGTTCCCCTTGAGGAAACTCTGGGGGCATTGGATTCGGCGGTCCGGCAGGGCAAAGCCCTTTATGTTGGGATAAGCAGTTATTCCACCAGTCAAACAAGCGAAGTTCTTGGGCTTTGCCGAAAACTTGGTTTATCCACTCCAGTTCTCCACCAACCCAACTACTCCATGCTGAACCGTTGGGTGGAGCAGGAACTACTTTCCTTTTGTGCGGAGGAAGGCCTGGGGGTGATTGCTTTTTGCCCGCTTTTTCAGGGTTTGCTTAGCAATAAATACCTCAATGGTATTCCTGCGGGCAGTCGGTTCAATCAACCCCTTTCTCCTCTGCGTAAGAATGAGGTCAATGAACAAAACCTACGGGTCGTTCGTGAATTAAATGATTTAGCCCTTGCCCGGGGACAGACTCTTGCCCAGATGGCCTTGGCCTGGGTTCTCAGCAGAGAGAATGTAACCAGTGCCCTGATGGGGGCAAGTACCACCGAGCAAATCAAGGAAAACCTCGAGGCGGTCAAAAACATTGAATTTACCAATGAGGAGTTAGCTAAGATCGATCGAATCGTTGCTAAGATAAACCTGCCCAAATCGCTTTGGGCGACCGATTGACTTCCTTGTCTAACAACCTAAATCCTCCCGTATGTCCAGCAAGGCAGGAAAGGAAATTCGCCAATCTTCGATCAGACTATGCTCGAGAGTGAAGGAGATCAATTCCTCCTCCAAAAGGGCTTCTGCTCGGATCTTGCCCATGGGATCAATTACTTTGGATCCACCGATATATTTGTGGTTTGGATCTGAGCCTGCGCGGTTTACTCCGATTACATAAGCCTGGTTTTCAATGGCTCGGGCTTGTAGCAAGGTATGCCAGTGGCCCATTCGCGAATCAGGCCAACTAGCCAATACCACAAAAAGATTCGCGCCCTTTTTAACACTGGCACGAAATAATTCGGGGAATCGCAGATCATAGCAGAGTACCGGGCAGAGGTAGAAATCTCCGATGCTAAAGATTTGCGACTCCTGTCCAACCAAGTGAACCTTATCTTCACCCATTGGAGTGAACGGGTGTATTTTTTGGTATTCGCCGACCCGTTCTCCTTCGGGATTAAAAAGGACAGCAAGATTTTTTCCCATGGCACTGTCTGGATCGGGTGCGATCAAACCAGCCAATATCCAAACCTTGTGAGTGGATGAAAGCCTGCTCAAAAAGGCATGGGTTTGCTCTGGTTCACCATCACAGGTCACCTGTAGGTTCAGGCTGAAGCCCGTAGCAAATGCCTCCGGCAAAACCACCAGGGAGTGGGGTTCCGGAGAACTGCACTCAAGTAAGTGCTGAATCCGGGCAAAATTGGCCTCCTTATCTTCCCAAATGGGTGAGAATTGGACGAGGTGTACCTTCAAACTTAAAGTTCGAGAATCTTGATGTTCCTGAATTCCACACGATGGGGAACCCCATGATCCTGAAGACCGATGTGTCCACGCATCGGTCGTTTGGAAAGATCGTAGGGAGGCAGTCCATTATCTGGTTCACTGTCCAGGAAAACATTTTGCACCTCCACGCCATTCAATCCCACCCGGATATGATGCCCTTCGCAGGATATAATGAGATGGTTCCATTGACCGGGTTTTTTAGAAGCATTCTTTGATGGCCTTTTGAACATGATAATTCCTCCGTGGTCATGATGGGTCATGGACTCATCCTTTTGGCCGAAGCAATCAAGGATTTGGATCTCCGTACCGGTGCCTACTGGATTTTGAGGGTTTCCAATGCGAAAGAAAAGACCGCTGTTTCCCTTGGGTGGATATTTATATTCCATTTCTAGAATGAAATCCCCGTATTTTTTCTCCGAAATCAAATAATCGTCGAACCTCTTCCAGCCCGTTTGTTCGGGGAGAGGGTCTATCAATAGGGAACCTTCTTTTTGAACCACCCAGTTTCCATTTGTCTTCCAACCTGATAAATTTTTCCCGTTGAATAAATCTTCAAACTTTCGAGCCGATGAAGCTTGAGCAATGCATAAGGAAATCACAAAACTATGTAATAAAAAAGAAAGGGTCTTCCTCATAAATCTCAATTTAGTGTAAGTCCATTCAACTTAATCAAGCATCCATTTTTGGAAAGAACTTTAAATGATCTGTATTCGAAGGCTTTTATTGAGTTTGTCTTCTTCCTTTTTTTACTAATAGAGTAGGTAGTGATTAAGAGTGCCTTACAGCTTTTAAAAAATAAATCCGCTTTGGTGATTCTTACGATTGTTGGAGTCGTGGTTTCGGTCTATGCGGGGAAATTAATCTATGACCGAGAGAGCGATGCGATTAAACTTTCTTTTCGTGGTGATTTTAGTGATAAAGTTCAAGCTTTGCAGCGCGAACTCTTTTTAACGGAGGAAGTCGTTCATGGATTAAAGAGTCTCTATGATTGCTCTGAAAATGTTGAGTATGGTGAGTTTAAGACCATGGTAGACTCTTTTCTGTTAAGGCATGAAGAAAGAATACAGGGTCTTTCATGGAACCCCCGTCTTTCGGCTAATCAAATTGATGAAAGTGCATTGGATTATGATCCCACTTTTCTTGAATCGATTCGAAAAGATTTTCCAGACTTTGAAATTACCGAAAGAGATGAGCAAAATAAATTGGTTCATGTAGATGTTAAGAAAAGGAAGGATGACTTCTTTATTCCTGTTGCCTATATAGAACCCTATCCGAGCAACCAAAAAGCTCATGGCTTCGATATTGCATCCAACGCACAGAGGAAAGAATCCATTGAAGCCGCCCGTGATACTGATCAGATACATGCAACCCCTACGATTAGCCTAGTCCAAAAAAACACACGGGGAGTTTTGGTGATTGCTCCGCTTTATGATGGCAAACCCATCACCCTTGAATCACAACGCGAACTTTTTAAAGGTGTTGTCGTTGGAGTTTTCGATGTGGGTGAGATGGCAGACCAAGCGATGAAAAGTACAGCGGTTAGGAACCTAAGTTTTGAATTGCTCGAGGGTAATTTTTCTTCTCCTTTTACTCTAAAAAACATCGATGCGGGATTGTTTGATACAATCTATAAATCTTCAGAAGATCAGGCGGAAATCTTTCCCGAGCTTTCTAAGTTTATCGAGACCGACATGCTAACTTTTGCGAATCGAACTTGGGGCGTTAAAGGAGTACCTTTTGAGAGTTATGTCAGCCAGCGTAGAAGTTATGCTCCTTTTCTAGTCGTTGCCCTTGGAGGAATACTCTCCATTTCAATCTTTGGGTATCTTTTCCGCATGCTTGCCGTTCAGCAGAAACTTGAGCAGATGAGCTTGCAAGACAGCTTGACCAAGGTGGCAAATAAACGGGGTATTATCGACTACCTTAACCATGAGTGGGATCGTTGTTTGCGTGACAAAAACAGCCTGAGTATTTGCATGATCGACTTGGATGAATTTAAGAAATTCAATGACACCTACGGACATGTAGCTGGAGATCGTTGCTTACAGGAAGTCGCCCAAGCTTTGCAAGCAGCGGCGTCCCGGGGCGTTGATATGGTCGGCAGGTATGGTGGAGAAGAATTTTGTTTAATCTTACCTAACACGAGTGATCCTGAATCCGTGGCTAAGGATTGCTTGGACAAGGTCGCAGATTTACACATTCCGCACAAAACCTCTTCCACGGGTGATTATGTTTCGATTAGCGTTGGATTAGCCACCTTGGTGCCTCAGCCTGGAGATAGTCTTACAGACTTGCTGAAAGCAGCTGATACCGCTTTGTATCAAGCGAAGCAAGAAGGTAGAAATCAGTTGAAGGTAGCCGAAACGGTTGAGAAAACGCATGTTTTACTATCTGAATCCATCCGCCCTGGCTTCAGGAAAAGCACGACCAAGCAACCTTGGTGATTTCTTTGGACTTTGCGTTTGCAACCCTTAAAACAACTTTTCTTAATTAGGAATACCTTAAGTTATGAGTACTGAAGACAACCGACAGTTCGTTCGTATGGATGTTCAAATCCCTTTCCTTTACAGGATTGTCAGGAAAGAGGATGTAGATCAGATAAAGTGTCCAAGTTTTCCTGATTATAGTTACTTCACCGATTATATAGCTGGTGAACTCAAGCATTTGGATGAAGTGATTTCTCGAAAGGTATCTGCTCTGAATGAAGAATTTCCTCAAATTGCCGAGGTCTTTCGTTTGTTCGAGCAAAAAGTGGAAATCAATCGTGAGCGTATAGACTCGATTGTTCAAAACGAGGAAGTTCCTTTGCGATGGATCAACCTCAGTGCCACTGGGATTGGGTTTTTTGCCAATGTGGATTTATCCACGACAGATAAAGTCGATATCTTGTACCGTTTGGATGCAACAACGCCCATTGTTATTCTTCGATGTGATGTGGTAAAGGTTGTATCCACTGGTGGCACCCGCAATCGTGTATCATTACATTTTCAAAAAATATCCGAAAAAAACAAGAGAGACATTGTTTTGTTTCTTCAGGAAAAACAGATCGAAAAAGCTCGGAGAAAAAAGGGGGACTAAGGACTCTTATCGACCGGCTCTTTATGGTAAAGATGCCGTTAATCTCCCAAGTTGCAGGGTACAAGCCCTGATCTATTGACAAACCTCGACCGTTGCCTGCTTTGAAGGTCGGAAATTATCGACCAATTCGGCTTTACATCTTTGGTGCGAACGATAGATGAGTAGGATAAAATTAGGCACTTTGCCTAAGTTCACCCCTTTACCCCCTTTATTGCATGAAAAAGATCCCTGCTGGATTAATTGTGCCAAGTGCAGCTTTTTGTTTACAGAAATCAACCATAGCCGGCTATAAGATGCTGGACAAATCTCCGGAGCCAGGTGACCTCGTTTTTGGTTCCATTCGCCGGATTGGTCAGCACTCCTCCCTGGAAAATGTATCCGGACGTATCCACGCCGTCCACAATGGATCCAAAGCGGTTTTCGTTTTTGGTAACCGTTATGCTCCCGATCATTACGAGGGAATTGTTCCGGATGAACTGATCAAAGATATCGATCTTCTCGCCCGGTCGGGAATGATTGGCACGGTTATCACCAAAAATGCCATGCTCAAGGATCCTACGAGAATTCGAATCCAAGGCTACCTGGTTGATAAGCAGGGCAAAGTTTTAAACACCCGAGACTTTCCTAAAATCAAGAAAACCCCTGCAAAGAAAGGAAAGGCAAAATTGGTCCTGGTCGTGGGAACGGCGATGAACTCAGGCAAGAGTCTGGCTGCTGCAGCATGTTGTCGGGCTCTTCATCAAATGGGATATGCTGTAAATGGTTGTAAAATGACTGGAACCGCCAGCCTCAAGGATATCCTCCACATGAATGATGCCGGGGCCAAGGAGTTTGCGGACTTTACTTATCTAGGGCACCCTTCCACTTACAAACTGTCCTTACAGGAGATGCTCGATACCTTCCATACATTGGACGGCAAACTCGGTAGCAATGCGAAAAACTACCTGGTAGTAGAATTTGCGGATGGAATTAACCAGCGTGAAACGGCGATGCTCTTGGAGTGTCCGGAAATTGTCTCCCGCATTCACAAATTGATTTTTTGTGCAGCGGATGCCCTTGGGGCGGTCGGAGGCATTCATGTCCTGAAAACGAAATTCAACCTTGTTCCTGATGCCATATCCGGTGTCTGCTCCAGTTCCCCGCTTCACATCCGGGAGCTCAATAACTTTACCGATGCTCCAGTTTTTAACGGGGCTGATCTTAAGCTCGACCAAATGGCGGAAATTCTCTTGAACTAACTCCGTGGGAAATGGGAATTGTAAATTAATCATACATGGGGGTGCGGGCAGGCTCGAGGGAAAAGTAGCCACCAAGGAGCAATACCGGATCGGGTTGCAGGAAGCGATCCACCCGGCTTACGAGACATTGCTTGAGCAAGGGGCACGGGCCGCGGTTTTGCACGCCATCCGGTTGCTGGAAAGCGATCAGATCTTTAATGCCGGTACTGGGTCTAAGCTACAGCGCGATGGCCGGGTAAGGATGTCAGCCGCCCTGATGGACTCGAAGGACGGAATTTTTTCCGGGGTGATCAATATTTATGATGTCGAACATCCGATCTCCATTGCCGATGAATTGCGTGGGGAGGTTCATCACTTGCTCTCGGGGAGTGAAGCGACTGAGTTTGCCCGTCGAAAGGGTTTTCCCTTTCATGATCCCATCACCATGTCCCGTTTTATCGAGTATCGCAAGGCACTGAGAAACCGGGAGAAGTTCGGAACAGTCGGGGCTGTGGCCTTGGATGCCAAGGGCGTGGTTTGCGCGGGCACTTCCACCGGCGGGATAGGAAATGAGACGCCTGGGCGGGTCAGTGATAGTGCCAGCGTAGCCGGGACCTATGCCGATATGGTGGGCGGGGTCTCCTGCACTGGCAAGGGGGAACATATTATCAACCAGGCAGTGGCTGCTCAAGTGATCTACCGCCTGCGGGATGGGGTGCCCTTGAAAAAAATCCTCATCGATCTAATGAAAGAGGGGGCTTCCCGTGACCATGAGTTTGGGCTCATTTCATTGGATCGGAAGGGGAGGTTTGGGGTCCGTTCAACCAAGGCTTCAATCAGTGTACTTTACGCCCTTAAAGATCAAGAGCACCAATTGGACTTTACGAATGGAGGCAAAAACTTGATTCTCTGAATCTTGTGATGAAAAAATTTCAGTTCCTTTTGATTCTCTTCTTGGGAGTGTTTTACTCCCATGCAGATGAACGCCCTAACATAATATTCATATTTGCGGATGACTGGGGGTGGGGAGATTTGGGTTGCCATGGTCATCCTTATATCAAGACGCCCAATATCGACCGCCTGGCCAAGGAGGGAACCGACTTTCACCGTTTTTCTGTGGCCAGTGGGGTTTGCTCACCCAGTCGAACCGCGGTGATGACCGGTCACTTTCCTGCCCGCTATTCAATTGATGGCCACTTTGCATGGGTACCTTCCAACCAAAAGCGCAATATGCCAGATTGGTTAAACCCACAGGCCCCCTTGCTTCCCCGCTTTTTACAAGAAGGAGGGTATGCAACCGCTCATTATGGAAAGT
Organism: uncultured Opitutales bacterium; assembly: GCA_963978365.1. Taxonomy (GTDB): domain Bacteria; phylum Verrucomicrobiota; class Verrucomicrobiia; order Opitutales; family Seribacteraceae; genus Chordibacter. The sequence continues at coordinate 10,617 of CAXBQX010000019.1, read as the reverse complement.
GGCATTTGGCGAATGACATGATTCCTGATTCTCCTCTCCCTACTGCCTATGGGATCGAAGAGTACGGGGCCTTCAACTGTTCAGGTCCGCAAATGTTTGTCCATGATGATGTAAAGATGGCTATCCCTTTTATTGAAAGAAGCCACGAGCTGGGTAAGCCTTTCTTTATCAATTTATGGATGCATGAACCTCACACCCCGTTTCATGTCGACCCCAAGCTCCAAGAGGAATTTCCAGAATTAGATGAAGCGGATGCAATTTATGCTGCGACACTCCTACATGCAGATATCCGTATCGGAGAGCTTTTAAATGCACTGGATGAAATGGGGATCACGGATGATACCTTAGTTATTTTTTCCTCTGATAACGGTCCTGCCCGCGGTGCACCGAATACCCCCCTTTCGCTTACCTACGATACGGCTACAGGCCTTGGATATGGACTTGGTGCAGCCAAGGGCATAACTGGTGGAAGAAAAGAATATAAAGGTTCCCTGATGGAAGGAGGGATTGGGGTTCCTTTTATCGCGAGATGGCCCGGCAAAATACCGGCTGGAAAAGTCGATCAAACTAATATTCTTTCTGCTGTAGACCTTGTTCCCACATTTTGTGAATTGGCTGAAATCGACCTTCCTTCAGACTACCGCCCAGACGGTGTGAGTCAGGTCGCTGCCTTAAAGGGTAAGAAACTAGAGACCCGAAAAAAACCTTTGTTTTGGAGGATGACTCAGAGTCGTCTTTCCTATGCCATCGTTCATGAGAATTGGAAGCTCGTGGCTAACAAAGATTTTTCTAAGTGCGAGCTGTATGATTTGGTCGCGGATCCTCTGGAATCAAAAGAATTATCCTCTACTCAGCCGGAGGTGGTCGAGGAACTCAAAACTTTAATTGTGGAATGGCAGAAAACATTACCAGCGACTCCTTCCGGTCCTGTTTTCTCAGCACTTCGGGCTGAGAATGTCCTGAAATAGTTTTAAAGAACTTCGCTATTCGATCCGATAAAGGACTTCGTTGGTTCGAACCAATAGTCCCTTAGGGATTGCTACGAAACTGGCCATGTGACCGGTTCTGAGCTGGTTTTGCTCCACAATTTCTAATTGGTTGCCGGGTTTGATCACGGTGGTCAATCCTGACTGATTGGAAAAATAGATATGCCCACCAGCGTAGGTTGGGGATGCACTATATTCTCCTTGCAGTCTTTCCCTCCAAACCAAATCACCATCCCTTGCCCTTACCGCGGTCAGGATGCCGCCGTCGTTGATCACATAGACAATCCCATCCACTAAGATAGGAGAAGGTTTTTTGGGTGCCCCCTTGGAAAGTTTCCAAACTAACTCGGGTTGGTTAAGACCATTTAATTGATAGGCGTGGAGTTCGCCTTTCATAAAACCGGTGGAAATAATGAATAAATCCTCATGGAGGATGGGCTTAGCCACATTGGAAAAACCTAAAATGCCATAGTTTATTTTCCATAGTTCTTTTCCACTTTTGGGATCATAGCCATATACCCAGTCTGCACCGGTTGAAATAAGCATAGGGCCTTTTGCAGTCTCAGCAATCACTGGTGTGGAATACGCCTTTTTCGTCTGTGGGTTTTCTTTTAATTTCCCGCTCCTTGGAGTCTGCCAGATGAGCTTCCCTGTTTGCTGGTCGAGGGCTACCACGCTTTGTTTATCTGTTCCATCTAAATGAAAAATCAAAAGATCTTCCCAAATTACAGGCGTACTTCCTGGTCCGTTTTCATGATGGATCTGAAGATCTAAATCCTGGTTTTTCCATAAAATATTCCCCGATTCCGCATCCAAGCAAGCAGTGCCAAAGGTCCCAAAGTGAACAAACAGTCTCCCTTCGCTTAAGACGGGTGAGGGGGATGCGTAACTATTAAGCCGGTGAATCGCCTGGGGATTCCTTTCTTCAAAAACCTTCACCTCTTTAAGAATATCCCCGTTACTAAGGTCTAACTGGATGGCAAAGAAAGCCACTTTGGATAAATAATGCAAACTGGCTGCACCAGGAAATTTGCTTTCTTTTACCCTGGCTGCCTTTTCCTCTTCAGTGGCGGGAGTTTCCACTGCACTGGTGAGCCAGATTTTTCCGTTTTGAACTACGGGGGAGGAATGACCTTTGCTTGGGACGAGAAAAGTTCTCCAGGTAATATTTTGATGTTCGCCCCAGCGAATGGGATAGCTGCCTTCCGGAGCATGTCCATCCCCATTTGGCCCACGCCATTGTGTCCATTCAGCTTCTCCTTGTGCCCAGAAAAATGTGCACAGAAAACTAACTAAAAAGAAGCAGTGTTTTAAAGGGCAGGGCATAGGTAAATCCTAGCGAAACCAAGCCTTGGTGAAAGCCTGAAATATGAACCAGCACTTAGGCGATAACAGGTTTTACCACATGTCCATGAACATCGGTCAGGCGGAAATATCTGCCTTGGTATTTGTAAGTGAGTCGCTCGTGGTCGATGCCGAGTAGGTGCAGGAGGGTGGCGTGGAAGTCGTGCACATGCACCCCCCCTTCTTCCACATTGTAGGAATATTCGTCGGATTGGCCGTAGGTCATGCCCGGCTTGATTCCACCTCCTGCAAACCAGGTGGAGTAATTCCTGGGGTGGTGATCTCTTCCGAAGTTGTTTTTATTGAATTTCCCCTGGCAGTAATTGGTCCGGCCAAATTCACCTCCCCAAATAACAAGAGTGTCCTCAAGCAGGCCCCTTTGCTTGAGGTCTGCGACCAAGGCATAGGAGGCTTGGTCCGTTTCCTTGCATTGGGTTTTAATTCCATTGGGTAGGCCACCGTGCTGATCCCAACCTGGGTGATAGAGCTGAATAAATCGCACCCCTTTTTCCGCCAGCCTACGGGCCAGCAGGCAATTCGAGGCGAAGGTGCCGGGTGTGCGGGCGTCCTCGCCGTACAACTTAAAAGTGGATTCAGGTTCCTGATCGATGGCGGTGACTTCGGGGATGGAGCTCTGCATGCGGAAGCCCATCTCATACTGGGCGATACGGGTCTCCAACGCAGAGTCTCCGGTTGTTTCGAGTTGTATCTGATGAAGTTCCTTTAAATGATCGAGCATGTGCCTTCTGCCTTCCATTGGCACACCTGCCGGTCGATTGAGGTAAAGGATGGCATCTTTGTCCGCCCGGAAGCGAATGCCCGCATGCTTACCTGGCAAAAACCCGCTTCCCCAAAGCCTGGAAACCAGGGGTTGCCCGCCTTTATTCTTAGTAACGAGGGTTATGAAGCTGGGCAGGTTTTCATTCATCGAGCCCAATCCGTGGGATAGCCAAGCCCCCATGCTTGGACGGCCTGGGAATTGCGAGCCGGTCTGCATGAAAGTGACCCCTGGCCCGTGGTTAATCGCTTCAGTATGCATCGAATTGACGATACACATCTCGTCGGCGATCTTGGCGGTGTGGGGTAACAGTTCGCTGATCCATTGCCCGCTCTTGCCATGCTGGGAGAAGGCAAAGGGTGAACCTACGAGGGGAAGGCTTGCCTGGTTGCCTGACATTCCGGTTAAGCGTTGACCACGGCGGACAGAGTCTGGAAGCTCCTTTCCGCTCTCTTGAATCAGCCTGGGCTTGTAGTCGAAGAGATCAATTTGGGAGGGACCTCCCGATTGGAAGAGATAAATAATACGTTTGGCCTTGGCGGGGTGATGGAGGCCGACACCAGATTCCGCGTGGAGCATATTGGCCAGGGCCAGTCCTCCCAACCCTCCTCCGAACCGCTTGAGAAAGTTTCTCCGGTTCAATCCGAGGGGAGATTCATGGCCAGTACAAAGGGATGACGGATTCATAGTAGCTTATCGTTTGGAAATGGACTCATCGAAATTCATCAGGGTGGAAACCAGACTGGTGACTGCGGCGAGGTAGGTTGGATCTTTCGTATCCACCTTCAACTGCCCGACGGAGAGAAAGTCCCGGGTCTGGTTGTCATCCGAATAGAATTGTTTCTGTCCCTGCAGTAGTTTGAGAATTACTCGTTCTTCTTCGGGTTCAGGGTGTCGACTGGTAAGCTGCCTGAAGGCATCCCGGCACAGGGGCACATCCGCTTGGGTTCCGTGCTTTTGAATCAAATTGCGGGCAGTCGCCCGAGATGCCTCCACAAATTGGGGCCCGTTGAGCAACACCAGGCTCTGGGCCGCGGAGTCGGTGCGCTCGCGACGAACCATGCAGACATCCTTCTTGGAGGAGTCAAAAGCCATCATCATGGGCGAGGGGGCGGTGCGTTGCCAATGAGTATAGAGGCTTCGGCGATAGATGTCAGGTGCCTGATCCGTCCTTGACGGCTTGAATGAGACGGAAAGATCGTAGGGACGAACGCTGGGCCCACCCACCCTAGGGTTGAGCAATCCGCTGTAGGCAAGGGCGGAGTCACGGATCATCTCTGCCGGCCACCGGTAGGAGGGCCCCCGAGCGAGCAGGAGGTTTTCTGGATCCTTTTCTCTGGCCAGAGTCGAGATCGTACTGCTTTGCCGGTAGGTGGCACTGAGAACCATCTTTTTGAGCAGATGATGGAGGTTCCATCCTGAATCAATAAAGTCCCGGGCCAGCCAGTCCAAGAGCTCGGGATGGGAGGGTGGTTTTCCCTGGCTGCCAAAATCCTCACTGGTGGATACAAGGCCCCTACCAAAGATCATCTGCCAGTACCGGTTGATCGTTACCCGGGCAAAGAGAGGGTGATCTTCTTCGGTCAGCCAGCGAGCCAACCCTAAACGATTGAGAGGAAATTCCTTCTTCATTACCGGAAGAACTTCCGGAGGTTGGCGGTCAACCACTTCCGTTGGCTCAGAATAGAGCCCGCGATCCAAAATATGAGTTTCTCGTTTTCCGGGCATTTCCCGCATAACCATAATTTCGGGAATCTTTTGCCTGGCCTGTCCATATGCCTTGCGGGCGTTAAGCAAAGCAATCTCTGCTTTCATGGCAGGTGGATGTGCAGTTTGAAGAAATACGAGGTATTCATCTTCTTGCGTCAGGGATTCCTTTAGCCCTGCAAGTACAGCGATCTCTGATTCTCCAAGAATTCGGTCGTAGAGATAGAATTCGTCTAAGAGTCCGTTTTTAAAGCCAGTGTCCCGCATGCGTTCCCCAAAGGCCAAAAAGGGGCTGCCTCCACCGGTAATCTCGCGGGTTAACTGATCCCGAATCACGGTGGTGCTGGCAGGAAGGCCCTTTTCATAGAGCCGTACTCCATCAGCCCCGCTCGAACCATCATAGGTCACGGCAAAATGACTCCATTCTCCTACGGGAAGAACTTGGGTGGACTGAACACGCAAGGCATTGCCCGGCCAGAAGTGAACAAGAGCAAAGGAGGGTAGACCCTTTTCGATAATCAGCTCATAACCACGGCTAGCCGCATCGGTCCAGGCCTGGGATCTACGAAGGACCACCCCGCGCTCAAGCAACTGCTCCGGTTTAATCCAGCAGGCGAAGCTGAAGGGTTGGTGACGGTGAAAATCTCCGAACTCCTTGGGGAAGCTCAGCGCATCATCCCCGCTAAATTTGATTCCCTTGCCGAATCTACCTTCCACTTCGAGGTTATTTGCGTTGGTAGATGCCGATTGGTTTAGGTCTGCCAGATTTGGGTACTGGTTGCCGTTTTTTTCATCAAAGGACAAATAAGCGATCGGCGAGCCGAAAGTGTTTTCTTGTCTGGAAACTTTCCACTTCTGGAGTAAATAATTCTCAACTAGTTGTAGATCCTTGTTAGCTAAATGTTCTTCGAAAATGAGAAGTTCTCCTACAATTGCTCCTAGGTTGTGATGATTCCTATCCTTGCCCAGTCTGCTTGCTGTTACCGGCCCGGTTGTTTGTAGGCTGATGATTGCCAATGAGTCGGGATAATAGCTTAATGAACGATTCCTTTTCCCATTGATTTGCAGGGTGCCTGCTGACACATGGTCGTGAGCATGCACAGAATGCCAAAACCTATCACCGTCAGAATGAAAGTGATGAAGAGAGTGATGAGTTAGTATTGAACCATTGTTTCCTTTCGTCTTCTTGAGTGCCCAGAAAATAGTCTTGGCATTAGATAATTCTGACCACTCATGAAATGAAGACTGGTTGGATTCGTAAAGCATTGCCCTTAAACCACTTTTTTGGTCAATCACAAGTTGAGTATATCCTGTTCTCTTAGCGTGATTATGGTTGCCACTCAAGTCATGCCACACTGGTCCGGAGGCATTGGCATCATTGGCGTCTAGCCACAAAGATGGCTTGAGTTCGAGAACGGACCAGTTATCAAGAGACTTCAATGGAAGTGTCGAAGACTTAAAATAGCGGGATTGACCAAGTTTCTCTAAGGAAACGGATTGCTTCCATTGGTCGAAGGATTCTTTGGTTAGATTGGAGTCTCTGGTTTCAGCTAGGTGAGTCTTTGCATCCCTTATTTTTTGATCGCTGGGGAGCTCTCCCAGTTCCAGGGTCGGAGTGGGGACGGATTGAGTAACATAAGAGTACAAGCCTGCTTCATCGATGTTGTTAAAGAAGGCAGAGAGAGAGAAGTAGTCCTTCTGGGTCAAGGGGTCATATTTATGATCGTGACAGCGGGTGCACTCCATAGTCAGCCCAAGAAAAGCGGTACCAAAGGTATGTACACGGTCTGCCACATACTCTACACGGAACTCTTCGGGTACACTTCCACCTTCCACTTTCTGAGAGTGCAGGCGGTTAAAACAGGTCGCTAGAATTTGGTCCCTGGTGGCATTGGGCAAAAGATCGCCCGCGAGTTGTTCAGTCACGAATTGGTCATAGGGCTGGTTTTGAGCGAAGGAGCGGATGACCCAGTCCCGCCAGGCCCAGACATTGCGCGGTCGGTCCACTTGGTATCCATAGCTGTCTGAATATCGTGCCACATCCATCCACTCAGTGGCCATTCGCTCGGCATAGGCGTTGGTGGAAAGGAGTTGGTCCGTTACCTTTTCATAAGCATCCGATGATGTGTCGGACACAAAGGCGTCCAATTCTTCCATAGTGGGTGGCAGGCCGGTCAGATCGAAGCTCGCCCGCCGCAGCCACCGTGCTTTATCAACCTCCTTGCTTGGGAGCAAGGGGGTGTCCTTCAGTCCTTCTGCAATGAAATGATCGATTTCGTTCCGTGGATTGGGGTGCTTGCTATCCGGAGCCTTTATATAGGAGGGGAGTGGTTGAAAGGACCAATGTTGCTCATACTGTCCGCCTTCCATGATCCATTGGTCCAAAAGTTTTTTTTCTTCATCTGTGAGAGGGTGCTTACTTTCAGGTGGGGGCATCAATTCGATTTCATCATCGGTATGAATTCGCCAATGGATCTCAGAATCCTCCAAGCTCCCTGGTGTAAGACCAACAAACCCGTTATGCTCCTGGATCGCATGTTCGAAGGTATCGAGCCGGAAGTCTGATTTTTGATTTTTAGCATCTGGACCGTGGCACTTGTAGCATTTGTCTGAAAGGATGGGTCGGATCTGCCGGTTAAAATCGATCTTCGCCCAGATAAAATTCCCGAAGCAGAAAATGAGAGCCATGCAGCCAAGTAACCTCAGGTAGTTGGATGAGCGAAGAACCATGAACTTTTCAATTTTTAATGAGTGTGCAAATTGAGCCAAGTAAAAGTCCATCTAATTTGAAAATTAAATAGATGAAGTCGGCTCAATGAAAACTTTTAACGTGACACATGTTTAAAGAATTGGGAGAACTAGGGCTTGAGCAAAACAGGGAAAAAAAATCTACCAGAACGGATCGCGGGTTCGATTTTTTCGGGAGGCGGTCTGGGAGATGTGGGTATTGAGTGGGGTTGTGGTATTCCTGTTCTTGGTGCTTGTGAAATTGTGCCATCGCGTGCCTCTTTGATCAGACAAAATTTCCCTAACACCAAAGTTTTTGAGGGAGATATCTGGAAATTAAAAGATGCGTATATTGATTTTTTTCAAAAGCAGCTACAGGGTCAGCATCCTTGGTTGATCACCCTTTCTCCACCTTGCCAAGGAATGTCTTCCAATGGAGCAGGAAGAATTTCATCTTCCATACGAGTGGGAAAACGTCCAAAAGATGATGAGCGTAACCGATTAATCCTTCCAGGTTTAGATGTATTGGAGAGTCTGTTACCCGATTGGTTCTTGCTCGAAAATGTAAAGCGAATGGAAAATACAGTCATTCGAAACGAATCAGATTTACCGGAAAATATTCTGGACTGTGTCGCTCGCAGAATGCACCCATTGGGCTACACCATTCGCTCGTGTATCTTGGATTTTAGGGATTATGGAGTTCCTCATCATCGTGAACGTTTGATTACCATTGGCTGCCGTTTGCCTGAAGTGGTTGATTCATATCCTAGCTTGCACGCGGTATTTTCTAAAGATCTCAGCCCTCTGCACGCACCACGGACCCATGGAAGTAAGGGTCTTTTACCCTGGGTGACCCTAAGGGATGTGACCTCTGATCTAAGTCCTTTGGATGCCCATAGCCATTTGGTGGATCCAAAGGACCCTTATCATTGTATTCCACCATGGAATGATAAGCAGTATTATTGGATGCATCACACCCCAGAGGGGCAGACTGCTTTTGATAACGATCATTGTCCGCATTGTGAAACGCGAAGAAAAAAACCAAATCAAACCAAGTGTTCGGGATGTGATTGCCCGTTGCCTATTCCACAGTTAGTCAAAGATGGTAAAGCAAGATTGATCCGTGGGTTTCGTACTTCCTATCGTAGAATGTGGTGGGATCGACCCGCGGGTACTTTAACGATGAACAGTGGGGTCATTTCCAGCGACCTAAAGGGGCACCCAGAACAAAACCGGGTTCTTTCCCTGCGGGAAATCTTGCGACTTTCTACCCTCGACTCCGAACATTGGTCCAAGTGTTATGATTTTGGAGTGGTGCCCCTGGGAAAATGGAATGCAAACGGTACCTTTTCTCCAAGGTTGGTCAGGGAAGTGGTTGGAGAATCCATCCCGCCTCTGGCGATGACAAAAATGGTTCAGCACTTGATCGACTTGGAAGAAAAGATTTGCAAATAAGGAAAAAAATGGCCCGTCCTCGGTAACCGAGAACGGGCCTAAAGCCAAGAAAGCCTACCCCAAAACTTCCTTGGATAAGTCGATTTAGCGGGATGGGTACAACTTGGTCAACTGCGATTCTGTAATCCTTGGAGTGAGGTTCAGTGAGGTTGTCCTAAACTCTTGGAAATTAAGAGATAAATACACAAAAATGCTCCAAGGAAACTTATTCGCAGGCAAAATCACAAGCTGTTAGCAAGCTCACCCTGCTCCCAATCCGAATGAAATTTGAAAGGTAAAGCTTTAGTACTCAGTGCCCATTTGACCGGGCTGGGGAATCGCATAGCTTCCATCTGCATTGGCTAAGAGTGGAGAGGGTGAGTCTCCGTCCACGATATCATCGATACCGGCACAGAAGTCGTGCGTGCAATTGAGCATCTCATCGTAGGTCACCTCACGGCCAATATGAGACGCCATTCTGCCCATGGAGGTAACCACACTCGCGGCCACGCCCCGTTCAACTTCATTGTAGGGCTTGTCGTTGACTATGGCGTCGAGCAAGTGATCCCACTCGTCCACATAAGCACTATTTTCACGACGGGGGCGCCCCCCGTCTTCGGTTCCAAACATCCAAGCAAGTTCACTTTTAGGACCTTGACCTTTGTGTATACGTGCTTGGGAGGCATGGCCGCCAGGGCCGGATACAAGGGCATATCCTTTGGTTCCGTGGGCATGGCTAGCAAATTCCTCGTAGCACTTATTCATGCTGCGACCCTGGAAGTAGAGCTTGGTATCGTCTGGGAAGGTGTATTCAACCGAGTAACTGTCTAGGTTTTGGTCAATTTCATCTCCACGGTAGTGACGGCCAGCCAAGCCCATAGCCTTGACCGGCCACATCCCTTTCATCCAGCAGCATTCGTCGATGTTGTGAATATTAAAATCGCTGTAAACTCCTCCACTTAGCCAAAGAAAGCCGTGAAAGTTTTTGATCTGGTACATCAGGTCACTGAGATCTTTATCCTTGGTTTCCTGCTTTCTCTTGTCCCAACCGATCAAGCGACCTTGCATACGAACAGCTCTCAAGTAAAGCAATTCGCCAAGCTCACCGTTATCGATCCGGTCTTTCAGTTCGATACGGGCCTCACTGTGTCGGCACATCAGACCTACGCCCACTTTGAGGTTGAGCTTTTTGGCCTCTTCATTGACTGCGAGAATTTTTTTGGAGGAGGGCCCGTCCGGAGTAACAGGTTTTTCCATGAAAACATTAAGTTTTTTCTGGATAGCGTATTCGTAGTGAGGTCGGCGAAAAGCACAGGGAGAAGCAAAGATGGCAATATCTCCAGCATCCAGGGTGTCCATTGCCTTTTTGTAAGAATCAAACCCAACAAACTGACGGTCTTCGGGAACATCCATTTGAGCTGCATACTTAGCAGAAAGTCCTTTGTAGCTTTGCTGGACTCTCCAATCGAAAACATCTGCCATCGCATGGAGCTTCAACTGGCAGTATGGACCCGAAGCATCAATGGCATTGGCAACCGCACCTGTTCCACGACCACCGCAACCGATCAGGGCGATCTTCTTGGTCGAGCCACTTTGTCCATGAACATGAGGCAATACCATTCCAGCCAGGGCACCACCAAT
>CAXBQX010000018.1:0-36019 GCA_963978365.1 uncultured Opitutales bacterium | reverse complement strand
AAGGACGGAAGAAATGAGTGGTGAATATTAATCACCGGGCAACCGACCTTTTCAAGGAAGCCCGCTGAGAGCACCTGCATGTAGCGGGCGAGGATGAGGAGGTCGACTTTTTGCTCCGCCAACCAGGCAAGCTGTTCGGTTTCTGCATCCGCCTTGCTCTCCCGGCTGACTGCATGAAATAAAAAAGGTAAATCATAGGAATTGGCCACGGATCGCAGGGTCTCATGGTTGGAAAGCACGCCGACCAGATCCGCCTCCCACTCCCCTGCCCGCTGGCGCAGAGCGAGGTCATGAAAGCAATGATCGGCTTTGGTCACCATGAGGGCAACGCGGGGCCGCTGGTCGCTTCTTGCCAGCCGGACCTGCATCCCCAGTTCACCCGCCACCAACTCCCTAAAGGAACCCATTTCTTCATTGATGGAATGATCAGATGCGGGCTGCCACTCCACCCGTTGAAAGAAAATATTTTCATCCCGGTCAAGGTGCTGGTCGGCATGAAGAACATTGCCCCCACGCTGATGAATCCAGCCAGCCGTCCTCGCTACCAGCCCGGGTTGGTCCGGGCCATGAAGCAGGGCGATGACCGACGGACTCATGATGGGTGATAGGCCTGGAGAGACTTAACCGAAAACTTCTTTTCGCGAATCGAACGAATGCCCTGCAAGGCGGCGTAGGCCGAGCCGAGAGTGGTAATCACCGGCACCCCATGGAGGACCGCCTCACTGCGGATCCCATTTTCATCCCGGCGCGGAATGAGCCCGAGTGGAGTATTGATCACCAACTGCACCTTGCCGTTCTTGATCAGGTCGGCCACATTGGGGCGACCCTCACTGATGCGCAGGGTAGATTCCGCCTTGATTCCATTGTCGTTGAGAAACTTGGCCGTTCCTTCAGTGGAGTAAAACTTGAAACCAAGCTCATTTAATCCCTGAGCGATTTCGAGGGCCTTGGGCTTGTCTGAATCCTTCACACTGATGAACACGGTCCCTTCCAAAGGCAAGGAAGGCTTGGCTGCCATCTGGGTCTTGGCAAAAGCGATTCCAAAATCCTCATCCTGCCCCATCACTTCCCCGGTGCTGCGCATCTCTGGGGTGAGAACAATGGGAGAACCGGGAAATTTACTGAAGGGAAAAACCGCTTCCTTAATTGCCCAATGCTTGGGCGTAATCTCTTCTGTAAAGCCGAGGTCCTTGAGTTTTGCACCGGCCATGACCCGGGCACCCAGCTTAGCCAAAGGTACCCCGATTGCCTTGCTGACAAAGGGCACGGTACGGGAAGCGCGTGGATTCACCTCGATCAAAAAGAGTTCCCCGTCCTTGATCGCAAACTGGATATTCATCAACCCGATCACCTTGAGGGCTTTGGCGAGGGCATGGGATGCCTGCCTGACCTCATCGATCATCGAACTCTCCAGGTCATGCGGGGGAAGAACCATCGCGGCATCCCCACTATGAACCCCGGCAAATTCAATGTGCTGGAGCATCCCGCCCACCACCGTGGTCTCGCCGTCCGAAATGCAGTCGACATCCAACTCGATTGCCTCCTCAAGAAACTTATCGAGCAGGACCGGTTTGCCCGGAGCCACCGCAAAGGCTTCCTTGACCACTCCATTGAGCTCATCCTCGTCATAGACAATAAACATGCCGCGACCACCCAAAACAAAGGAGGGGCGTAGCAAGATGGGGTACCCGATACGGGCAGCTTTCTCTGCCGCTTCCCCGGGATGCATCGCGGTTTCGTTCTGCGGTTGCTTCAGTCCGATTTCCTCAAGGATACGCTTAAATTTCTCTCTATCCTCCGCCAGATCAATGCTTTCGGGGGATGTACCGATGACATTGACCCCCGCTTCTTTCAGGCCGGTGGCAAGGTTGAGCGGGGTCTGTCCGCCGTACTGTACAATGGCCCCGTCGCATTCCTCCTGATGATAAATTTCCAGGACATCTTCCAGGGTGAGGGGCTCAAAGTAGAGACGGTCGGAAGTATCGTAATCAGTCGATACAGTCTCGGGGTTGGAATTGACCATCACCGTCTCATACCCTGCATCACGCAGAGCGAAGGAGGCATGCACACAGCAGTAATCAAATTCGATCCCCTGCCCGATCCGGTTGGGACCACCGCCGAGAATCATGATCTTTTTCTTATCCGACTTACTGATCTCGTTTTCGTCCCCATAGGACGAGTAGTAATAGGGCGTGAATGCCTCAAATTCAGCGGCACAGGTATCGACTAAGCGGAAGGTGGTATCAATACCCATGGATACACGCCTGGCACGAACTTCAGAGGGCTCGCAATTCCAGTAGTCGGCAAGTTGGCGGTCGGAAAAACCGGCTTCCTTGGCCTGACGGAAAGCTTCCTCTTCGATTGTATCCAAGCCTGAACTACGCAAAAACTGACCGATCTGATGAATCTCTTCCAATTGGGAAGTGAACCAAGGATCAATTCCGGACTGCTTGGAGAGATCCTCTGCGGTCATTCCCATATCCAGTGCCTTGTACAAAAATGTGGGTCGGTCGGCCGATGGGCGTTTTACCCCTGCCCGCACCGCGGATTTGTCGAGGTCCTGATCGGCCAGCTTGCCCGCCTCAAATCCTTTCAGTCCAATTTCGAGCGAGCGCATCGCTTTTTGAAAGGACTCTTTAAAGGTCCGTCCGATGGCCATCGCTTCACCCACGGACTTCATTGCGGAGGTGAGGGAAGAATCTGTTTCGGGGAATTTCTCGAAAGTAAAGCGGGGAATCTTGGTGACCACATAGTCAATCGAAGGCTCGAAAGAGGCAGGAGTTTCCTTGGTCACATCATTGCGTAATTCATCGAGCGAATACCCAACCGCCAATTTCGCGGCAAACTTGGCGATGGGGAATCCGGTCGCCTTGGAGGCAAGGGCAGAACTTCGGGAAACCCGTGGATTCATCTCGATCACCACCATGCGACCGGTCTTCGGATCCGTGGAAAACTGGATATTGCTCCCCCCTGTCTCCACTCCGATCTCGCGGATACAGGCAAAGGATGCATCTCGCATCAACTGGTACTCCTTGTCCGAAAGAGTCATCGCCGGGGCGATGGTGATGGAGTCTCCGGTGTGCACCCCCATGGGATCAAAATTTTCGATCGAGCAGATGACCACGCACTGATCCTTGTAGTCGCGCATCACCTCCATCTCGTATTCCTTCCACCCGAGCAGGCATTCTTCCATCAGCACCTGCCGGACCGGGGAGGCATCCAAGCCCTTCTTGACCATCTCATCGAATTCCTCCCGGTTGTAAGCAATTCCTCCACCGGTTCCACCAAGGGTAAAAGCGGGGCGCAAAATAATCGGGAAATCTCCCAATTCATCGAGATGGGAACGGGCCTCCTCCAGCGAGGTGATGGAAAAGGAACGGGCGACATCGAGCCCGATCTTGAGCATCGCCTGTTTAAAAAGTTCGCGGTCCTCCCCTTTCTTGATGGCCTCGGGCTTGGCACCAATCATTTCCACTCCATGGGCATCAAGCACGCCGGCGTGAAAGAGATCGAGGGAAAGATTGAGGCCAGTCTGCCCGCCCAAGGTGGGAAGGAGTGCATCGGGCTTTTCCTTCTCAATGATCTTGGTCACACTTTCCAAAGTGAGCGGTTCGACATAGGTCGCATCCGCAAACTCAGGGTCCGTCATGATGGTGGCCGGGTTGCTATTGACGAGCGAAACACGGTAGCCTTCTTCGCGTAGGGCTTTGCAGGCTTGGGCCCCGCTGTAATCAAATTCGCAAGCCTGGCCAATGATAATGGGGCCAGAGCCAATGATTAGGATGTGTTCGAGATCAGTTCTTCTAGGCATGGTGCAGGAAAAAAATCAAAAAAAAGGCTCCTCGGGGAGCCGGCGTTGGGAAAAAATCTGCGTGTTTTGGGTTCAATTCAGGAGAGATATGGAATTGAAACTCCTTTATGTCAGGTTTTGCCAATTCCTCAAGAAGGAAAGGGCAAATGTTACTCACAATACTGGAGGAAGGGCTGCCCCGCCTACTGCTGCTGTAATTGCATCCTTAATTTTTTTGGCTCCGGAAACAATTTCAATGGTTTTACCGACGCAATTATAGTTACGCAGAGTCTCAATGATACAATCTGCTAAATCCTCACGCGGGAGATACCCGTGATGCCCAAGTTCCTCCGCCGCTTCAATTCTTCCCGTGCCGGGTTGGTCCAGTAAGGTACCCGGTGCCAAAATTACATAATCAAGCCCGGATGCACGCAAGGCACCATCCGCCACGCCTTTCGCCCTTAAGTAGTGCTGAATGCGGGGCGATTCACTTGCAGGATCTGCCCCAATGGCACTGACCATGAGAAATCTCCGTACACCTGCCTTTTTACAGTCACGGATAAGCCGGACCGCGGCGTTCTGGTCGACATCAATGGTTTTCTCCGGCCCGGTATGCCCACCGGATCCCGCAGTAAACACCACCGCATCCATTCCTGGAAGAAAGTCGGCGATCCCAGCCTCCAAGTCACCGACCACGGAAGGCACGCCCAAGGCAGTGAACTTGGTCTGTTGTCGTGGGTCCCGAATCAAAGCAACCGGAGAAAACCCGTGAGCCGACCACATCTTTCCGCTGAGAATGGTTCCCACCTTTCCATTTGCTCCCACTATTAAAGTCTTCATTAAATTTGTCGTATGCTTGATCGCATCGTAAGGCAAGGAACGACTGATTTTGTTCGTCCTTAAAGAGAACATTTGTATGATTCTTCTTTTCTATTTCCTCGATTAATGACCGCTCCCGTTCGTACCCGAATTGCTCCTTCCCCTACAGGAGCTCCCCATTTAGGAACTGCCTACATGGCACTCTTCAACCTCGCCTACGCCCGCAAGCATGGCGGCCAGTTCATTTTACGAATCGAGGACACCGACCGGCAGCGCTCTTCCAAAGAATCTGAACAAGCTATTTTTGATGCTCTCAAGTGGGCCGGTATTGAATGGGATGAAGGCCCGGACTGCGGTGGCCCCCACGGGCCTTACCGACAAAGCGAACGCCTCGATATTTACGAAAAGGAAATCAACCGCCTCCTGGAGCAGGGTGATGCCTACCGCTGTTTTTGCTCTACCGAACGGCTCAACGATTTGAGGGTGCAACAAATGGCGGATAAGCAAACACCCCGCTACGATGGACACTGCCTGAGTCTCTCCGCCGAAGAATCTGCATCCCGTGCCCAATCCGAACCCTTCGTGGTTCGTATGAAAATCCCCGATTCCGGGACCTGTCAGTTTCACGACGAATTGCGGGGCGAGGTAAGTATCGATTGGTCCCAGATCGACCACCAAGTGATTCGTAAGTCCGATGGATTTCCCACTTACCACCTCGCCAATGTGGTCGATGATCACTCCATGGGCATCACCCATGTAATCCGCGGGGAAGAATGGATCAGCAGCGGGCCCAAGCATGTTCTGCTCTACGAGCAACTTGGGTGGCAGGCACCTATCTTTGCCCACCTCCCCCTGCTGCGCAACCCGGACAAATCGAAACTTTCCAAACGTAAAAACCCAACCGGAATCTTTTATTTCCGTGATGCTGGCTTCCTCCCCGAAGCCCTGCTCAATTACCTTGGTATGATGGGCTACACCCTGCCCGACCAAAGGGAGATTTTTTCTTTGGACGAACTGGTTGAGACCTTTGACCTCAAACGGATCAGCTTGGGTGGGCCCATATTTGACCTCGCCAAGTTAAAATGGCTCAACGGACGCTACCTTCGTGAAAAACTTGAACCTACTCAGGTGGTCGAGCGCTTGCTTGATTGGAAAGCAAATCCTGAGTTTCTAGGAAAAATCATGCCCCTCGCCCTACAGAGGCTGGAAACTTTTTCCGACTTTTTCCCCCTCGCCCAGTTTCTTCTTAACGAACAGCCTGAATACTCCGTTGAAAAACTCACTGGTAAGCTCGAACCTGCTCAACCTGCCCGTCTGCTAAAAATCGCTGAGTGGGAACTAGAGAAAATTCCGAACTGGGACCGGGATGCAATCTCCTCCCTTTTTCAGAGAATTGCTGAGGTCGAGGAAATGAAACTCAAGCAACTGCTCCCCCTCTTTTTTGTGGCAATGAGTGGAAGCACTGTCTCCCTGCCTCTCTTCGACGGTCTTGCGATCCTCGGCCCTGACCTCACCCGTATGCGTCTGCGGTACGCACTTGAAAAATTGGCTAATGATGGGCAGGGATTGAGCAAGAAAGGCCTGAAAGGTTTGGAAAAAGAATATGCCAGTGCTTACGGCAACCGCATCGATTAGCACAAATAACTAATTTATTTCTGATGAGCGAAACCGAAAAAGAACATCCCCTTGACTTCATTCGTACCCGGGTGCAATCCGACCAACAGTCCGGCAAAAACGATGGCCGGGTCCATACCCGCTTCCCTCCCGAACCGAATGGGTACCTCCACCTGGGCCACGCCAAGAGCATCTGTCTGAACTTTGGCATCGCAAGGGAATTTGGTGGACTTTGCAATCTTCGGCTCGACGATACCAACCCGGTGGCAGAAAAAACTGAATATGCAGAGGCGATTATGTCTGATGTCCGCTGGCTCGGCTTCGACTGGGAAGAGCGCCTCTTTCACGCTTCAGATTATTTTGACCAGTTGCACACCTGGGCCATCCAGTTGATTGAGGCAGGCAAGGCTTTTGTCTGTGACCTCACCTTCGAGGAGATGAGACAGCACCGGGGCACCCTCACCGAACCAGGAAAAAACAGTCCTTTCCGTAACCGCACCATCGAGGAAAACCTCGAGTTGTTTGAAAAAATGCGTCTTGGAGAATTTGAGGATGGAGCGAAGACCCTGCGGGCAAAAATCGACATGAGTTCGCCCAACCTCAATTTGCGCGATCCAGTGATTTATCGCATCCTTCACCAACCCCACCCCAAGACAGGCGATAAATGGAAAATCTACCCGTCCTATGATTTTGCCCATGGGCAATCCGACTCCCTTGAGGGCATCACCCATTCCATCTGCACCCTCGAATTTGAGCACCACCGCCCTCTGTATGACTGGTTTTGCCAAAACCTTGGTATTCACCATCCTCAGCAAATCGAATTTGCCCGCCTGAACCTAAATTACACAGTAATGAGCAAGCGGAAGATGCTCCGCCTCGTGGAAGAGGGGCATGTCAATGGATGGGATGATCCGCGCATGCCCACCCTGCAGGGGATGCGCCGGAGAGGTTATACTCCACAGGCCATCCGGGACTTCTGTGAAAAAGTGGGTGTGGCGAAGCGGGAAAATGTGATCGAAGTGGAATTGCTTGAACATTGCTTGCGCCACGACCTCAACCTCTGTGCTCCCCGCCGTCTCGGTGTGCTTGACCCCTTAAAAGTAACGATTTCCAACTACCCGGATGATCAGGTGGAAACGGTGGATGCGGTCAATAATCCCGAAAATCCAGAAGCAGGCACCCGCCCAATTTCTTTTTCCAAGCATATTTATGTGGATCGGAATGATTTCATGGAAGACCCACCCAAAAAATATTTCCGTATGTCCCCCGGGCAGGAAGTTCGCTTAAAATATGCCTATTATGTTACCTGTACTGAGGTGATCAAAGATCCCGACGGGAAGATTACTGAGCTGATTTGCGAGTACGATCCAGAGAGCCGCGGAGGGGATAGTCCGGACGGACGCAAAGTAAAAGGTACCATTCAATGGGTAGATGCATCCACTGCCCAAACCTGCGAGGTTCGTTTATATGACCGACTGTTCAACAAGCCGGACCCAGAAAAAGTGGAAGAAGGGGGAGACTTTATCGACAATCTAAATCCAGACTCCCTTGAAATCATTTCCCATGCCTTGGTTGAATCTTCAGTAACCGAACTAGAAAAAGGTCATCCCTTTCAGCTCGAACGAGTGGGATATTTTTGCTTGGATTCAGATAAGTCACCACAAGGAAACCATGTCCTTAATCGCACCGTTGCCATGCGCGACAGTTGGGCTAAAATAAACAAATAGCCTAAACCGTTGCTTTAGAAATCATTCGATTGAGGCTTGCCAAGTGATATGCATTTGAGAAGATATCGCAACCTACCCTAGTTAAATACTACAATAACCAGCCTATATATAAACTATGAGTAATCAAGAATCAGCACCTGATATGAAATTGTTTTGGGGATGCTTTATCGCCCTCATCACAACTGCTTTTGCCTTTATCACTAGGGCGTTCCTCGTAAACGCAGAGCCCTTTTGGCCAAGCACCTTTGGATTAAACCAAGTACAAGCCGGTGAACTCTTTGGTGCGGGTATCTGGCCATTCGCCATCAGTATCATTGTTTTCAGCCTGATTATCGACCAGGTTGGATACCGCGTGGCCATGCTCTTTAGTTTTGTCTGCTATGCTCTTTACGCAATTCTCGCATTCCAGGCATATGGAGTAGTTATGGCTGAAGGACTTGCTGGAGATGAACTCAAAGCAGCCCAGTCTGAAGCTTACAATTTATTATATTGGGGTTCTGTTATTCTCGGTCTGGGTAATGGTACCGTGGAAGCCTTCATCAACCCAGTGGTTGCCACTATGTTCAAAAAGGACAAAACCAAGTGGCTCAACATCCTCCATGCTGGATGGCCCGGCGGTTTAGTAATCGGTGGTATTCTTACCATCCTCCTCGGTGCACAAGCTGCTGAGGATTGGAGAATTCTCATCTACCTCATCGCCATCCCTGCCGTTGTTTATTTACTCATGCTCCTCAAAGCTGAGTTTCCAGTTAATGAGCGTGTCTCCTCCGGTACTTCCTACAAGGAAATGCTTGCCGAATTTGGAGCCATTGGTGCTCTGATCGCAGGTTACCTCATTTTCAGACAGCTCGGCATGGTATTTGGATGGACCGACAATATGGTCTACATCCTTACCGCAATAGCCACGGTGGGATATTACTTCTATTGTAAGTCACTCGGGCGCCCGCTCCTCATTTTCATGTGCATTATCATGATCCCCTTGGCCACCACAGAGCTTGGTACCGATGGAGCCATCTCTGGATTGATGGAAGAGCCAATGAAGGAAGCTGGATACAACGGCCTCTGGGTTCTTATTTACACCTCTGCAATCATGATGGTACTGCGCTTCTGGTTTGCGGGTCCAATTGTTGAGAAACTCGGCCCCTTGGGTCTTCTTGCAACCTCTGCCGTTTTGGCCATTGCTGGTTTGTACCTGCTTAGTTCCGCATCGGGATTGGCCATGATCTTCGTATTTGCCACCCTGTACGGCTTCGGAAAAACCTTTTTCTGGCCAACTACCCTTGGTGTGGTTTCTGAGCAATGCCCCAAAGGGGGTGCCCTCACCCTCAATGCGATTGCCGGCATCGGTATGCTTGCAGTGGGTATTCTTGGTGGACCGGTGATCGGAAAGATGGGTGAAGATGCTGTAAAAGCGTCCATCATCTCCTCCACCTCCGAAGAGACCTACGGAAAGGTATCCAAGGACAGCACCTACTTCCTCGGCGATTACACCGCAGTGGACCTTGCTACGGTGGATACTTTAGAGGCTGAGGAAAAAGACACCGTCCGCCACAGCATTCAGGTGGGCAAACAAGCTTCTTTGGCCAGTGTTGCCATCTTCCCAGTTTTCATGCTCGCCTGCTACCTTGCTCTTATTTTCTACTTCAAGGGACGCGGTGGCTACAAGCCCATCGAGCTTGAAGAAAGTAAATCCTGAGGGCCGAATTTTAAGCGGTTTCCTCCCAACCAAACCAAACCTACTCAGAACCTATGGCTAAGAAAAAACCCTTGCGCATCGGACTGATCGGATATGGCTTCATGGGCCGTACCCACTCCAACGCCTTCCGCAAAGTGCCCAACTTCTTCCCGGAGTTGAAGTATGAACCCCAACTCGCTGCCGTTTGTGCCCGTAATAAAGATAGGGCGGAAGCATTCGCCGAGCAATGGGGTTACGAGTCCGTGGAGACCGATTGGAAGAAACTGATCGCCCGTGATGATATCGATGTGATCGATATCGCCGCACCCAACAATGTACACCACGAAATCGCAATCGCTGCCGCCAAGGCTGGTAAAGGTATCCTTTGCGAAAAGCCCCTTGCATTAAACTGCAAGGAAGGTGAGGAAATGGTGCACGAAGTGGAAAAAGCAGGCGTCGCCAACATGGTTTGGTACAACTACCGTCGCATCCCTGCGGTCACCATGGCCAAGGAGATGATCGATGAAGGCCGCTTGGGTAAGATTTATCACTACCGATCCAACTTCCTTCAGGACTGGACCATCAGCACCGATCTACCACAGGGTGGAGAAGGCTTATGGCGCCTCGATGCCAAGGTGGCTGGTAGTGGCGTGACCGGAGACTTGCTTGCTCACTGTATTGATACTGCGATCTGGTTGAACGGACCCATTGTGGAAGTCAGTGCCATGACTGAGACCTTCATCAAGGAGCGTGTGCATACTGCAACCGGTAAGAAGCAAAAGGTCACCATTGATGATGCTTGTGCCTTCCTTGCCAAATTTGCCAATGGTTCGCTGGCGATCTTTGAGTCCACCCGCTATGCCCGTGGACACAAGGCCCTCTACACCTTCGAAATCAACGGTGCCGATGGTTCCCTCTTCTGGGACTTGCACGACCTTCACCGCCTCGATTACTTCGAGTACGATAAGGAAGATGCCAAGACCCGTGGTTGGCGCTCCATCCATGTGACCGACGGTGGTGAACACCCCTACATGGATAAGTGGTGGGTCCCTGGTCTGAACATCGGATACGAGCACAGCTTCATCAACCAGTTTGCCGACTTCGTCGCCGGTTATGGCTCCAAGAAAAAGCGCCCCTTGCGTCCCGACTTCCGCGATGCACTGGAAACCCAGTACATCTGCGAAGCCGTTCTGGATTCCGCTAAATCCGGTCGCTGGAAAAAGGTTGGAAAGATTAAATCTAAGGCTAAGTAAGCCTCAGTAAATCATCATAGTTTATTAAAAAGGGCCAGGAGAACATCTCCCGGCCCTTTTTTGTGCTCTAAGTTTTCCTTACCCGCTTTAAATGGGCATAATTCTAAATTGACAGGAATGTTGCTTTGTTTGATTGGTTAAACTTCAAACCTAAACAAAGATATCTTACTCATTTATGAAAAAATTATTCGCTTTATTACTTCTCCCATCAATCGCCTTTGCCGGTAAAATCGGTGAAAATTATGTGGGAGCATCACTTGGAGATTACACTTGGGAAAACGAGAGTTCAAGCAACCCGATTGATGTATCTGGGCTTTCCTTTGAACTTAGAGCGAATTATGCACTTCACTCGGGAGGAAGCTATGGGGCTGACTTATCCGCACAGTTTTTGAGTGCAAATGGATTAGATGGTTCGCCTGCGTTAAATGAGGGTGATATCACTAAATTTGATATTCTGCTTCGTCCCTATTACAGACTCCAAGAAATTAAACTTTTCGCAAATCTTGGGTTAAGTTCATTATCAGCTGACATGAACGGAATAGAGATTATCGATGAAAACGCTTTTTTACCTGGGATTGGCTTGGAATTTTCAATTGATAAAATTACATTTTCCCCAGCTATTAATTTTGTTGATTATGGAATTCCTGCAAAGGGAGCAACTTGGTCATTACCATTGCAATATCAAATAAATGACTCAATTGATGCATTGTTTAGATTCGAAGGATCGGGTTTAGATGACTATATTTCTTCTGGTGTTCCCCAGGAAAACGAACTTTCGACATGGTCTTTAGGTATCGACTACAAATTCTAGCCTAATTTTCTTTCTTCTAATACAAAAAGCCCGGTCACTAGACCGGGCTTTTTGTGCTCAAATCAAATTTTGAACTGATTGATTAATTAGAATTTACTCTAACCCCAAGACTTTCTTTCCTTCTTCCGATATCATCCGGGGGTTCCAGGGTGGGTCCCAGACGATATCAACCTCAGCAGATTCCACATCACTGAGGGCAAGGATGCGCTGCTTGGCATCATCGGCGATCACTGGGCCCATGCCGCATCCCTGGGCGGTCAAAGTCATTTTTACGCTGATCTTCTTCCCTTCATCCCCATCCTCAATCCTCAGGTCATAGATCAAACCGAGGTCGACGATATTGACCGGGATTTCTGGGTCGTAACATCCACGCATCGCATCCCATACTTTTTCTTCACTAAAGGGGCCGCTATCCTGTCCGTCCTCTTTACTTTTAAGCACCTCCTGCTTGATCTCCTCACCTAGGGCATCAAGCTCACTCTCTCCCACGCGGTACATTCCGGTAACATCCCGTAAGGTAACCGAACCGCCGAGAGACTGGGCGATGGTGTAGGATGCACCTTCGGCAAGGGTGACTTCATCTCCTGCGGGTATGATGGTGGCTTTGCAGGAACGAACGAGGGTGACGGACTGATTCATAAATTGTATTTTCTATTTTTTGGGTATTCCGATCAGGGATGAAAACCGAAAGCACCCCGGTACCAGGAGAGCCAGGAGTAGGTGCGGCGGGTATCTTCGATCACCCGAAGGAACTGCTTTGCGTCGGCCCACCCTGCAGTTTCTGCTAGGGCCGTGAAAGAGGAGTTGGGCATGATCGGGCGTGCTTGTGCCTGGGAGTCCAGCATTTCCACAAAATCATCCATTGGTGTACTCACCTCGGGCATCTCAATCACTTCATAGTCTTCTCCCAGACCAGCCAACACAGCAGCTCGGTCAATGGCGTGCGTAAGACCACCCAGTTCCTGAACCAAACCAATTCTGCGGGCATCCAAGCCCATCCATACCCTGCCCTCCGCATGCTTTTTCACTTCTTCGAGAGGAAGCTTCCTGCCCTTTGCCACCAAAGTAACAAATTTTTCGTAGAGCGACTCCACATGGGTCTGCAAGACCTTCATTTCCTCTGCGGTTTTGGGACGGGATACTCCCAGCAGGTCGGCTGATGAATGGGTCTTGACCGCATCGAAGGATGCACCGAAGCGGGCCCCAAGATCCTGCAAATTGGGCAGCAGGCCAAAAACCCCGATCGATCCAGTGATAGTCTGTTCATGAGCAATCAAAAGATCGCAATCGGTGGCGATCCAATACCCACCGGAGGCGGCAACGGAACCCATCGATACAACCACAGGTATACCCTCGGCCCGTGCCCGACGAATTTCTTGCAAGATCGCATCTGAACCGGAAACACTGCCACCGGGGCTGTTCACCCGCAGAACGATTGCTTTGCAATTTTCATCATTCCAAGCCGTTCTTATCCGGCTAACAATCTCGGCACCTCCCACCATCGAACCATCGTCCACACCCCCGTCCACGATCACGCCTTCGACGTAAATCACCGCAACCTCCGGCTTGCTAAAATGAGCTTCAGCACCACCTGCAATATTTCCGGGTTCTGGACGATCCAGGTAATTGATCAGGGCAACTTCCTTGTACCAATCACCATCCTCATTCAAAGCACCACGCTCGATAACCAAATCGATCATTTGATCATGAGAAAGAATGCCATCCACCAAACCAGCATCCAAGGCCTGTTCCGCCTCAAACAAATAATTACTCCCTAAGGTGGCTTTTAACTCGCGAAAGGAAATATCTCGGCGGTTGGATACAAAACCAAGATAATCCGCCCAGCGGACATCAAGCAGGCGCTGGATTTGCTCGCGGTTTTCAGGGCTGTACCCGGTGGAGGTGAAAGGCTCGACCGCCCCCTTGTACCTACCCGTTCGCACAACCTGCACACCTACCCCATACTTCTTTAGGGTGTCACCGAGGAAAAGGTCCTGGCTGGCCAAACCGTTTAGAAGCAGAGTGCCCGATGGGTCCATGTAGAGCTCATCGCAGGCGGAATAAACCAAATAGTCCAGCTGAGTTGGGCTATGGCAAAAACCGAGCACCGGCTTTCCAGAGGTCTTAAACTCGTCGAGACCTTGTATCATTTCACGGATGGTTGCGTATCCGCACCCATAGTCCTGGGGCTGAAAACTTCCCTCGATTAGAATACCGGCAATACGCGGGTCTTTTTTCGCCTTCTTCAGGGCATCCAAAACTTCGAGCAGGTGGAGCTGCTGGGGTTTGACTTCTTCCGTGAGTGCCTGTTCGGCAACATCCTCAAAGGTCAGCCCACCCGGGCGTTCGGTCAGGTTCATGGTCAAATCAACCACCAGGAAAGAATTGAGTCCAATTTTAGGTTTTGGAGTCTCAAGCAAGGAAGCAATCATACCTCCCATCAAAAAGAAAAATACCACCGCAAATAGAATCGTGGAGACCAGGGAGACTGCAAACTTACGAAAGACTTCGGATAAAAATTTTTTCATTCAGTACAAAAGATGAAAAAAACACCTGATTCACCAAAAGGTCGAAGAAAAACTTTGCCTGTCTTCTGAAATCAAGCATCTTCCGATAAACATGAAAGAAGAACCTTTAAGCGTGGAGCGTAAAGCATTGCAAATCAACTTGGACCCAGCCAAGTACGGAACCTTTGCCGAGATTGGGGCGGGTCAGGAAGTGGGAAGAAATTTCTTTCAGGCAGGTGGTGCTGCCGGAACAGTTGCGAAAACCATCTCTGCTTATGACATGAAATTCAGCGACTCCATCTACGGGGAAGCAGGCAGATATGTTTCCCGTCAGCGTTTGGTGCAAATGCTCAAACACGAATATGAACTGCTGGATGAGCGCCTCTCAGAGGTCCGCGGACAAGACACCACATTTTTCTCTTTTGCCAACACCGTGGCGGCCTTGAACTACAACAAAACCAATGAATGCCATGGATGGATGGGGATCCGATTACAACTGGAACCCATGGGGCCACCTCATGATATTATTTTGCATGTAAGGATGCTCGACCGCGATAACCGCCTGCAACAGGACGCCATTGGACGTCTCGGCGTAAACATTGTCTATGGTGCTTTCAATTTACGGGAAAACCCAGCAGTTTTTATTTGCAGCTTACTGGATGAGTTGGGTCCTGAACGAATCGAGGTGGACATGATTGAGTTTAACGGACCCAATTTTGAAAAATTGGATAACCGTATCCTTTCCCTGGAATTGATCCGAAACGGGCTGACCCATGCAGTGATGTTTGATGAGGACGGCTATGTGGTGCAGGCCGCAGAGAAGCTCTACAAGCACGCCTGTCTCATTGAACGGGGCAGCTTTCGCCCGCTGACCAAGGTCAATGTGGACATGCTCGAAAAAGCCCGGACCCAGTTTATTGCCCGAGAGGATGTGGATGAATCCAAGCTTAAGGTATTTATGGAGCTCACCCTCGGTGCATTGGGAGGAAAGGACGAAATTGACCACGACGATTTCATTGCCCGTATCGAGGTGATCAATGCCTGCGGTTACGGGGTATTGGTCACCAATTACTTTGAGTATTACCGCTTATCCGCATACCTTCGCAGATTGGTTCGTGAACCGATAGGACTGGTCCTGGGACTCAATAATTTAGCTGATATTTTCAAGCAGGAATATTATGGAAATCTCGATGGGGGAATCCTTGAAGCCTTTGGGGTTCTTTTTAAAGAAAACCTCCGCATTTACGGATACCCAATCGAGCAGGAAACTTTTGAAATTTACAGTAAGCAGATGCACAGAGGAGATAATGTCGAGGCACAGGCCGACCAGGATGGGCTGATCACCATAGATAACCTGGTGGTCGCAGAAAACCTCCGAAACCTTTACAAGTATGTGCGCGAAAATGGATTTTTGGAAAAAATTCAGAACTGCGATCGAACCAATATGAAACTTTTCTCCCGCGATGTTTTCCAAAAAGTCTGCCAGAGAGAGCGTGGTTGGCAAGACGCCCTCCCCCAACCTGTCGCCGAAATGATTGAAGCGAAAAACCTTTGGAAGTGCTAGGGACTTTTAAGATTTTTAGAACCTATACCTAATATGTACTTATCGAATCCAAAAAGAATTCAGAAAGTACTCTTCTATCTGGCTAGGCATCCATGGCACATTCCTTATTATTGGATGTATTGTGTCAGGTCATCATCTCCTCTTGATGTGGGCCTTCCTTGGTGGAGCCTACCTGCAATTCATTTCGTGGATCGAAAAATTTCACGAACCAGCCATGTATTTGAGTATGGATCAGGCGGTTCCACCCTATTTCTTGGTCAAAGATTCGCTCGCTTAAGCTCCATTGAGCAAGACCCGGAATGGACTCTTAAGGTCAGCCAGCAGCTAGATGACCATCAACTAAGTAATGTGGAAATTCTTCAACCGGAAATTAACCTCAGCAGCAAGGAAGAATTTGAGTGTTCGGAGTACCTCCTCAGTCTTAATAAAAATTACGACTTAATCGTGGTTGATGGAGAAGATCATTTTGGCCCAAGTTCAACATGGTCTGCCAGGACCTCCTGCTTTTTAAGAGCTGAAAGATTCATCAACAACGGAGGGGTGATCTTGGTAGATGATTCGTGGAGATATCCTGAAATAAGAAAAATTTCCAAGGCTAAAAATTTTAAAATCATGGAAGGTATTGGTCCCTGCAGAAAAGGAGTGACCACCACAGATCTCCATTTTTACTGAATAAACTAATCCCTAAAACTCAAAATCGGCATAGATCATGCGGTGGTCTGAACCTTCCAGGCAACGGATTTGATCGGCAACCTTAGCAGTACCTTCGATGAAATGATTCATCATTCGGGGAGATGCAAAAATGTAATCGATGCGGTCGTAGCTATCCTGTTTCTTGTAATAATGTGTCCAAAAGTAACCCATGGTATCCTTGCATGGCAGTATATTATGTAAAGTGGTTTGGTTGACTTTCTGGAAACGGCGGATCGCGGCTGAATTTTTAAAGTCATTAAAGTCTCCCAGGACGATGTGCCTGGGATTTTCCGATGGTGGATAAGTCTGTCGGATATAATCGCGAATCGCCCTTGCCTCTTTTTCACGAAGGCTGGCAGCTTGGGGGTCGTCCTCTCTTTCGGTCCATTTACTTTTCAAATGCAAATTAAAGAGTCTCCATGATGTACCATTGGATAGAAACTCGACCTCCATTAGACCCCGCCTAGGTCGATATTTCTGCCCAAAGTAGGAAAACTCCAATTCATGGTAAACTTTACGGGCCTCAAAAGGGATACGGCTAAGCAAGGCAAGGTGTCGCTTTTCATCCTCTTCGCCCTGGATCCAGTACGAGTATCGATAGGGCTCCAAACCTGAGTTATTTAAATCTCTCCACAAATCATGAAAATATATGGGCGGTCCAATTTCCTGTAAGGCAAGAATATCAGCATTTACATTCTTGATTATGGAACGAACGATCCGATTTTCGATTTCTGGTTTCGGAGAGTCCTCCACCCACCTTCCCGCCACAAGGCGGTCCATTACCAGATAATTTCTTACATTATAGGAAGCAACCCGTACTCTCTCGCCTCCGAAACATACGAAGGAAAAAAGAAAAAAACAAAAAGGTCTAAAGACTCGTATCAGCAAAGGGATCAACTCCCCCGAATCACCTGAACTTTTAAACATTCACTCTTTTTGATTTTCAGCCTTTCTTTGTAGTCTGCTGCATTTTTAAAGTCATCCATGGCTTGGGCACCATCGATACTTCGGTGAATGAGCGTAGGCCCTTGGGCAGGGAAAATCTGGCTATATCCAGAGTACCAAACAAGATGTCCCGTTCGTGTGCTTGCTGGTAAAGCTTTAATTTTATGGTCTCCAAAAGGAAAGCCATTAAACTCAGCATATTTGACTGGATTGTAATCCACATCTTTTTTTCCTCCTTTGGAAAGATTGTTTTTTATATCGTCCCACTTTTCATCAAAGGGAAACTTAATCCTTTTCCCATCCATCGGGTCCACATAGAGAGCACCATCCCCGCTTGCTTCTTTAATCTGCTCCATCGTCGCATTTTTGGCATCCGCAACTACGGAAGGGGCCCGCATCCATATTCTGAGTGAGGTCGCAAATTCAGAGGAACTTGGTTCCTTGGCTTCGCCCCAAAAGGACATACCGGCATTGGTTAGCTCAAAGTTATATTCAAAAGTACCTTCATTGTTCCATTTCCCCTTGATTGTAGTCTCCCGGCGGTCATTTACAGCAGGAGGGGAGGTTTCCAAAGAGACAATTTTCCGGCTACCCCAGCTTCCACGTTCATCTTTAAATGTACCCTCGAAATCAACCGTGAAAGGAGTGGACTGAACTCGCTGGCCATCTTTAAGCAACCAAAAGTGGACCTTATTGCCACTGCAATGAATTCCAGCCTCAAAGGCGACGCTCTCGATGTAGGTGTTATAGTTTCTCCACTTTCCTGAGCCATATCTCTCGAGAACATTCTCATTTCCCCCAAGTATGGTAGGCACGAGAGATTTTTTCAGAGCCTGCAATGCTTTACCCAAAGCAACCGATTGGGCATCAAGTTTCGACCAGGGGATTTTGGTTGGTCGCCCCCTAAAATTCACTTCCAACCCACTATCATCTGCAGAGAGAAAGGATGCTTCCAGTGGATTCCCATCGGAACTCGTCCAGGTGTGCTTTTTGTCCAAATCTGCCTCCACCACTTTGGGCGGAACCACCTTCTCAGGCTTTGCTGGTGCTTTGGCGACCGTTGGTTTTGGAGGGGCAGGACGATGTTTCTTGGCCAGGGCTTGCAGGACTTTTGCAAGTTCTTGTGATTCAGATGAAAATTTATTCAACGGGAGAGTGTATTCATTGGCACCACCATTCATAGAAACAGTTAGTTGATCGCCTACCAGTGAGATAAACTTAGCTTGCATAGGTCGACCATCTGCACTGGTCCAATCATGTTCGATATCCAACGCCTCAGGCCCAAGGATGTCCGTAGGAATGTCGGCAACTATCTCATCAAAAGGGGAAGAAGCCGATGAAGGTGAAACGGTCGGTGCAGGAGCCCCGAGTTGTTTGGCCAATGCCTGAGACGCAGATGAAAGAGTATTAAGGGGCAAAGGAAATACCTGACCGTTCCACTTGATAATCACGGTCTGGGCCGATTCATCCAAGGAAATAAAAGATGCCTGCAAGGTGCGACCCTGGGTGTCAGTCCATGGATAGAGCGTTTCATCCTGACCGAAAATAGTTAAAATGGGCAAGGTAAGTAAGAGGGCGATAAGGTAGGGCTTTTTCATGCTTCCTGTGGTTTTGGTTCTTCGTTTTCGAGTTCCCATGACAAGGTCACGGATATCTTTTTCTGTTCCCAAGGATGGAAAACGTCAAAAATTTTCCCCGGATTTAAAATATTATTCGGGTCCAGTGCTTTTTTAACCGCAAGCATAGCAGACCATTCTGCCTGGTTAAACTGCTCCCGCACAAAGGGTGTCTTGGCCAACCCCACCCCGTGCTCTCCACTGATTGCCCCGCCCAACTTGATCACCTGGCTCATCAATTCCTTGAGAGCAGCCACTGCCCGGGCGGTTTCCTCCGCATTCTCTTCATCGTACATCAAATTCACATGCAGATTGCCGTCTCCACAGTGACCGAAGACCCCAATCTTAATCCCAAATTTTTCCCGTAATCCATCGACGCACTGCACCAACTCTACCTGTTTGTCGAGGGGAACAACCACATCCTCATTCAGCTTGGTCGAGGCCAGCTTTTTCATCGAAGACGAACCCTGCCGGCGCACATCCCATATTTTTTCCGCTTCCTCTGCAGTGTGTGCCGAACGAAAAGCAAGGGCCCTACTTTCCATCCATTGCATTAAGACGCTGGATTGTTCTTCGACCTCCCTCTCCGATCCGTCCAGTTCGATCAGGAGCATCGGCTTGGGATCAATTCCTGGAAATACTTCGGTGCCCACATATTTTTGCAGGCAGTCTATGGTCCACTGATCAAGGTACTCCAGGATGGAGGGACGCAGGCCCAACTTGCGAAGTTCACCCGGTGAAGAAAGTGCCACTTCATCGGATTCAAAGACTCCAAGAAATGTGGCGGCATGCTTGGGCAGATCAATCAACCGAAGAGTTGCCTGGGTAACCACGCCCAGTGTGCCCTCACTTCCCACCCAAAGGTCACGCAGATTGTATCCGGTGGCAAACTTGCGGGTCGCCCGGCCCCACCTTACTTTTTCCCCGTTGGCCAGGAACCCCTCCAGTGCGAGCACATAGTCTCGGGTCACTCCATATTTCACACAACGTAATCCGCCGGCATTGCAGGCAATATTGCCCCCAATGGTGCAGAATTTTTTGGAGGATGGATCCGGCGGATAAAACAGACCATCCTTGGCCGCCTCTGCCTGTAAATCAGCCACCACTACCCCGGGCCCGCAGTATGCGACCTGATTTCTTTCATCGATTTCCAGTTGGTTCAGACCAGACAGATCAAGCACCCAACCACCCTGTATTGGAGTGGCCCCACCGGTTAGTGAGGAACCCGCTCCCCGGGTGGTCACAGCAATCCTATGCTCATTGGCTATTTTCAAAACGATGCCAACCTGGCTGTCCTCTTTTACGCGGATGACCGCATCGGGCAGGCAACTAACTTTCAACCCATCATAGGAGTGATCTTCTCGTTGCTCGAATGAAGTTTCCACACAATCACCCAATTGCTCATGTAGTTGCTCCAGGGCAGTCTGCGGATTGGATGGGTCGGTCATTTCCACAACAAGCTATAAGAGGATGGCTCATTCATCCACGTAAAAAGCAAACCCAACCATCGTTTCACTTTCTTGAATGTAACCAGGCAATCACACCCGCTCCAGTAATCAATTGAAACATATGGTAGAGGGTGAGCGGTAAAACCAACCAGACCCACCCTTCCATACTCTTCATTCCCATCGTTGCAAAAATCAGGGGAATCCCGGTGGCGAGAGATTTTTGGGAAACCACGAAATAAGTACTTTTTCTCTCGGGCATATCCAGACCACCGATCTTCCCGCAGGCCCAGCCCAAAAAGGAAAGAATCAACCAGCAGCCCATAGTCCAAACGGCCAACCCAACCCATTCAACCATGGGCATATCGAGCAAAGAAAGAGCACTCCCTGAGGCAAAGGCAAGATAGGACAGAAAGAGTATACATACCTGAGGTACCTTGGCTTCCCACCTCGCTGGCGAATTGCCGAGCAAGGGTATTTTTCTCGTAAACCACCCAAGAAGAACCGGTAATAAAATCAACAGACCTAGCCGAGGGTATACTTCGGCAGCAACTTTGGTAAATGGAATGCCACCATACCCTGCCCCAAAGATCCACATGGTACTAAGCAAGGGGAAAAGAAGGGGAGCCATTAGGTTGGCGATGAAGGAGTGCCCCAAGGCAAACTCTGCATTTCCGCCCGCCTCTCGGGCATAGACCACACAACTAGAAACAGTGGTGGGTAAAATGAGAACAATTAGAAATCCTATCGAAAAAAAGGACGATGGAGCAATGAAGGTCAGAACGAATGCAATCGCCCAGGGAACACCAAAGATAAAGCCCTGTACCAGCATAGTAACCTTGGGTTTATTGCATACCCGGAGTAAGCCGCTCGCAGTTATACTTCTTCCGATAAAAAGAAAAATAACAAAGGTGGATATCGGGGCTAAAAAAACCAACCACTTGTTCTCTCCGACATGCAGTGGAAAAAATACTCCGGCCAATGCGACCAAGACCAACGCCAGGGCAAACCCTGTGCCTTGCGAGAATCCTCCCTTGCTTGCCAACCTGTCCATATTAAGCAAATAGAAGAATTGGCACAAAGTTGCCTTTTATCCAACTGTTAATCAACCCATGTCCACCAACCACTCATCTATCCGCCTCCTCACCGTCGATGCCGCTGGCACTCTCGTACGCCCCTGGCCCTCGGTGGGGGCCGTCTATGGCCGGACTGCTAGAGAGCATGGCATCGAGGCATCGGATGATGAAGTGAACACCCGGTTCTACCAAACTTTTGGTAAACTCCAGACCTGTAAAAAAACCAACAGTGGAGAGGAGTCGGAATTTTGGCGTCAGGTGGTGACCGAGACCTTCCGCCCCTTTGCCGGGGATCAAAACCTCGATCCCTTGTTCGAGGTACTATGGGACTTGTTTGCCAAGGGAGAGTGCTGGAAACTGGCCGAGCATGCTTTGGATACCCTGACCACCCTGCGAAAGAGAGGCTACCAACTGGCTGTACTGTCCAACAATGATTCCCGCCTGCGCAGTGTGCTGGCGGACCTCGCAATCGACCAATCCTTTGATCACCTCTTTATTTCCAGCGAGATGGGATGCGAAAAACCGGATCCGGAAATCTTTCGCAAAGCCGAGGAAGCAATGGGTCGCCTACCCGCGGAAATTCTACATCTCGGAGACAGTCACTCACGCGACTTTCTCGGTGCCCGCAATGCAGGCTGGCACGCCCTCCTTTTTGGTCAGCCAAAATTGGAGGATGATCAGATCACTTGCTTTTCCGAACTGCTCGATCATCTGCCGTGACCGAACTGCCCGTACCCATACCTATTGAACGCCTAAGCGGTCTTCAGGCAAACCCCCTCGTCATCCGGGCAGTGCCGGATGGTTGGGTCGCCTACCTCGATTTCACAGAGACCTTTGAGCCAACTGCAAGCAACACTGAAACCGGACTAGCTCATTTTACCGATGCACATACAGCTCAATCCGAACTTTCTTTTCAAGGATGGATAGGTTTTTTCGGATATGAATTTCTTGCTGCTCATTTCGGCCTCCAACTTCAGGCAAACCGGGACCTCGATGTGCCCGATGGCTGGTTTGGCCGCCCCTCCACCCTCATCCACATAGGCAGATCAGCAACCCAAGTGGAATCAACCAACCCGGCAAGGGAAAGAGAAATTTGCGACACTCTCAGCTCGACTGGAAACCCCGCCCTACCCTCCTTTCTGGCAACCAAGCGAAAATGTAACCTCGACTTCCCGCAGTATGAGAAACTTTTTCACCAGGCACGCGAGGCCATCCTCGACGGCGAGACTTACCAGATCAAAATTTCCCAGCGTTTCGAAGCGGAGGCACAGATCGACCCCCTGCTTGCCTTTGCCAAGCTTTGCCAATCCAATCCCGCCCCCGAGGGCTTCCTTTTACAAACTCCGGATTTCTCCATTGTCAGTTGTTCCCCGGAAGTCGTTATCGAAAAAACTGGGGATGAAATGATTACCCGACCGATCGGGGGTACCTACGCCCGGGAATCCTCCACTTCAGACCGTTCGGTGATCGAACGCTTTCTCGGCGACGCCAAGGAGGTGTCGGAGCACAACATGCTGGTCGACCTGGAGCGCAATGACCTGTCCTCCCTCTGCCTACCGGGCACCGTCCGGTTGGAACGATTCCGCGAGGTCGAAACTTACTCCCATCTGCACCACCTCGTCTCCACCATTCGCGGAAAACTCCGGCCCGGCACCGGTCTCTCCCAGATTCTTCGGGGCATGCTTCCTGGGGGCAGCATCACCGGGTGCCCCAAGGCCCGCACCATGGAGTGGATCGACCGCCTCGAGCCCTGCTTCCGCGGGCCCTACACCGGGAGCTTTGGCACCATCGAGGATGGAGGAAATATCCACCTTAACCTGATCATCCGATCCATGCTGGTTTTGGGTAATCAATGCTACACCCAGGCGGGCGGTGGCATCGTGGTGGGTTCCACGCCCGAATATGAATACCGGGAAAACCAGATCAAGGCCCAGGCCCTGCTCGATCTATTGCAATGATTTTACTCATTGATCACCAGGATTCCTTTACCCGTAACCTCGAGCATCTACTTGCCGGGTTTGATGAAGTGGTGGTAAGAGACCGCCAATCGGTCGACCCACAACTCGCCCAGTCTGCAGATATGCTCGTGCTCTCTCCCGGCCCAGGCAAACCGGCCGACTATCCCGAGACCCAGTCGCTCTACCTCGCCTGGCGTGGCAAGAAACCCATTCTCGGAATCTGTCTGGGCTTTCAACTGATACTCGAATCCGAAGGGGCCCGCATCATCCGTCAGGCACGGGTGCTTCACGGGGTGGAGACCGATATCGCCACCGATCCCACAAGCCTGACCTACCGCGGAATGGGCGAAGTCCTGCGGGTGGCCCGCTACCACTCTTTACAAGTTGATCCCACCAGCCTGGAAAACCTGCCCAACACTCTTCGCCTCACTGGGCATGACCCCATGGGTGATATTCCGCTCAGTTTTGAAGACCCCAAACGGAAACTCTTTGGCTTGCAGTACCACCCGGAATCTTTTTTAACCACATCTGGAATACAGCTGATCGAGAACATTCGTCATGCAAGCTTGGACGACAACGGGGCAACCCGAATCCCATCCTGATCCCTGGGGACGCCCCGGGGCCTTCACCACTTTTCGCGTATTTCCAAACCGCAAGGTTCCCTTTCTGCCCAATCATCTCGACCGCTTGCTCGACTCCGCCCGCCGCCTTCACCTGCCCTGGCTCCCCCATTCGTCCGAGATTCAGGACCGTGCCCATCGCTACATTGATGAACTGGGGGATGCCTTTACCGGGCTAGTCCGCATCTGCCTGTTTGAAGACCTGCTTGGACTGAGCGACCGATCCGCCGCCTCCGATGGCCAGCCCGTGGATGGGTGGCTCCTCCACCACCGCCGGCCCGAACCCCTGGCCAAGTCCACTGCCGATAAAGACCTCTACGGTGCCCTCTCCGAACTCGATGTACAAAAAGAGGACTGGGTCATCATCGACCCCAAGGACAATGACCTGCGAGAAACCGCCACCTCCAACCTCATTTTCGCTTCAGGCCAAAACCTGCTCATCCCCGAGAAATTTATTTTACAGGGGGTGGTCCTCCGCCAACTCCTCCCTTTGCTCCAATCCGAATTTTCCATCTCCCGTGGATCCCCCAAAGATAGCGACCTCTCCGACTTCAGCGAAATATTGCTTTGCGGAAGCGGGCGCGGGGTCGCCCCACTCTCCTCCCTCTCCGAACTTGGATGGAGCACTCGCGGGGATACCGTCTTCAATCAGGTTCGCCAAATCTATGATTCTTTGATTGAAGAGGCTTGTGCCTGATTATCAATTCAACGGGCGGGATGTCCGCCTCCACTACCCTGCAGTCATGGGAATCCTCAACCTCACCCCGGATTCTTTTTCTGATGGTGGCCAGTTTCTTGCCCCGGTGGATGCCCTCGCCCATGCCCACCGCATGGTTGAGGAAGGGGCACAAATTATCGACCTCGGTGGGGAAAGCACACGCCCGGGAAGTGATCGAGTCAGCGAACAGGAAGAATTGGCCCGGGTGCTTCCGGTCATTGAACTCTTGGCGAAGGAAGAGTTTGTACTTTCCCTCGATACCACCAAACCCGCGGTCGCTCTCGCCGGGCTGCAGGCTGGAGTCTCCATCCTCAATGATGTATCCGGTGGAAACCCAGAAATGCTCAGGCATGCCTCCCGTTTCCAGGCAGGCTATGTAATAATGCATGCCCAAGGCTCGCCCAAAGATATGCAGGATGCTCCCACCTACGACGATGTGGTCGAAGAGGTGCGTGCTTTTTTTGACCAAAAGATAGAAGCCCTTCAGGAACTCAACCTCCCTTGGTTGTGGATTGATCCGGGCATCGGGTTTGGTAAATCCCTGGAGCACAACCTCGCCCTGATGCGGGAGCTGGATGAATTCATCGACCCCCGCTGGGGCATCCTGCTTGGGGCCTCCCGCAAGTCCTGGATCGATCACCTCTGCGGTGCCCCCGATCCCAACGACCGCTTGGCCGGCTCCCTCTGTGCCGCCCTGGCCGGAGTGGCCCGCGGTGCAGAAATCATCCGGGCCCACGATGTGCAGGAAACTGTGCAGGCATTGGAAGTGGCAAAGGGGCTCGCCCTGATCGACCCGACCGATTAGGTATTGTTCTTTTTTCATTTAATACCATGGGAAAGATCGTACTGGAAGATATTGAAGTGATGGTCCGCATCGGGCTCCTCGAAGAAGAGCTCTATGCACCCCAGGACCTCACCGTATCCGTGGAACTGGAACATTCATTTGCCCAAATTTCTCAGACAGATGATCTCGCCGATGGCATCGACTACCGCGAGGTCATTGGGTATATTCGAGACTCCTGTGGATCCTACGATGGCAAGACCATCGAGCGACTGGCGGATTACTTGGCGAAGGGACTGAAAGACAAATTCCCAGCAGACCGTGTACGCCTGGTGATCAATAAGCCACGCTATGTCAACAAGCTCGGGCTCGCCGCCATCCGCGTGGAAGTTGAGCACTGATGTTTACCTTGGTCTCGGGGGAAACCTCGGCGACCCACCCGCAACCTTCCGCAAAGCCATCGGGCAGATTTCTGATTTCGCCCAAATCATCGGCGTATCCAAGCTCTATCGCTCCAAGCCCTATGGGTTTTCCGACCAGCCCGATTTTTATAATGCCGCTGCCCGCATCTCCACCCATTTAAACCCGCTCGACCTCCTCGCCCGCCTGCAGGAAATCGAACAAAAGCTTGGTAAAAAAGTGGTGCGGGAAAATGGCCCACGAATCATCGACCTCGACCTCCTGCTTTACGGGAATGAAACCCTCGACTTACCGGAATTGCAACTCCCCCACCCTGGCATTTTACTGCGCGACTTTGTCCTACGCCCCCTACACGAGCTCAACCCCGCCCTCTCCCATCCAAATTGGCAGGGACAATCCCTGCATGATGCACTCGCTCAATTACGACAGTCCTTTTTGTTCGAAAGCCCCATGCCCTTTGATTTCAATTAACCGAGTAATGCCCCTTATGAAAACGATCCCCATCTTATGCAGTTTTCTCATTGGCAGCTTTGTATGGGCCTTCGAAAAGCCCAACATCGTCCTGATCTATGCCGATGATATGGGGATCGATTCGGTCCGTGCCTTCAACGAAAAACTGGGCCTAGAAACCCCGCACCTTGATCGCCTCGCATCGGAAGGAATGTCCTTCATGGATGCCCACAGTGCATCCGGTGTATGCTCCCCCTCCCGCTACAGTTTACTCACTGGGCGCTACCACTGGAGAAGCCGGCTCAAGCGGGCCATTGTCAATAAATGGGAACGCCCGCTCATCGAAGAAGGTAGGCTGACCCTTCCCTCCATGCTCAAGAAGGAAGGTTATGACACCTGCATGATTGGCAAGTGGCACCTCGGCCACAACTGGCCCAAAAAAGGGGGTGGGTTTACCAACCAGGCCCAGGAGATCGATTTTGCCGGGCCCATCACCGGCGGGCCCAATGCCATCGGGTTTGATTATTGGTTCGGGGATGATGTGCCCAACTGGCCCCCCTATGCCTGGCAGGAAAACGAACGCTTACTCGGCATCCCCACCACCGACGCCAGGCAACTGAAATTAACCCAGTATGTGGGCGTATCCAACGGCCCCGCGGTGGAGGGGTGGAGCCTCCAAGCGGTGCTTCCTGAATATGCAAAGAGATGTTCCTCCTACATCCGGGAACGGGCCAATAAGAAAAATCCTTTCTTTCTCTATTTCCCCATGCCCTCCCCACACACTCCGATCGTTCCCGATCAGCAGTGGAAGGGAAAAAGCGGATTGGGGGACTATGCCGATTTTCTTCTGGAAACCGACTGGGCGGTGGGTGAAGTTCTCCGGGCCCTCCAAGAAACCGGTCAGGAAAACAATACCCTGGTTATCTTTACCACCGACAACGGCACCTCCCCCAAGGCGGATCTTGATGCCCTCGAAAAGCAGGGCGTTCACCTGTGTGAAAACTGGCGGGGATACAAAGCGGATATTTACGAAGGGGGCCACCGGGTGCCCTTCATTGTCCGCTGGCCCGGGCAGATTTCGCCTGCTACCCGAAGCGATGAAATCATCGTGCAGACCGACCTGCTCGCCACCCTTGCGGAAATCATCAACCACCACATCCCCGCGGATGCTGGGGAAGACAGCGTCAGCCTCTGGCCCCTGCTCTCTGGCAAAAGAAAAACGGATGCCCCCTTGCATGAAGCGATCATCAGCCAGTCAAGTGCTGGAAAGTTCGCCGTACGCATGGGAAAATGGAAACTTCTCTTCTCCCGTGGCTCTGGTGGATGGAGCCCTCCCACCGAGGGAACCGCCATCAAGATGGGACTTCCCATCGGTCAACTCTACGACCTCAATGCCGACCCCAAGGAATCAAACAATTTGCATAGCAAGCACCCCGAGATAGTCCAGCAGTTGACCGCAGTCTTTCGCCAATTTGTGGAAAACGGAAGAAGCACCCCCGGGCCCAAGCAAGCAAACCATCACGGCACCCACTGGGAAACCATTCCCTGGCCGAAAGGGAAGTAAACGATATCGGAATGGACTTGCCCGAGTTTCGTTCCTTCTTACAATCCATATAGATGACAAACGATAGTACGCCCGTTGTGGGAGTCATCATGGGAAGCCAGTCCGACTGGCCGACCCTCGAGAAAGCTGCCCAGACCCTTTCCGATTTTGGAGTGAAGTGGGAGTCCAAGGTGGTCAGTGCTCACCGCACCCCCGATCTGCTTTATGAGTATGCAAACTCGGCGAAGTCTCGTGGGCTCAAGTGCATCATCGCCGGAGCAGGCGGGGCCGCGCACCTACCCGGTATGGCCGCCGCCATGACCCCGCTCCCTGTCTTAGGTGTGCCCATCAAATCACGGGCCCTCAATGGGGTGGACTCTCTTCTTTCCATCGTACAGATGCCTGCCGGTATTCCCACCGCCACTTTTGCGATTGGAGATGCCGGGGCAGTAAATGCCGCTCTTTTTGCCGTATCTATGCTCGCCTCCGCCGGAGATGAAAATCTTGCCCAGAAGTTGGATGAATTTCGCCAGGCTCAAAGCGACAAGGTAAAGGCATCCGAACTTTCTCCTCCAGCTCAGGGATGATCCAGCCGGGAAGCGACGCTTGGATTGGCGTGCTCGGGGGTGGCCAACTCGGCCGTATGCTCGCCCTCGCCGCCCGGCCCATGGGGTACAAAATACTGACCTGGACAGGTGGGGACCGCTCCGGAGCTGCCGAGGTGGCCGATGAGGTGATGCACCAATCTTTTGACGACCCTCAGGCACTGGAAAAATTTTGCTCCCAAGTGGAAGTTGCCACCGCAGAGTTTGAGAACCTGCCCGGCGACATGCTCAAGCAGGTGGAGGAACGCGTGCCCCTGCGCCCCAATTCCCATTCCATCATCACCAGCCAGCACCGGGAGCGGGAAAAAAAGTTTTTATCCGACCATGGGTTTGGGTGTGCCCGCCACTTCATCATCACCGATTTGGATGAACTGAAGAACGGGGTGAGAGAGATCGGTCGGGACTGCATTCTTAAAACCGCCGAATTTGGGTATGATGGCAAGGGCCAGCAAAAGATTTCCGGGGATGCCTCCGCTGATGATCTCGCGAACATCTGGCACTCCTTTGATTCCCAGCGTGCCGTCCTCGAAGAACGGGTGGAACTGGACACGGAAATTTCCGTTTTGGTTGCCCGAGGAGCAGCCGGTGATGTGGTCACTTATGACCCGGCGGAAAATATCCACCGCAACCACATCCTTGATGTCTCCATCGTGCCTGCCCGGTTACCTGAAAATATATTGGAGGAAGCACGCAAGGTCGCAGTTGGTGTGGCCGAGTCCCTCGATTATATTGGCATCCTTGCGGTGGAATTTTTCATCTCCAAGGCAGGCAGGTTGCTGGTCAATGAGATTGCCCCCCGCCCGCATAACTCCGGCCACCATACCATCGATGCATGCATGACCTCGCAGTTCCAACAGCAAGCCCGGGCTATTTGCGGACTCCCCCTCGGCTCGACCGCTTTGAAAAAGCCCTGTGCCATGCTCAACCTCTTGGGCGATGTTTGGGCAGATGAAAATACTCCTCCCGATTGGACCCCCATTTTCAATACTCCCGGTGCCACCCTCCACCTCTATGGCAAGGCCGGTGCCCGGGAAGGAAGAAAGATGGGACATGCCAATTTTTTAGCCGATGATCTGGAAACCGTACTCGCTCAGGTGGCCAGGTGCCGGCAGGCCTACGGGATGCCCCCCATCTGATTGCTCAGGCGTTTTCTGATGAAAGCCCTGGTTTTATTCTCCGGTGGTTTGGATTCCACCGTCCTCGCCGCCCAACTTTTGGCGGACGGAGCGGAAACCCGCCTGCTCTCCATCGATTATGGTCAGCGTCATGCCAAGGAACTCCACCAGGCAGAAAAGATTGCAGAGGCATTGGGTCTACCTCATCGCATCCTGCGACTGCCCGACCTCGGTCCCGTGCTCGGAGGAAGTTCGCTGACCGACGACCAGGTGGAACTACCCGAGGGCCACTATGCAGAGGAATCGATGAAGGCAACGGTGGTGCCCAACCGTAATATGATCCTGCTCGCCCTGGCCGGTGGCCATGCTCTTTCCCTCGGGTTTGACACCATTGCCTACGCCGCTCATGCGGGCGATCATACGATCTACCCAGACTGCAGGCCCGAATTTGCTGATGCGATGGAAAGTGCTTTGGGACTGGCCGACTGGGAGAAACTTTCATTGCACCGCCCATTTGTACACCTCAGTAAAACGGACCTCGTTAAAAAAGGAGCCGAACTGAATGCCCCGCTGCACCTGACCTGGTCCTGCTACGCCGGTCGTGAAAAGCATTGCGGAAAGTGTGGAACCTGTGTGGAAAGAAAAGAAGCCTTTGCACTCGCCAAGGTGCCCGACCCTACGGAATATGAGGATTCCACATCAGCATGATCACCTGCAGTAAAAGCTACCGGGATATCCCCCTCTCCCACCGCCAACCCAACCAC
The DNA here is from genome assembly GCA_963978365.1 of uncultured Opitutales bacterium. Taxonomy (GTDB): domain Bacteria; phylum Verrucomicrobiota; class Verrucomicrobiia; order Opitutales; family Seribacteraceae; genus Chordibacter. The sequence continues at coordinate 5,510 of CAXBQX010000018.1, read as the reverse complement.
ACTGGACGGTGTTCCCGTCTGCACGGGCATAGCTGGTCGATTACCCTGACTTTTGCATCCGAGCAGTTGGATGAAAATGGATTTGTGATCGATTTTGGCGACCTTCACTTTATCGAGGATTGGATCGATCAGCATTTGGACCACGCCACCGCGGTCTGGGAAAACGATCCTAAACTGAATGAACTGAAAGCCCTCGAAGCTGATGGTCTTATCAAACTGGTTCTCGTGCCCAGTGCATCCTGCGAAGGAATTGCCCAGTTTCTTTACCATACTTTTCAACCAATGGTAGCTGAAAAGACCAAGGGGCGGGCACGCATCCGCTCCATCCATTTGGAAGAGGATACCAAGAACTCCGCCACCTACCAGCCTGACCAAACCGCATGAGCCGGGCACTCCCGGTCTACGAACGCTTTCATGCCTGGCAGGGCGAAGGTGCCCATATGGGGAAGTCCGCCTTTTTCATCCGTCTGCACGGTTGCCCGGTGCACTGCCCATGGTGCGACTCCGCCGGTACCTGGCACCCCGACCATATTCCTGATTCGATCGACCGGATCGAGCCCGAGGACTTGGCAGAGGAAGCGATGCAATCGGGGTGCGAAATTGTGGTCATCACCGGAGGGGAGCCAGCAATTCATCCACTCTATGAACTGGTGCATGAACTGCGCATCCGTAGTCTACCCATTCACTTGGAAACCTGTGGAGCCTTTCCGGTGCAGGGAGAGATGGACTGGATCACCCTCAGTCCGAAGTGGAACAAGATGCCGATTGAAGAGACCTTTCTTTTGGCTGATGAATTCAAGGTGATCGTGGAAACTCCTGAAGATTTAACCAAGTGGACCGAGGCTCTGCCGATGAAGGATCGAAGAGTACCCGTGTGGCTACACCCGGAATGGTCCAAGGCGGAAAACCCCGAGGTACTGGGTGCGATCAACGACTGGGTCAAACAAAAGGGATTCCCTTACCGGGCGGGCTACCAGCTCCACAAACTCTACAAAGTGGACGAGGGGGATGAGCGCTCCCGCCCCACCGCTTCCTTGAGTCATCTGCCAAGTTCGGATATGCTTAAGGAGTGAGAGGAGAAAAAGAGTAAACCGATGTGCGGTCGCTATACATGGACGAATCCGCAGGTTGAACGCTTTCGTAAATACGCCCCTGCTCCACAAAAAACCATCGAACCACGCTACAACCGGGCTCCGGGGCAGAAGCACCCTGTGATTAAATCCAGCAAATACGAAACCTTATGGGCCGATGCCCAGTGGGGAAATTTCCCTTCATCCAAATCTCCAAACGAGAGAAAGTTCCCCATCAATGCCCGTTCGGAAACAGTGGCGGAAAAACCAACCTTTGAAGAGTCCTTCCAAGAACGCAGGTGTTTAATCCCGGCGGATGGGTATTATGAGTGGCAGGTGGATGGGCATCAGCGAAAGCCTCATTTTTTTCATCTCAAGGAAAGTCCGACCTTTGCATTTGCGGGATTATGGAAAGAAGCAGATGGGCAAACCTGTTTCACCATTCTTACCCGCAGTGCCAGTTCCAACTGCTTGCACTTGCACCATCGCATGCCGGTAATTTTACCGGAGGAAACCTGGGAGTTCTGGCTCGATGCAAATTCCTCCCCTGCTTTGCTTAACAATCTTTTGCGAAACCCTGCACCGGAAGTTTTGTTTTATCCAGTCACCAACAAAGTAAATGCCACCCGGGAGGATGGACCGGAACTTTTGGAACGGGATCGGGATCAACAAACCACGCTTTTTTAATCGTGGTTCAGGCACCTCCCAAACGATCTAAAAGAGAAAAGTCCACCAAGCAAAAGGCCTCGGACCAAGTAACCGCTCTATTCAAAAAGAATGGCTGGACGCCCTTCCCTTTTCAGAAAAAAGCATGGTCGGCATATGCCAATGAACAAAGCGGCTTGATCCATGCTCCCACTGGCACCGGCAAAACTTATGCCGCATGGGCCGGGCCTTTGATCGAGTGGATGGAGGAACATTCTGGCAAGCAACTACCTAAACGGGCACCAGGACTACGGGTTCTCTGGATCACCCCACTGCGGGCACTGGTCAAGGACACCACCCGTTCGCTTCAGCAACTGGTCGATGGACTGGATCTTCCCTGGACGATCGAGGAACGAACCGGCGATACCACCGGAGCGATCAAGGCGAAGCAAAGAAAGCGTTTTCCCTCCTGCCTGGTCACCACGCCGGAAAGCCTATCCCTTCTCCTCTCCTATCCAGAAACCAAGGAAGCCTTTTCTGACCTACGGGCAGTGGTGGTCGACGAATGGCATGAACTGCTCTCGACCAAGCGCGGTGTGCAGACCGAACTGGGACTTGCCCGGCTCAGAAAGTGGAATCCCAAACTCAAGACTTGGGGGCTTTCTGCGACCCTTGGCAACCTCGAGGTTGCCCGCTCCGCCCTGCTGGGGACAGAACAAAAGGGGCAATTGATCGATGGGGATTTGAAGAAAAAATTTCTGGTCGATGTGCTCATCCCCCAAGATATGGAAAAATTTCCCTGGGCTGGCCATCTCGGTGGAAAGATGGTTGAGCAAGTGGCCGACCGAATCGAAGCGGCGGGAACCACCCTTGTCTTTACCAATGTGCGTTCGCAAACGGAATTTTGGTACAACGCTCTATTAGAAGTGCGGCCGGACTGGGCAGAACAGATCGGTATACACCATGGCTCTATAGACCGTAAGGAGAGGAAAAATGTGGAGGATCGTTTGCGGGAAGGAAGCATTCGGGCAGTGGTCTGCACCAGCAGTCTCGACCTCGGCGTGGATTTCTCCCCGGTTGATCAGGTCATTCAAATCGGTGGGCCCAAAGGGGTTGCCCGACTCCTGCAACGGGCCGGCCGCTGCGGACACCAACCAGGTACAGTCAGCCGGGTATTGTGTGTGCCGACTCATGCTTTTGAACTGGTGGAATATGCCGCAGCCCGGGAAGCGATTGAGGAAAGGCGGATTGAATGCCGCGAACCTCTGCGTGCCCCACTCGACCTGCTCGCCCAGCACCTCATCACCCTGGCACTCGGTGGTGGTTTCCTCTCCCAAGACGCATTGGAAGAAGTACGCTCCGCGTGGTCTTACCGAGACATTACCGATGAAGAATGGGGCTGGGTGCTGGATTTTATTATCCGTGGGGGAGATACCCTGCGTGCCTACGACCAGTTTAAACGCGTGGTGGTGGACGCCGACGGACTGCACCAGGTGGAATCACGGATCATTTCCCGCTTTCACCGAATGTCGATTGGCACCATTACCAGTGACCCTGCGATCGAGGTGAAATTTGCCACTGGTAGAAGGCTGGGCACGGTGGAGGAGTCTTTTATTTCCCGAATCAAGCCCGGGTCCAATTTTTACTTCAGTGGAAAACTGCTCACTTTAAAACGGGTGCGTGACCTCACCGCGGTGGTAACCCTGGCCAAGCGGGGAAAGGGTGTGATCCCGGTATGGGGAGGTGGAAAGTCTCCCCTTTCCTCGGAATTATCTCGGGGAGTACGGCAAAAATTAGAATCGGCCGATCAGGGAATTTTCGAGGAAAAGGAATTACAGGCCCTCCGTCCCTCGCTCGAACTGCAGGGCAACTACTCGCGGCTGCCACGGAGTGACGAACTTTTAATCGAGCGGACCGATACACGCGAGGGAACCAACTGGTTTGTCTATCCATTTGCCGGCCGGCTCGCCCATGAGGGTCTGGCCGCCCTGATCAGTTACCGTATGAGCCAGACCGAGCCCATGACCCTATCCCTCGCTTTCAATGATTATGGGTTTCACCTCTGTTCCACTTCGGAACAGGAATTTAATGAGGAGGAGTGGAGGGAATTGCTCCGTCCGGATCAGGTGGTGGAACAGCTCCTTTCATGCATGAACCTGAGCGAGATGGATAAGAGACAGTTTCGGGAGGTTGCCCGGGTGGCAGGTCTCATTTTTCAGGGCTACCCGGGGGCCAAGAAATCCAACCGGCAGGTGCAGGCATCGGGCGGTCTCTTTTACGATGTCTTTTCCAAATATGATCCGAATAACCTCCTCCTTACCCAATCCCGCCGCGAAGTGTTGGACAGGCAGCTGGAAGTTACCCGCATGGTCGACACTCTGCAGAGCCTTGCCAAGCAGAGACTAGTCAGGCAATCACCCGACCGACTAAGCCCCTTTGCCTTTCCTCTGTGGGCGGAGTCCCAGCGATCCCAGGTAAGCACGGAGTCATGGAGCGACCGAGTAAAAAGAATGGCCCAGCAACTGGAGAAGAAGGTATCGTGATATCCGGATCGCAAACCATCGACTGGCAGGGCGAACAACTGGTCTTGCATCCAGACCGAGCCATTTTTTGGCCCACAAGAAATACCCTCTACATCGCAGATACGCACTTTGGTAAGGCGGCCACCTTTCGCAAAGCAGGAATCCCGGTATCGGAGCATACTACCGAGGAGGATTTACAAAGACTTGAGAAACTGGTGAATGATACCCAAGCGGAACGACTGGTTATCCTGGGAGATTTCCTTCATGCCCGGGCAGGGCGGACAGAACCCGTACGCACCCTGCTTTTTCATTGGAGAGAAAAGTTTAGGAGCTTGGCCATCTTTCTCATTCGGGGGAACCATGACCTACAATCGGGTGATCCATGGCCCGAACTCGACATCGAGTGCCTGCCCGATCCAACCGCTGAAGGGAATTGGGACCTCCGCCACCTTCCGATAGAATCCCCTACCCGTCCCTTCATCGCGGGGCATATTCACCCCGGTTACAGAATAAAGGGAAAAGGACGGGACACTTTAAGGTGCCCATGCTGGGTGGTTGGGCCAACCCGGATCATCCTTCCCGCTTTTGGCAGTTTTACCGGGCTGAAGAATATTTGCCTTTTCGACAAAGAGAAGGCCTACCTCACCAACGGGGAAGAAATCCATGCCATACCCTCCAAATAGAGCTTATCAATCTGAACCGGTTCGTCTTCATTCTTGGGATTCCCCTTGACTACTAGGGATAACAACAAAGAATGGATGCATTCTTTACCTATAACTAATCACATATTCAATCATATGAAAAATCTACTTCTTACTCTTGGAGTCTTCTCCTTGTTCTTCTTCTCATCCTGTGGTGGCGGTCACGATCACGATTGCTGTGGCGAATGCGGTGGCGACAAAGACGGCGAAGGGAAGTCTGAGTGCTGCGGCGAAGGTGGTGAGTGCTGCAAGAGCGGCGATTCCAAGTAATCGTTCTCCTCTTTTAGGATTCTATCCTTACAAGGCCCTACCGCAATGGTAGGGTCTTTTTTTGTGCCCTTTTATTTGAGTATGATGGCTTCCTCCGTTTGATTTGTTACTATGCATAGACTTGTGGAAGTTTTCCCTATCAAAAACTCATCTCACGGAGTATCCGTCACTTATTCCACCAAGACGGGAAGAAAGTCTTTTTCCCTGCCCCGGTCCCAAAACTTACAAAAACCAATGGCGGTGGAGAGCTTTGCCCAAGAACCTGAGCACTATTATGAGCTCATGGAAGCGGTTGCTAAATT
>CAXBQX010000017.1:0-36257 GCA_963978365.1 uncultured Opitutales bacterium | reverse complement strand
TCCTCCGCCAACATCTCCCAGCTTTTTAAATGAATATGGGATGAATCAACAACTACACCATCCCAGTCAAAAATGGCACCAAGGGCAGTCTTCATTTAGCTGCGATCAAGGATAACAGTTTTAATTTTTTGATGATCTAGCTTGCTGCGAGCCAAATTAGGATATTTATGACGGGCACAAGGAGAAAGGGCTCAAAATAAAATTAATCCTGAATCATTTAGAGCAAATTATTGAAGCTCGTTTTGATAAAATCTAACAAAAGCTTGGGTAAACCAAATTTGATCTAGAACAGCTATTTTAAAAAAAGGAAAGTTGTTTAAGATTGGAAAAGCGTGTTTGCTCTATCCCAGTCGACAATGTTCCAGTAAGCAGCAACATAATCAGGCCTACGGTTTTGGTAATTTAGATAGTAAGCATGTTCCCAAACATCCAGTCCGATCAGAGGCTCCCCGACCACATCGGCCACACCCGTCATCCAGGGGCTATCCTGGTTGGGGGTCGAACAAACAGCGACGGAACCATCTGTCTTTTTGACCAACCACGCCCAACCGGAGCCGAAGCGCGTGAGAGCTGCATTGGCAAATTCCTGTTTAAATTGATCGAAGCTTCCAAAGGCAGTGTTTATCGCACCTGCTAAATCCCCCTCTGGTTCACCTCCGCCAGCAGAACTGAGTGATTTCCAGAAAAATGTGTGGTTCACATGTCCACCCCCATTGTTGCGTACCGCACCACGAATACCTTCAGGAATTTTCGCTAAATCTGAAATGAGCTCAAGAGCACTCAGATTTTGTAGATCACTTTGGCCCTCCAGAGCGGCGTTGAGTTTGTCAACATAGGTCTGATGGTGCTTGCCATGATGAATTTCCATGGTCCGGGCATCAATATGAGGCTCCAAAGCGTTGGGAGAATAGGGTAGAGGTTCAAGTATGTGTGACATAGGTTGCAGAGTTTAATTGAAAGTAGTCAGTCAATGATCAAAAGAAAAAGAGGTCAAGGGGAGACTTGTTGTCTTTGAATTCGAAAAAAGGTCTGAATGATCGACTCGCATGGATCTAGCAAAACACCCTGTTGAACCTCTGGCTTGTGGTTAGATCGTTCCAGTAAATGTAAGCTGGTGGCACCTCCTAGACATCCCATTTTGGGATCCGATAAACCAAAGAACACCTTACCGATTCTCGATGTGATGGTAGCTCCGGCACACATGGGGCAAGGCTCTTTGGTTACATACAAGTGACATTCATTCAGCCTCCAATCTCCGATTTTTCGGGCCGCCATGGTGATTGCTATCATTTCAGCATGGGCGGTTGGGTCGGTTTGGCTCCTCGTTTGGTTGTGGGCTGTGGAGATGATTTCATTCTGATGCACCATCACTGCACCGATCGGAACCTCGTCCGCATTCCAGGCATCAATCGCCAAATTGTAGGCGTGAGCCATAAAATAGTCGGGGTTCTTTTCGAGTGCGGATGGATAGAGTTTTGGGAAAGGGCAGGTACTCATGTAAAAATCAAGCTGGAGCTTTTAATAGCTCTGTTGGTAAAGGTTTGTTCTTGGCTTGTGTGATGAGAGTCATCCTGTTTATATAGCAACTTCATGCCTAATCAAGAAGTAGTAGAAGTCGAAGGGAAAATCACAGCGGTTCTTCCCAGCACAATGTTTCGCGCAGAGCTCAAAAACGGTCATAAAGTCCTAGCTCATATATCTGGAAAGCTTCGTAAACATTTCATCAAAATAACTGTGGGTGACATCGTTAAAATGGAAATGAGCCCCAATGATCTTGAAAAGGCACGCATCGTGTACCGCCTCAAAAATGCTGAGGTAAACCGAAATGCACCGATCCGAAGCTTTGGCCCCAAGAACAAGGGCAAAAAGTAACCCACTTTTACACCTACCATGAATATCATTGAATCCATTGGAAAAACCCCACTTGTTGAGCTTGTAAAACTGAGCAAAGACTCACCAGCTAATATTTATTTGAAGGCCGAGTTTTTTAATCCATTAGCCAGCGTGAAGGATCGAATTGGAGCGGCCATGATCGAAGCCGCTGAATTGGATGGATCCCTCAAGCCTGACAGTGTGGTGATCGAGCCTACCTCTGGGAATACAGGAATTGCTCTTGCCTTCGTTTGTGCAGCCAAGGGCTACAAATGCATCCTGACCATGCCGGAGACGATGTCTAAAGAAAGGCGCATTCTGCTACGCTTACTCGGGGCTGAGATCGTGCTCACTCCAGGTCCCAAGGGTATGGGTGGTGCAATTGCCAAGGCAAATCAGTTACTCGAGCAGCACGGAGACCGTGGGTTTATGCCTCAACAATTTAACAATCCTGCGAATCCAGCAATTCACCGCAAGACAACCGCTGAGGAAATATGGTCTGGTTTAGAAGGTAAAGTGGATTGCCTCGTCGCCGGTGTGGGAACTGGTGGAACCATCACAGGAGTTTCTGAAGTGATCAAGCAACGGAACCCAGATATGCTCACCGTTGCGGTTGAACCAGCTGAGAGCCCCGTGATCACTCAAACTAGAAATGGTGAGGAAATAAAACCTGGCCCGCACAAAATCCAAGGTATTGGAGCCGGTTTTGTTCCCAAAAACCTCAATCTGGATATCGTGGATGAAGTGGAGTTGGTTTCCAGTGAAGAAGCTTTTGATATGGCACGCAAGGTAAGTCTTGAGGAGGGCGTTCTTGCCGGGATTTCCACCGGCGCCACGATTACTGCCGCATTGAGGATCGCCAGTCGTCCGGAAATGGCGGGTAAAAACATTGTTGCGATCGGTGCGAGCTGTGGAGAGAGATATTTGACCACACCCCTTGCTGCAAAGGCAGTCGAGGAAGTGATGGATGCGGTCGCAGAAGATCTTTGATTATTCCAGTTCTATTTTACAGGTTCAATTTCTCCCTGAACTGATCATTCCTCAAGGTGAGAGCCCTAGTTCGGAGGGTTAGTCGAGCCAGTGTAAAGGTAGATGGCCAAGTAGTTGGTCAGATTGATCAGGGATTGTTAATCTATCTAGGTATTCATCAGGACGATGAGCTGACTGATTTGGATTGGTTGATCCAAAAGATTCTTGGGCTGAGAATTTTTGAGGATGAGCATGGCAAAATGAACCTAAGTATTCTGCCTGAGCAGGGTATCTTGTTAATCAGCCAGTTTACTCTCTTCGGGAACCTAAAAAAAGGATATCGTCCGTCTTTTAATCGAGCCGCAAATCCGAAAAAAGGGGAAGAGCTCTTCGATCTATTTCTTGCAAAATTAGGAGGTCTTTTTCAGGGGAATCTTGCCTCAGGCGTTTTTGGAGCTGATATGAAAATTGAAGCAATCGATGAGGGACCCGTTACCCTATGGATTGATTCCCGAGAGCGAAATTATTGAGGTGATAAAAGCTAAGGTTCTGACGAAGGATTTTTTCTTGGGAGATGTTAAGAAGATTGCCCCTTCGTTGTTGGGTAAAAAATTGTGTATCCGCGATCATCAGGGCAGCGTTCTAAAAGCTGTAATTACAGAAACGGAGGCGTATGATGGAGAAGATGATTTGGCCTGTCATGCGAGCAAAGGCAGAACTCCTCGAACTTCAGTTATGTATGAAGGTGGTGGGATTTGTTATGTTTATCTTTGTTATGGGATGCACTGGATGTTCAACCTCGTAACCGGGCCTATTGGCTACCCATCTGCGGTTTTAATCCGGGGCTGTCAGTGTGTTTCCGGGCCAGGACGAGTAACCAAGAAATTTGGAATAACGGGTCAGATGAATGGGTTGAGCTTGAGCATGGATACCGGAGTTTGGGTGGAAGATACAGACATGAAACCAGTCGAGATTTTTACAGGCCCTAGGATTGGAGTTGATTATGCCGGTCCCGTTTGGGCTAATAAGCCGTATCGTTTTTGGTTTTCAAATTCCTGATGGAATGTCTAAATTTAAACATATGAAAGTAAAAGTTCTACTCATTGCCCTCGGAGTTTCTTTGAGTATGAACGGTTGCAGTAAGCGTTCCGACAAGGTGGTACACAATGGACGGCCATCAATTTATGATGCCTGGGATGCTCGATACTCTTATAATATAGAAAAGAGACAAATGATCCCGTTCCATGAGGGAGTCCCATCTGGCAGAATGTGGGGGCGCGATCCTTCAGGCAAAATAGACCAAGCCTCATATTTCTCAAAGAATAAGCAAAGCCAGGAGGACCTGTTTGCTCTTCATTCCAAGAAATTGGACCGTGAAAGAGAAAAGAAGTGGGAACAATCGAAGGAGAAACGTATCAATTTTATTCAGGAGCAAATAGAGATTCTAAAGTCGGAAGAAGACGCACCCTATATAGAAGTGGAGATTGAAGAAGAGGAAGATGACTTCGTCCCACCAGCTTTTATCCCTCAAGGAATTGATCTTGATAATAATGCTGCACCGATGGAGGATGCACCTGTGGGAGATGAGCCCCCTGCCTTTCCATTTGCTCCTCTCCCTTGATCCTCCCCTATGAGTAAACTTTCCATAGTACTAAACTCACTTGCTGTCGGAGTCAGTATATTGGCTATCGTTTTGGTCCAAATGAGTGTGAGCGAGCATGAAAGCACTGCTCTTGAAATTAATCATATCCAAAAAAGCATTGTGGAAACCGGGGATAAGATCAAAGAGCAAGCTCTCGAAATTTCCTCTAAGCTCATGCACCAAAAAAGTAAGAACGAGGATTTGAGCGAGCAGATGTCTGAATTCCGTCAAAGTGCCCAGCTTACGATTTCAAAACTGGAAGAAACCAAGGCTGAAATCAAAAAGTTGGAGGATTCAATTGCCAGTATGGAAGAAGAGATTGCTTCCTCAGGGGAGAGGGAAAAAGAAGCTGGTGAAAAGGTAGAGGAAAAACTTCAGGCTATTCAAACCTTGAGAACTGAAATTCCTCAAATTACGCAACAGATAGAAAATAAAAAATTTGAAATTCGAGATTTTGAGAGCCGCTCAATTGAACTAACCGAACGGTTGAGTGAGTATTCGGAGATTACCAAGATCTTACGCCAGCATTATCTGGATACAGTTAGCGATATGCGTACTTATGCCCGGGAGAGACCATGGATCGAGAAAGGTGAGAGCTTTACTATCCGTTTGGGCAAGGTTGACCTTGCTTCTGGATACATCGCCCTTCCTCAAGGAGGTGCTGTGGGTTTGCGTGAGGACATGTACTTCTCGATTTTTCATCATCAGGAAGAAATTTCGAAAGTTAGAATAAAAAAAGTTTTTCGTACCCATGCCCTTGCGGAAGTGATCCCCTTGGTGGGGAATCCGTATAAACTCTTAGAAATCCAAGAAGTTGATCTGGTGGCTCTTTAGAATTTCCTCTTTGTTGTTGCTTGGAGGTGCAGTCACTTTGTTTGTGATCAACCTGGATTCTTTTGAGAACCTGGGTCCGCAACTCCTTGCGGAGAAGCAACAGCTTGAAAGTTTACAGCAACAGCTCGGTTCGGAGGCCAATGCCAGCGAGGCAAACATGACCACTTTACTTAAAGTGAATCGGGATCTTCGAAAGGAATTAGAAAGTCTTGAGGAGGGGAGTCAGGGAGCAGAAGATGAACTGGGTTTTCTTCTGCCCAAGATTAAGAGCCTTCAAGAGCAAACATCCAAGATTGAAGCGGAGCTTAAAGAAGCGAACGCCAAAGTGGAATCGATTGAAGCGAAAATAGAACCAGAAGATCAGAGGATCGATACCCTGACCCAACAAAAAGAAGAAGAACTGGTCAAGTTGGAGGAAATTTCTCTTGAACATACAAAAGCGGAGAATGACTGGCGGATACTTGATCAAAATCTCTCCTCTCTTAGCCGAGTTAGGGAAGCGGCTCTGGAAACCTATCAAAACGCAAGAAAATCTTTGCTCGAAGAAATTGTTTTACCCTTTGAAGTATTTTTCGGCGATAGCGTTGAAGCAGAAGTGGAGAGTATATCGAGCAAAGAAAATGGATTTTTTGTAAAAAAAGGTCTCGAACATGGCTTCAGCACCGGCTTTGTATTTATTCTTCAGCAAAGTGATTCCTGGGAAGAAATACCTCTGTTTGTGCAGTGTACTTTAGCGGAGAAGAACTATTCCTTTTTTAAGATTATTTCCCTTTCCGATGTGAAGGTAAGTGAAATCATGGACATCGGAGAAAAACTTTCCTTGATCCGTACGGCAGATTTAATTAATTCTAACGATTCTCCTCTTTCTAGTAGCGAGAAGATTTTATCCCAAAACGATCTTTAAATTATCCCCCCTATGAGTTCCACTGAATCTGATCAGATTACTGATGAGGCCCTTGCTTCAAGTATTTCTGACGATGGCCGGCTTTCCTCTGAGGCTTTTGATGCCGATGAAGAAGGAATTGTAGAAGCCGGTATTCCTCCACAGGCTCCAGATTCCGTGGAAGGCGATCAGCTCAGCGAAGAAGCTTTTTCCGTGGATGATTTTGATGCGGATTTAAGTATTGATGATTCAGTTGATTCCACTGAGCCTAACGACTTAAATCTGGCAGCCGATTCGTCGTCCGAAAAAAATGATCGCATTGCTAATTCTGAAAGGGTCGCGGTCGAATCTTCTGAGAAGAAAAACGACCCATCCTCAAATGGTCAAGTGGCCGAATTTCGTAAAACGCTGTCTGCTTTATCACGACAACTCGAAGTCGATCGACTCACTTTTTTATACCAGCAACTTCAGGCAGATGGAAATGAGTTGCCAAGCTTGGAACGGATTGCTTCCGATATCAAAGGCGAAGCTACATTGCATGCCCTAGGAGACCATGACTTATACTCCAAAAGGCCTCTGGCCAGATTGCAGGGTTGGATTTCCGGCCTTTCATTTGGTCTAGGTAGGCGGGCAAAGAAGTTTTCCCGTTGATTCTCCCTTCGGAAGGGATGCAGGGGGGGACTTGCGATTACTCTGTTATCATCCCAGCCTACAACGAGGAAGATTATTTAGGCCTCACCCTTGAGTCTTTAGGGAAAGCTCGCAAAGCCGTTCCCAATCTCACTGGCGAGTGCATCGTCGTGGATAACCAATGTACAGATCGTACGGTGGAGATTGCCAAAGAATTTGGATGCCGTGTTGTCTTGGAACCGACTCATAAAATTGCCAAAGTACGAAATACTGGTGCCGATGCATCCACCGGCAAGTACCTGATTTTTGTAGATGCGGATACCATTGTGCCCGTGAAAACTTTTCAAAAAGCCCTCAAGGCTTTGGATGAAGAAAACATCGGTTGCGGTGGGGCGAGGTTAGGTTTTGATCACGACCACGGGCGTTGGTTCTCGGGTGTGTTTCTTCCCACTATGTGGAATCTAATCTCTCAGAAATTAAGGCTTTTTGCGGGAAGTTTTATCTTTTGCAGAAGAGATCTGTTTTTTCTTGCAGGAGGATTTCCTGAGACCCACTTTGCGGGTGAAGAAATTGTTTTATCCAGAAAATTAAAAAAGGAATCGAAAAAGGCTGGTATGGGCGTTCGGGTGATTATGTCTCCGCCTGTGGTCTCCTCTGCCCGCAAGCTGGAGTGGTATAGCGACTGGTCGATCCTAAAGATGATCTTGCCCCTGATCGGTTTTCCCCTGTTTTTGAGGAACCAAAAGGCATGTGCTTTTTGGTACCGCAGACCAAGTAAGGATTGATTTTTAGCGAAAGATTGCATTGTAATAACCCATTCCCATGAATTCTTCCGCAAGAAAACTAATGTCTCTGTCCTTCTTAGTTTTGTTTCTTGTCTCTTGTGGCAGGCACGCGGGCCCTTCCTCTCAAAACAAGCAATCTGCTGGAAGTGGTCAACCCCCAGCCTATGTTCAAAAGGCATGGGATGCTCGCTACACTTACGATGCCGACCGAAGGCTTCTGGTCCCTCAATATGCCGGTTCCAGGTGGGGTGCTGTTCAGCAATACAAGGAAGAAGGGGTATTGGAATACCAAGACTGGTGGATTCGGGATGTGCGGGCCGAGGACTTGGAATCCTCTCCTGATACAGTTATTACGAGCTTTTTGGATGAAGATGGTGTCTTAACTCAACTACCATCCCAAGAAGCTGAGGATTCTGCTAGCGGCGAAGATTCGGATCCTACGGATGACAATGATGACTCAGAGCAAAATTTGAATAACCCAGATTTCCCAGGATCATCCAATGAGGCGGAAGACCCCTTTGTTCCTTCCCCATTTTCGCCGTTCTAAAGATCAGTACTTCTTGATCTCGCCGATGGATGCAAAAAGGGGAGGCGGATCGTAGTCATCCTCATCCCTGTTTTGCTCCTGTACCTGATTGGGCTTGGAGACGGGTTGAGCCTTTGGCAAAGCTCTCACCAAAGGGGGCGTAGCCGCCTTTTTGTCAGAATTGCTTGGCACACTGGCAGGAGTCAAAGAGCCTTTTTTCTTAGATCTTCTTTTCGAACTCAATGCACCCACGGAGCGAAGCCAAACTCGGCTTACGACAATATCCTGATCCTCCTTGATGAACTCACGCAGTTGTTCCCATTTAATTTTGGCAAACGAACCAGCTCCCTTGGTCTTGCCGCTTCCTATTTTACGGGGCGTACCGTCTTTGTTCAGGGTGACCTTCATTTACCAGTAAAGAGTAATCAAAATCATGGACATGAAATCAAGCCTACATAATTCGCAATCTCTTTCTTACCTTGATCTATGCAGAGGCTTGAAACTGATCATGAAGAGGATGATCTGCTTTGGTGCGGGTATACTTGGATGGGGCATTCGCACAAAGGCTCTCTAGGATCTTATATACCCAATCACACTGCTCTTCCATGCCAAGCTTTTGGGCTAGTTCTTCAGCACTGATAGGAGTAGATGGATTTTGTGATAACCAATGGGCAATTTCCTTGCGAACATTCAATACTTTGGCTGCGGCTTTTTTGCCCGCTTCAACACCTGGTTGGTGGTAGGCATTAATTCCCACCAGAGTCGCATAAAATCCAACCGCACGCTCATAGAGGGCAATGAGCATACCAATGGAATATGGGTTCACTTCGTTAATAGTCAGGGTGATAGACTGGCGCTCTTTTTCGAGTAGAGCATCCCGAGTACCCAGAAAAAAGCCATGCAGGTAGTCTCCAGAAGTCATTCCGTCGGCATCCACCGTTACTTCCGTTCCTTCCCGGTATTTCAAAACCTCAATAAAGGTGGCAAAAAAATTGGGTATACCTTCACGAAGCTGTTGGACATAGGCGTGCTGGTCGGTGGATCCTTTGTTTCCATAAACAGCGATCCCCTGGTTCACAACTTCGCCCGAAAGGTTTTTTTCCTTACCCAGAGACTCCATAATGAGCTGCTGTAAATACTTGGCGAAAAGTTCGAGGCGATCCTTGTAAGGGAGAATGACCATGTCTTTGCTTCCCTTACCGTCTGTGAGGTGAAACCAGGCCAATGCCAACATCATTGCTGGGTTACGAAGCGTATTTTCGGATCGGGTAAGCTGATCCATTTCCGATGCACCCTGAAGAAGAAGGTCGATATCAAACCCCTGTAGAGCGGCAGGCAGTAAACCTACCGCAGCAGTTTCACTTGTCCGGCCACCCACCCAGTCCCACATGGGGAAAAAATCGAGCCAGTTTTCCTCCTGAGCAACCTGGTGAAGTTTGCTATTTTCTCCGGTAACAGCGATGGCTTGCTTGCTGAAATCTAAACCCTTTTTTTGGAAGGCGTGCTGAGCTTCAATCATCCCGTTACGGGTCTCTGGGGTGCCACCCGATTTAGAAATGACCAAAACCAGAGTGGTGGATAAACTTTCTCCAATCTGGGATAAGGTGAAGTCGATCCCGTCGGGGTCCGTGTTATCAAAGAAATGGGCTCTGAGATCATCGCCAGAAGATTTGGAAAGGGCTTTGCCCACAAATTGGGGGCCGAGTGCGGATCCTCCAATTCCAATAACTAAAAGGTCAGTAAACGCACCGTGCGGGCTGGCTAGAGTGCCTTCTCTGACTCTCTGGGCACAATCCTTAACCCGGTTTAATGCTTCCGTGATCGAATCAGAAATCTCAGGGGTTGGAGCAAGACTTGGGTTTCGTAACCAATAGTGCCCGACCATTCTACCTTCATCAGGATTGGCAATGGAGCCTGACTCCAGTTCTTTCATCGAGGCTAAGGCTTGATTTGCCAGGGTACTTTGTTGGGCGATATAATCTTCAGGGAAGCCAACGAGTCGAAAATCGGCAGAGAAGCCTAATTCTTCAAAAGTTTGATAGTAGGATGGATTCATAGAATGAGAACTGATTGAGTTTTTTAATGAGTGACCGCCCCAAGTGAGGCAGAGCTTACGAGTTTGGCGTATTTGGCAAGAACACCTCTTTTTTCCTTGGGTTCTGGAGTGGTCCATGCCTGTTTGCGCTTTTCGATTTCTTCAGAATCTAAATCAAGGGTGAGTTGGTTATTTTCTGCATCAATGGTGATTGGGTCCCCATTGACAAGCAAGCCAATCAAACCACCAACAGCAGCTTCTGGAGTAACATGGCCAACCACAAACCCATGACTTCCGCCTGAGAAACGCCCATCCGTGATCAAGGCAACTTCTTTTCCGAGACCTCGACCCATAATGGCAGAGGTCGGGGAAAGCATTTCGCGCATACCAGGACCACCAACCGGACCCTCGTTGCGGATGACAACCACGTGTCCCGCCTGCACCGCTCCTTCCAAAATCCCTCGAAGTGCCGCTTCCTCAGATTCATAAACAATGGCAGTGCCAGAAAAAGTAAGGCCTTCTTTGCCCGTGATTTTAGCCACTGCACCTTCGGATGCCAAATTTCCGTAGAGAATACGCAAGTGACTGTCCCGTTTGATTGGGTCATCAAAAGGGCGAACTAAGTCCTGACCGCTGGGGTAGGGTGCGTAGGGGGTCGCATCCGATACATTTTCCGCAAGAGTCTTGCCAGTCACCGTCATGCAATCCCCGTGAAGTAAGCCCTGCTCAAGTAAGGTTTTAAGGAGCGGACGCAACCCGCCAATCCTCACAAAGTGGGACATATTATACTTTCCACTGGGCTTCAGGTCGCAAAGAACAGGCACTCTCTTGCCGATTTCAGTAAAATCGTCCAGGCAAAGGGGAACTTCTGCTTCGTGAGCCATGGCCAAAAGATGAAGCACCGCATTAGTGGATCCTCCAAGCGTAATCACCACGGTTATGGCATTTTCAAATGCCTTTCGGGTCATGATATCACGGGGTCGGATATTTTTTTCAATGAGATGAACCACTGCCGCACCGGCAGCTTTGGCATCCAATCGCTTGTCCTCGGAAACTGCGAGTTGAGCTGAGCTGTCTGGAAGGCTCATCCCCAGGGCCTCGATAGCCGATGACATGGTGTTGGCGGTATACATCCCCCCACAAGACCCGGGGCCTGGAATCGCTTTTTTCTCAATCTCGGTGAGTTCTTCGTGGGAGATATTTCCTGAAGCATGAGCTCCCACAGCTTCAAAAACTGATACAATATCAAGATTCTTTTCTTTGTGAATCCCTGGAAGGATGGTGCCACCATAAACAAAAATCCCGGGTCGATTCAATCGGGCTAAGGCCATAACGCAGGCTGGCATGTTTTTATCGCATCCACCGATAGCGACCAATCCGTCCATCCCTTCCGCCCCCACAACGGTTTCGATGGAATCCGCAATCACATCCCTTGAGACTAAGGAATACCTCATGCCAGGGGTTCCCATACTGATCCCGTCTGATACGGTAATGGTGCCAAAGGGAACCGCTTTCCCTCCACTTTCATCCACGCCCGCAACAGACATCTTACCAAGCTCATCGAGGTGCGAGTTGCAGGGGGTGACCATACTCCATGCGGAACAGACTGCTACCTGGGGCTTTTGAAAATCTTCATCCTCAAAACCAACCGCACGAAGCATCGAACGATTGGGGGCTCGGTCATCACCATCCACAACGATGGAAGAAAAGTTTCGGTTACAGCTCATACTATTTATTTATATTTTTTTCGCAGAAGAAAAGAATGGATATGCAGTTGCAAGAGTGCAAGGGTGTTGCAAATCTTTCCAAATTGGTTTTTCGATATAGGTTTGAATAAAAGTGAACTAGAATCCCTAAGGGAAGAGATCGATCAAATCGACTCAGAAATTGTCAGGCTATTAAACTTACGAGTTGGGAAGGCCTGTGAAATTGGTAAGATCAAGCAACTTTCTGGAGTGGATCCCTACGATCCTGCGAGAGAAGAACAGGTTTTTCAGAAGGTATCTGGGTTTAGCCAAGGACCTCTCCGGGACCGTTCCCTCCGGGCAGTTTACCGGGAGGTTATTTCTGCATCGATTGCCCTGGAGAAAGATATAGTGATCGGTTATCTCGGGCCCGAGGCTACCTATACCCATCAAGCCGCGGTCAAAAACTTTGGGTCCGGCTTGGAATATCGGGCATTGCCTGACATTCCGGATGTATTTTCTGCTGTTGAAGCGGGCCATTGTGATTACGGGGTCGTTCCCATCGAAAACTCCACAGAGGGGGCTGTAAACCGCTCGCTTGATCTTTTGGTTGATTCTGGATTAACGATTATTGCCCAAGTTTTCTTACGGGTTCGTCATTGTCTGTTCAGTCATTCTGCTCTGGCTGAAATCAAAGAAGTACGATCGAAGGATCAAGCCCTGGCCCAGTGCTCAGATTGGTTGAGAAGTCATTTACCCAATGCCCAACTTGTTCCCGTTAGCAGCACCGCAGAGGCGGTGAAAGGTTGCCAGTCCCTTAAAGAAGTCGCCGCCATTGCAGGGGAGCTTTCAGGGAATATTTATGATGTTCCTATGATAGAGGCTGGGATTCAGGACCGTTCGGATAATGTTACACGGTTTTTAGTGGTTGCCCGCCAGTCATTGCCTATGCGTGAAGGTGTACACTACCGCACCAGCCTGGTTATGTCTTTACAGGATGAAATAGGAGCTTTGCAAAATGCGTTAAAACCTTTTTCGGAAAGAGGCTTAAACCTTTGTAAGATCGAATCACGTCCAAGTAAGAAAAAATCGTGGGACTACTTTTTCTTTGTCGATTTTATCGGACACCCTGAGGAGGCTTCCGTCGCTGAAGCCATCCAGGAACTCAAGGGAGCGTGTGCTTTTTTCCGTTTGTTGGGAAGCTACCCCGAGCAAGAATCCTAGAAGAACAAAACGGAGAGGTCTTGCCCTTGTCGGGCATGACGCACCACCAAAGTCTCGATAAACTCCCGAATTTCCAGGTACTCTTGTTCGCACTTGGCCGTCCATCGCTTTTTCTCTCCTTTTAACGATTCACGCAATCCGGATACGAGCAAAAGTCCTGTCATGGAATCCTGAATCGATCGAACGAATTCAAGCACGGATGCATGGACCCAAAGAGGGTCAATCAGGTGATGCCTGGCATTCCAGTGGGTATGCCTGAGGTTGCGTTGGTTCGGGAAATGAAAACGCACCACCTGGTCAATACAATGCTCGAAGGATTGTACGGTCATGCGATCTTTGCCATCGTTTTCACGCATGAAAGACAAAGTTCTTTGCAACTGCATCGTTTCCTCCGGAGAGGATACACTTCCCATCACCATGAAGAGTGAATTTAAATTTTGCAGTCTTGTATAGTCGTCTTTTTTACCCGCCGCTGTTTTCACCTTTCCTTTCCCCACCCAAATAAAGAATTTCCTCGGCAAACCGAGAGAACTGTGTGAAATCCTCGTAAAAACTCGCGTATCTTAGCCAGGCGATCGAATCTACCGTGCGCAAGCCATGCATCACTGCATCCGCAATCGCTCGGCTTGGGAGTTCGTTATCGAACTCATTTTCGATCCTTCTGAGGGTATCCGAAAGAAGAGCATTGATTTGTTCGGCATCGATGGGGCGCTTGGTAATGGCACGACGCAGGCTCATGGCCAGTTTCGTGCGATCGAAGCATTCCCGTCTGTCATCTCTTTTTACCACCGTGAGGTCTTCGTGAAGCACTTCTTCGATCGTGCTAAACCGATGCCCACAGGATTGGCATTCTCTTCTTCTACGCGTAGAAGCAACCTTACCTGCCCGCGTTTCTAAAACCTTGAGATCAAGGGATGAACATTTCGGACAAAGCATTAGTCACTTACAAGAATTCCACATTCCACACACACTGAATATGTTCTAACAATATTTGAGGAAATTCTTCAAGACCATAATTCCACTATCTGTTGCAAGAGACTCCGGATGAAATTGAACGCCCCATATGGGAAGGTCCCGGTGCCGTACCGCCATGATTTCGTTTTCTTCTGTCCAGGCTGTTTTCTCCAATTCTGCTGGAAGGCTCTTCGGTTCAATCACCAAGGAGTGGTAACGGGTCGCGGCAAAGGGGGAGGGCATTCCCTGAAAGATATCCTTATTATGATGGTATACGGGTGAGGTTTTTCCATGCATTAATCGATCGGCACGGACGATACTTCCTCCAAATGCCTGACCGATGCACTGGTGCCCGAGGCAAACTCCAAGTAATGGCTTTTGGCCAGCCCATAGTTTAACCGCTGGTAAACTGATTCCGGCTTGGTCCGGGTCACACGGACCAGGTGAAATCACCAGTCCATCAAAGGGGGAAATATCTATATCTTCGAGCTTATACTGATCATTTCTAAGTACCTTACACGCCGCACCCGATTCACCAAAATACTGCACCAGGTTGTAGGTGAAGGAATCATAATTATCAATGACCAGTAGATTCACAAAAATTAGACCGGTTTGTATCCTTGCTTGCGGGCCCGCTCCATCAGCCTCAATCCATTGAGGCGGATAAACCCTCCCGCATCCTCCGGGTGATAATCCGAAAGATCTCCCTCCATCGAGGCAACCGCAGTATCATATAAAGAGAGATCCGATTTTCGACCCACAGTGGTGACATTGCCTTTGTAGAGCTTTAAGCGGACGATGCCCGAAACTGTTTTCTGGCTCTCATCAATCAAGGCCTGAAGGGCTTCTCTTTCTGGAGCGTACCAAAAGCCATAATAGATCAATTCAGCATAACGGGGAATTAAGGAATCCCTCAGATGCATGAGGTCACGATCCATGGTCAAAGTTTCCAACTGTCGGTGGGCATGAAGCAAAATAGTACCACCAGGAGTTTCATAGACCCCCCGACTTTTCATTCCCACAAAGCGGTTTTCAACTAAGTCTACCCGGCCAATCCCATGTTTGCCTGCGATGCTATTTAGGGAGCGGATGATTTCTGCTGGAGTTCCCTTTTTGCCATCGATCGCCACGCAATTTCCTCCCAAAAATTCGAGCTCAATATACTGGGGTTCATCCGGAGCAAGCATGGGGTCCTGAGTTAATTTAAACATAGACCGGTTTTCAGGAGTAGTGGGGTCAAACCATGGATCTTCGAGGATACCTGCCTCATAGGAAATATGCCAGAGGTTGCGGTCCATTGAGTAGGGCTTAGATGCACTGGCTTCGACATCAATCTTGTGATCCCGGCAGTATTCAATCATCTCAGTACGACCGGGAAACCGCTTACGAAAGGAAGCGTCCCGCCAAGGGGCTAAAATTTTCAAATCGGGAGCAAGGGCCGAAAAAGTGAGCTCGAACCGGCATTGATCATTGCCTTTACCGGTGGCTCCATGTGCGACTGTATCTGCATTAAATTCTCGGGCTATTTCAATTTGGGCCTTTGCGATTAAGGGGCGGGCAATAGATGTGCCCAATAAATATTGACTTTCATACACCGCATTTGCCCGTGCCATGGGATAAATGAAATCACGGGCAAATTCATCAACCAGGTTGAGGGTGCGGTGGGCTTGGGCACCAGTCGCCATAGCTTTCTCCTCGAGCCCGTCGAGCTCTTCTTCCTGGCCAACATCTGCACAATAAGTAATCACTTCGGCTCCGTGATGATTGGCAAACCAATGAACAAGTACGGAGGTGTCTAGACCTCCAGAATATGCGAGTATAAGTTTCATTTTAGAGAATTAAATTTGGATAATGCAGCGAGAATGGCCTTTTGCATATGGAGGCGATTTTCTGCTTGGTCAAAAAGAATCGCCCGATCGGAATCGAGAACAGCTTGGGATACTTCTTCTCCTGGGTGTGCGGGCATACAATGCATGAAGATAGCTTTTTCTTTGGCAGCCTCAAGAATGGTCTCATTTACTTGGTACGGTTTCATTGCCTCCAGCCGTGCCTGGCTGTCCGCCTCACAACCCATACTTACCCAAACATCCGTATAGATGACATCTGCTCCTGCCGCTGCATGAGTAGGATCTGTGGTGAAGGACCAAGTCGGGGAAAGATGATCCTCCTGGAGGAGGGTTTGAATCTCTTGGCTAGGTTGAAACTCTTTAGGCCCGCAAAGAGAGATCTCCATACCAAACATGGCTCCAGCTAAAATCCAGGAATTAGCCATATTGCAGGATGTGTCTCCATAGAAAGCCAACTTTTTCCCCTTTAATCCTTCATAGGGATTGGATCCAGCTGAAAGTTTTTCCAACAGCGTCATACAGTCAGCATAGATTTGGCAGGGATGGAGAAGGTCGGTTAAGGCATTGACTACAGGGATCTGCGAAGACTGGGCAAATTCTTCAATGATTTCGTGTCCATGGGTACGAATGATTAATCCATCCAGAAATCTGGAGAGGACTCGGGCGGTATCTGCAATACTTTCTCCCCGGCCAATCTGGGTACTTGATTGGTCCAAAATGACTGGGTTTCCACCCAGTTCGCGAATCCCTACCTCAAAGGATACACGGGTGCGGGTGCTTTGTTTGTAAAACATCATCCCCCAGCTTCCTCCTTTTAAATCAGTGGATGGACGCTGGGACCGGCTTGCTTTCAATTCAAATGCAGAAGCAAAAATAGCTTTCACTTCTTCTTCAGAAAAATCATTTTCCTGTAAAAAATGTCTCATGGCACAATTTTTTTCTGTTCTAATGCAGACAGGCTTAGTCTCAAAATTTTCAGTCCTTCTTCGATTTCATCTTGGGAAATCGTCAACGGGGGGAGCAGGCGCAAAGTTTGGCCGGCTGCTCCCACAGCAAGCAAAGAGTTCTCTCTCAGAATGGAGACGAGTTCGCCTGGCTCATCCGTTAGCTGAATTCCGAGCATCAGCCCCCGTCCCCGAACCTCAAGAATCTGTTTTGGGAAATCCTCTGCTAACTTTTGAATGCCTTGATGTAGGAAATTGCCTAATTCTTTGGCCCGAGCAGTTAAATCTTCCTTTTCAATAACATCCAAAACGGCATGTGCTGCAGAACAGGCCAGGGGGGATCCGCCAAAGGTTGTACCATGGCTACCCGGTGTAAATAGGGATGTTCGAGTATCTTTCACCCATATCGCACCGATAGGAAATCCGCCACCAAGCCCTTTAGCCATGGCTATGGCATCGGGTCTGACTCCTGATTTTTGGAATCCCAAAAATTCTCCAGTCCTGGCAATCCCCGCCTGCACTTCATCCATCAAAAAGAGAAGGTTGTTCTTCTGGCACAATTTTTCGATGCCCTGGAGAAAGGAGTCGGAGGCGACATGGAGCCCGCCCTCTCCTTGAATGGACTCCACTAAAATGGCCACCGTTTCATCATCAATGGCATTCTCGAAATCAGATAACTCATTAAGCTTGCAGAAAACAAAACCTGGAAGGAGGGGTTCAAACCCTTTTCTGTACTTACTTGATTCGGTGGCGGATAAAGCTCCGAGGGTGCGTCCATGAAATCCGTTTTTCGCGACCAAAATTTTCGTACGCTTGGTCTCTCCCTGTTCTCCATGTAGTCGGGACAGTTTGATGAGGGCCTCATTGGCTTCGGCACCACTATTGCAAAATAATACCTTCCCCGAACCAATCTTGCCGACCAATCTTTCTGCCAGCCTTACCTGTTCGGGGATCGAGTATAGGTTGGAGCAGTGGGCGAGCACTGCTGCCTGGCTTTGTACCTGTTTGATCCATTCGGGGTGGCTGTGACCCAGATTAGTTACCGCAATTCCTGAAGTAAAATCCAGGTACTTTTTCCCCTGCGAATCCCAAAGGTAAGAACCCTGGCCCCGGACGATTTCCAGGGCGGGCGAAGCATAGTTCCCGATAAGAAAAGACTGATGCTTCTGAATGAAATCCATGATTATACGTGTACGATTTCGGTTCCAATTCCCTGGTCAGTAAAAATTTCCAGCAAAATACTGTGGGGCATCCGACCATCGATGAAATGCACCCGGTTGACTCCTGAATTCAGGGCTTCCACCGCACTATTGACTTTGGGTAGCATACCAGCGGAGATGACCCCCTGTTCTTTGAGTGGTTCCACTTCATTTACGGCAAGGCTGGAAAGGAGTGAGGAGGGGTCTTGTGGGTCTTGAAGAAGTCCAGGCACATCCGATAAGTAAACAAGCCGGCGGGCGCCTAATGCCACCGCAACCTTGGAGGCCACATTATCAGCATTTACATTGTAGCAGGTCCCCTCCGGATCAGATGCGGTGGAGGACAAGATAGGCATCTTCCCATTTTCCAATGCCTCCAAAATAGGATCCACCTGAACTTGGGTAACCTGCCCGACAAAACCGAGGTCATGCTTTCCTTGAAGCTTTTCACAGGTTAACACATTTTTGCCCGGAAATCTCTGCACCTCGCAGTCGTAAGAGGATACAAATTGAGCGACTTCTTCGTTCACTTGCTCATTGAGAACTTTGTCCACCGCATCAATCGTTTGCTTATCTGTTACCCGTAACCCGTCGAGGAATTTTGCTTCGATTCCCCGTGATTCAAGTTCCCGATTGATGGCTTTCCCGCCTCCGTGAACCACCACCACTTTAATGCCAACAAAATTTAGGAAAACCAAATCCATCGCAACTCCAGAGCGAACTTTGGGGTCCGGGGAGTCCATGAAACTACCCCCGTATTTAACCACAAAAATGGATCCCCGGAACCTCCTTACATAGGGGAGGGCTTCCAGTAAGATTTTTGCTTTTGCCTGACTTTCCTCGAATTCAAACATTTCCTTTATTCGCTTTTATTATAATTCACATATTCTTCGCTCAGGTCATTCGACCAGATCATCGAAGAAGCATCTCCCATATGTAAGTTCATCGTAATGACAAAAGACTTTTGGGATACAATTTCTTTCCACTTTGATTTGTTCATAGGAAGGGGTGTGCCTTTCTCGACCGCTGGTACTTCATTGTAGAAGATATCCATCTCCTCAAAATTTAAACCTACCTTAGCGTAGCCTGCGGCATCCACCAGTCTGCCCCAGTTCGGATCCGATCCAAACCAGGAGGTTTTGACCAATAAAGAATTGGCAACGCAGCGTGCCACTTTTTCAGCATCCTTTTCATTGGCGGCACCATCGATCCGTAGCTCCACAAATTTGGTTACTTTTTCTCCATCGGTTACACATTTCCGGGCAAGAGTTTTGCAAATTTGAACCACCGCTTCCTTAAATTCAGACCGGATGGACTCAGGCTCATTTTCCAATGAAATTCGCGAAAATCCATTGGCTAAAAAAAGCACCGAGTCATTGGTACTCATGTCGCCATCGATGGTCATGAGGTTGAAAGACTTTTGTACAGCTTCGGCTAAGCATTCCTTCAGGTAAGAGGAGGAAACAGATGCATCTGTGGTTAGGAATGCGAGCATCGTGGCCATGTTGGGCTCAATCATGCCTGCACCCTTTACCGTTCCACCGATGGTAATTCTTCCGGAAGCCGTTTCGATCTGGGCAGAACACGATTTCGTTTTGGTATCTGAGGTTAAAATTGCTTCCTGGAATGCCTTGCCCCCATCGAGTTCATCCAAGACATCTTGGCAGGCATGGGCTATCCCAGTGGTAACCTTGGTCATGGGAAGCTGCACACCAATTCGACCCGTGGAACAGACAAGAATTTCGCGCGAGTGTGCCTTGAGATGACGGGCTGTTTCCGATGCCATTTTGGCACAATCCAAGTCCCCTTGTTTACCGGTGCAGGCATTGGCATTTCCACTATTGGCAACCACTCCATGAAATCCCTGGTTCGAGTCACTTAAAACATCCATGCAATAACGGACGGGAGCTGCTTTTACATCGTTGGTGGTAAAGGTCCCAGCAGCTGTACAGGGTCTGGGAGAGTAAATGACACCCAGGTCCAGCTTACCGTTATTTTTGCCTAGGATATTGCAGGAAACTCCAGATGCAAAAAAGCCCTGTGGCTCGGTGACTCCATCACAATCTACAAAAAATTTCATACTAACCCGCAGTCCTCCGTGTACCCGTTACAAAGGTTCATCGTCTGGATCGCCTGCCCGCCCGCTCCTTTGAGTAAGTTATCTTCAGCAGAGCAGAGGATGTATCGATTCATCCGTGAGTCCGCCGAAACTGAAATATCGATCCGGTTGGTTCCCACAACCTTTCCTGTCTCAGGAAACTCTCCTTTACCCAAAACCTGAACAAAGGGACGATTGGAGTATGCATTTTCCCAGCAGTCCCGAATCTGAGATTCATCAAGGGTGGATTTTGGACGGACGGAAATTGTTGAGCATAGGCCACGATTCATGGGAGCCAGGTGAGGGTGGAAGGAAAGCGTGATGGATTGACCAGCAAATTCACTTAATTGCTCTTCGATTTCGGATAGGTGTCTGTGCTTAGGTAAACCATAGGCTCCCGCACTCTCATTTCGTTCGCAGAATAGAAGTCTTTCTGAAGCATTTTTTCCCGCACCACTAATTCCGCTGATCGAGTTGATGATGATCTCATTTTCATCAATGAGCTTTTCCCTGAGCAGCGGGGCCAGTGGGACAAGTATACTGGTGGGGTAGCACCCAGGGGATGCAATGAGTGAAGACTTTTGCCAGCTTACCGGATGAAGCTCTGGCAGACCATACTGGGCAAGTGGAAGCCACTTAGGTGCGGGATGGTCCGTGCCATAGAACTCCTTATACAGGGCTGGGGAGTTGAGCCGGAAGTCCGCAGACAGATCAATAATTTTCTTTCCTGCGTCGAGTAAGGATATGGCATATTCTGCAGCGGTTCCATGAGGTAACGCCAGGAAGAACAATTCGATATCTGATTGAACAAGCTCTTCCAACACAGGGTTGATAAAAGAAATGATATTTCCTTGGTGACCAAGTTTTGGCACAACCGAGCTCAGCGGTTTTCCTGCATGCGTCCTCGAGGTAACCATAGACAATTCAATTTTCGGATGCCTGATCAGTAAAGTTACCAACTCTTGACCGGTATAGCCAGATGCACCGATTATGCCTACTTTCATATTGTTAGCCATTTGATGTGGAAGGATATAAAAAACAAACCCCTCGGTTGGAGTGCCGAGGGGTTGAAGTAAAAAGTGTTTTGGTTTGAGAAATTATCGCTTGGAAAATTGAAACCGTTTACGTGCCCCGGGGCGACCAGCTTTCTTACGCTCGATCTTACGCGGGTCTCTGCGTAAATGACCGGCTTTTTTAAGAGGAGAGCGCAATTCGCCATCCATTTTTTCTAAAGCACGGGATAATCCGTGACGAATTGCACCCGATTGACCAGTTCCTCCGCCACCGCGAACATTAACGGAAACATCCAACTGTCCATTTTTCTCGACACAAAGTAAGGGTCCGATCACTGCCTTCCTTTGTTGTTCGGTCGAGCAATAATCATCAATATCCCGGTTATTGATCGTAATAGTTCCAGTTCCAGGGCGGATTCTAACCCGGGCTGTGCTGGTTTTTCTGCGTCCTGTGGCGATGATGTCTTGGTTTTTAGCTTTGGCACTCATGATGAGAAATTAAGAAAGGAGAGGGGATGGTTGCTGTGCAGTGTGTGGATGTTCTTCACCAGCAAAAACTCGCAAACGGGTAAGCATGCCACTGGAAAGTTTGTTCTTGGGTAACATCCCTTTCACCGCATTGGTGATGATAAACTCAGGTTTGTTTTCGCGAAAATCTGCAACAGATCGGTACTTTTCGTTCCCCATGTATCCAGAGTAAAACATGTATTGCTTTTGTTCTTCTTTGGAACCGCTGAGTTTAACTTTGTCCGCATTGATCACGACCACATAGTCTCCTGTATCAACATGAGGTGTGTAGGTTGGTTTGTTGCGTCCGCGCAAAGCATTGGCGATCTGCACAGCGAGTCTGCCGAGAATTTGGCCAGATGCGTCAACAATCTTCCAGTCGTGGGTTACGGTTTCCTTTTTGGCAAGGGTAGTCTTCATCGAAAAATAAGTGAAAAGAAAGAAAATGAATCATTTGTGGTTGTTCGTCAACCGAACAATCCGCAAAATTAAGCTGAGGGATGGATGCTAAAATTGTCCGGTTCCGAGGTCGGACAAGGTTTGGTCGTAAAACTTGCTCCCATACCCCATGACCCGGTCGGTGTTGTCATACACCACAGGCATGTATTTTTTCTCAACATCTTTATCAGAAAGAGTTCCTTCATTGCCGCCTTTTCTAATTTTGTAGAACCATACGCTTCCCCAATCGTATCCTTCCACATAATTGGCGATACCGGCCAGGTTGTACACCTGTCCTTTGGTCATACCTACAGAAAGACCCATTAAGTTTTCTATATTCTTACTGACAGCTGCGTCGGCATCCGCAAAGGGGCTGCCTCCACCACGGCTAAATCCGGACGATCCCTTATTGAAGCAACCAACGGAGAGAAGAAAACTGATTCCAGCAAATACAGACAATAAATTACGAACCATCCTCATGTTAGATGTATTCATTACCCTAATCTAAGGTTAGGGCGCAATACCAATTTACCGACCCAGGGTTGGCTCGAAGGCGGGAACTAAGAAGCGGTGATTTTTTCCAAAGCTTGGTAGCTTCGAGCAATCATTTCCCGGGGATCGTCTAAAAGGTTTGCCGAGGCCAGGGCATTGTCCAGTAATTGATTAGCGACCAGAAGAGCGGTGGGTTCGTCTTTTTCCATCAGACTATTTAGCCCTTTGATGATCGCGTGGCGGGGGTTGATTTGGAATTTAACTTTACTTGCTGGCATGTCTCCTTCGGGCCCTTGCATCATTTTCATGATTCGACGGGCAGAGGCTCCCCCCATACCATCTTCTCCGACAACACAAACAGGGCTGTTGATCAATCGTTCTCCGGTTTCCACATCCGAAACTCTTTCCTTGAGCGACTCCTTAATCCATTTAGACAATTTCTTAATGGCCTTTTTATCCAAACTTTCCCCGGCCGGTTCTTCATCTAATTTTTCGAGTTTTAATTCGTCGGAATCCGCAGAAATGATCTTTTTCTCTTTGAATTCACGCAAAGATTGCATCACATACTCATCCACAGGTTCCGTAAGTAACAATACTTCATATCCTCTGGCCTGAAGTGCTTCGAGGTAAGGGCCCGATTCGATAGATTTTCGGTTTTTACCGTAGAGGAAGAGGATATCTTTTTGGTCAGCCGCCATGCGATCGATGTAATCCTCGAGGCCGGTGAGTTTTCCATCTTCTGAAGCTGTGGATTGAAAACGGAGCAACTTAGCCAAGTCATCTTTGTAGGTAAAGTCTGTGGCCACCCCTTCTTTGATCAGGGCACCAAATTCCTGCCAAAACTCCAGGTAGGTCTCTTCTTTCTTCTTGGCTTGTTCATTCAGAAATTTGATAAATCTTTTGGTCAAAACCTGCCCCAGTTTGCGAAGCAATTCGCTGTCCTGCATCGTTTCGCGCGAAACATTTAAGGGGATGTCCGAACTATCTACAACGCCGCGTAAAAACCTGAGCCATTCTGGGAAAAGGTTTTTGGGTTCGGCATCGATCAGTACCTTTCGGCAGTGAAGGGCCACCTTGTTTTCGTTGCGAAACATACCCATCTTTTCCATGTTTCTCTTAGGAACAAATAAGAGGGAATTGATTTCCAGGGGAGCATCTGCACTGAAGTGGAGTCGCATTAATGGGCCTTCGTAATCGTTGGCCTGAAATTTGTAAAATTCTTCGTATTCTTCTTCTTTAATGTCCGATTTGGATCTCAGCCAGATCGCATCCACAGTATTCACTTTCTCTCCATTAACAGAGACTGGAAACTGGACGAATGCGGAGTATTTTTTTACAATACCCTTGATTCGGTCTTCTTTGGCAAACTCGTCAAAATCGTCTTTCAATTGGATCACGATTTTCGTTCCGCGACGCTGGCCCTCGGACTGATCGATTGAATAACCCCCGCTACCGTCGCTTTCCCAGCAAAATCCTTCCCCTTCCTTTTGCCAGTTGCGGGTGTAGACTTTGACAGAATCAGAAACCATGAAGACGCTGTAAAAACCAACTCCAAATTTACCGATAAGAGCTTCGTTCTTTTCGCCATCATTTTGGAGGGCTTCAATAAATTCTTTGGATCCTGAGTGGGCGATCGTACCAAGGTTTTTAATCAATTCCTCCTCGGTCATACCAATACCGAAATCCTGAATGATCAATTGTTTGGCATTTTCATCGGTGCTTAAATTGATTTCGAGTTCGAGGTTGTCGTCCAAAATCTCTTTTTCAGTAAGTTGGGTACGACGAAGTTTTTCGAGGGCGTCGGAAGCGTTAGAAATCAACTCGCGAACAAAGATTTCCTTATCTTTGTAGAGCGAATTTACGACGATATCGAGAACCTGTTTGGTCTCGGCTTTGAATTCATGAGTGGTTGCTTGAGTCATGGTAAAAAGGGTCAAGTAGTAACAATTTGCGGTGTTTCTTCAAGTCATTATCCAAGGAGCGTTGTCCGCTCCTTATTTGGTTCATTGATCTTTGAATTTTTTTCGAAAGAATTCGTAGGCTTGGTTAATCTCCTTTGCTTTTTTCTCGGCTACCTCTCGAATTTCAAGTCCCAGAGCAGAAACTTTGTCTGGATGATACTGAGCAATCGCAGTTCGGTAAGTAGACTTAATTTTGGAAAAATCATTTAAATCTTCTTTGTTTAAACCGAGTACCTCAGCCATTTGAACTTCCTCAATCGTAGGGAAGGTGAATTTTTGAGCCTGCTCTGTTTTTTGGGATTGGGCATGGCTTTCCGCTTGCTCATCCTCCATGTCATTCTCTTCGGGTTCAAAATTCTCCGATGTGTGGGTAAAAGTAGGCTCTTTTGCTTTAGGTTCTTCCTCCTCTTCTTGAGTTCCTCTTGCTTTCTCCTCGGGTTCTTTTGTTTTGGGAAGTTGCGAGATAAATAGATCCAGTCTCCAAAGCATCCACCAACAGGAGCAAAAAATGACTGCCCAGGAAATTTTTTCCAAGCCATGGGTGATCTGGTTGGGTGCTCCACCTGTGATAGTACGCCATCCAGACCAGTCGTGATAAAAAGAAAACATCGAGGCGCTTAGATATTGTGCCCAGAAAAAAGATAACCCTAGGGCTAACAAAACTCCGTAAAACAGACTTGGACTGAAAAGTTTGCGAACCATCAAAAATCTAAGGGGGGTAGCTGACCGGTACAGGTTTTATATAAAAACAGGACCAAGCCACCCACGATAATAAAAATCCATCTGTTCGCTGGCTTTTTTTCTTTCATATGTAGAAAAGCGATCGAGTGGTGGTAGGGGTCGGATTCGAACCGACGAACGCCGAAGCGGGCGGATTTACAGTCCGCATCCTTTAGCCACTTGGATACCCTACCAAAGAAGCAAAGGTTTTATTATGATACAGGGGAGATAACTGGCAAGACGATAGTCAAAATTCTAGCGATTTACAAACTTGCTAGCTTCTCAAAGATGGTAAGAATTCAGTAAGATGGTCAGGAATCAAAGTAAAACTGTGGTAGGATTGACTGGGGGTATTGCCTGTGGTAAGTCGACCGCGTTAGAAGCATTTAGGGTGCTGGGTTGGGCGGTCATCTCCGCAGATTCTTTGGCTCATGAGCTTTTGGATTCAGATCAGGACGTACGAAAGAAAATCGAGAACCGATGGGGCGAGACGGTGGTGGATGCAAGCGGAAGCATTGACAAATTGGCCATCGGTCGGATAGTCTTTTCCAAGGTTCAGGAAAGAGATTGGATTGAAGACTTGCTTCACCCCATCATTCGATCCAAATGGCTTTCTTTCATTCAATCGTGTTCTTCGCAAAAGTGCATGATCGAGCTGCCTTTATTGTTTGAAAACAAACTGCAAAACAACTTCAGCTGTACCATTTCCCTTTACGCCCCAAAACCTGTGATTTTAAAACGCCTGCAAGAGCGAGGATTATCCGATGAGGAATCTGAATGCCGCATCTCCAGCCAACTATCTCTGTACGAGAAAGTGGAACAAGCAGATTTTGTGCTATGGGGTGGGGGGGATTCACATTTTCTGAATCAACAAGCCGAGCAGGTTGATCTGCTTCTTTCATAAATTTTAAATGATTACCGATCCATGCCAGTAAGAAAAACAACCCGAACCAAAAAAGCAAAAGCCGAAGAAACCGTTGAGGATGCATCTATTGCCGAATCCAAAGAAGAGGCTGTTCCTTCTTCTCCTTCTCCGGAAGAAGCCCCTTCTTCCTCTCCTGAGTCCTCTTCCGATCGCCAACTCTTTTTCAGCACCGATGGAGATGAACCCGAGCAGGAAAGACCTCGTCCGAAGGAGGACCTTACCCCTGCTGAAAGTAAATCTTCCGTACATGCGGATGAGGATTCTCCTAAAAAACAAGAAACCGATTCTCCACGATCCTCCAAGGACGAAAATGCAAACTCCTCGCCCAGACATCATCCCAATCAGGGGGGGCCTAATGCACAGGGGCAAAAGAAGTTAACCTGGCAGGAGAAAAAGAAGCTCCGTCGAAAACAAAAATTTAAACAGCCCAGGCGATTACCCTATGAAGAGACGGAAGCCAAGCCTCTCGATGTCGGGCAGTTACTCGATTGTGAGGATTTTAAGACCGACGAGGGGATCGAAAGCCTGCTTCAACCCTTACTTGAATCCGGAAAGGATAGGATCAATTTGGATGATTATCTCTCGCTCAACCTTTTGGATCTGACCGATCAGGTAAGAAAGCTCGACCTCGATGAAGCATTCCCCAGTGCTCCATTGCGTGAGGAATTAATTGATCTCGTTCTGGATTCTGCTCACAAATCAAACACTCCGGTCGCACTGAGTGGGATTATTCAAGTGATGGAAGACGGGCATGGTTTTATTCTCCAGCAAAAAGAGGATTATCGTCTCAAATCTCAGTCTGCTTTTATTCCTGAGCGTTTAGTTCGAAAGTATGGTCTGAAAACAGGTCACCTAATCCAGGGGGTAATCCGTGCAAAAATGGAAGAATCCACTTGTCCGGTTATGCTGCAGGTGGATGCAGTGATGGGGAAATCTCCCGAGGAGGCAACCCGGGTGACTCCATTTACGGAACTGACACCCTATTATCCTCTCCGCAGAATGTATCTGGAAACTCATCAGGAAGTGAAGTGGGATAATGTAGCCATGCGGGTGGTGGATTTAGTTTCCCCGGTTGGGTTTGGCCAACGTGGGTTGATTGTTGCCCCGCCACGGACGGGTAAAACAGTTTTGCAACAGGCCATTGCCCGGGCACTTCGGGAAAACAATCCTGATGCCCATCTGATCGTACTTTTGGTAGACGAACGCCCCGAGGAAGTGACCGATTTCAGAAGACAGGTTCCCGATGCTGAAGTCATTGCATCCACTTTTGATGAAAGTGCGGAGAGTCATGTGCATGCCGCAGAAATTGTCATCGAAAAAGCACGGAGAATGGTGGAGCATGAGCAGCATGTGGTCATCCTGCTCGATTCTATTACCCGGTTGGCCCGGGCCTACAACACCACCATGCCCAATAGCGGTAAGATTCTCAGCGGTGGGGTCGAGGCGACTGCCCTGCAACGCCCGAAGAGGTTTTTTGGCTCCGCTCGGAATATAGAGGGTGGCGGAAGCCTGACCATCCTAGGTACCGCTCTGGTGGAAACTGGGAGCAAAATGGATGAAGTTATTTTTGAGGAGTTTAAAGGAACAGGAAATATGGAGCTTCATTTAGACCGCGAGCTCTCGAATAAAAGAATCTTTCCGGCCTTGGATTTTGAAAAGAGCGGAACCCGCAAGGAGGAGCTTCTGTACCACCCCGATGAGCTCAGTAAAATTTATGCTCTGCGCCGATCGATGAAAGGCGTGCCTCCTGCTGAAGCTATGGAAATGTTTATCCAACGAGTGAAGAAGACTAAAAATAACCCTGAGTTCCTCATGGGGCTTGGACGATAGTTTTCTGAATTTTTTCTGCTAACCTGATGAACGCAACGGAGGAATTTCTTACCGAAGCATTCATGGAGCAGGGCCTGGTTAGCCAGGAGCTGATCGATCAAATCCTGGCCGAAGCCAAGGAGCAGGCGGGTTCGGCTGGAGAGGATGAGCGTAGTCTCCTGTTTTTTTCCCTGCTTTTAGACCAATTAGGACTTTCCAAAGAGGAAGTGGTCAACTTTCTGGGTGCCGAACTCAGTATGCCCACGGTTGATTTATCTACTCTCAGTTTAACCCCGGAAGTCTTGGGGTTGCTCAGTCCAGAACACGCCCGCTTCTATGAAGCAATTCCATTGGGCACTGATGGTTCGTCCGTCGATCTTCTCCTGGGCAATCCTCTGGACCAAGACAATACCGATAACCTTTCCCATGTTTTAGGCAAGCCAGTGAACCCGTCTGTGGCTTATCGGGGAGATGTGCTGGATGCGATTCATCAACTATACGGTTTTGGGGAAGAGGAAAAAGAGAAGGACTTTCTCGATGGGTTAGGGCAGGGAGATATTGAGATTGAAGACAATGTCCGTCCGGAAGATGTCAGTGAGGAAGATGCCCCTATCATTAGATTTGTTCATTCTGTGATCAAGGATGCCCTGGAAAAGCGGGCTTCTGATATACACATGGAGCCTCTGGAGAATAAGTTTAGGATTCGTTTTCGGATTGATGGAAAACTGATCGAACAACCCGATCCCCCTAAGAGATTACAACCTTCGATTCTTTCCAGAACCAAGCTCATGGCCAATGTCAGCCTCGCTGAAAAGAGAGTGCCTTTGGATGGCAGGATCAATGTAAAAGTCGGGCAAAAAGTAATTGATCTCCGCGTATCGACCCTACCCACGGTTCATGGGGAAAGTATTGTGATGCGTATTTTGGATAAGGAAAGTTTAAGCCTCGGTCTTCCCCAGTTGGGCTTCTTTTCCGATGACCAAACCGTATTTGAAAAAGTGATCAATATGCCTGACGGTATATTTCTGGTTACTGGACCCACTGGTTCTGGTAAATCAACCACGCTTTACTCTGCCCTCAATGCGATTAATAAGCCGGACCGTAAAATCATCACGGTGGAAGATCCTGTGGAATATGAGGTGCCTGGGATCAATCAGGTCCAGGTTCGAACTGAGGTGGGTATGACTTTTTCTGCGGCCCTTCGGGCCATGCTCAGACAGGCCCCCAATATCGTAATGGTGGGTGAGATTCGTGATTTAGAGACTGCAGAGATTGCGATTAATGCTTCTCTCACCGGTCACATGGTTTTCAGCACGCTTCACACCAACGATGCACCCAGTGCAGTTTCCAGATTGGTGGATATGGGAGTGAAACCATTCCTCGTCTCTGCTTCCCTGCGTGCGGCCCTTGCCCAAAGATTGGTCCGTGCAATCTGTCAAAACTGTAAAGAACCCTATCAACCCACTGCTTCAGAGCTGTCGGTTTTGGGGATCACCGAGGAACAAGCAACCGGTGCCTCCTTCATGAAAGGTTCAGGCTGTCCAAAGTGTGGCGATAAGGGCTACCGCGGAAGAAAGGGAGTCTTTGAAATATTCGTGGTCAATCAGGAGATTGAGGAAATGATTTACAACAATGTCAGCATTGTTGAGCTTCGGCGCAAAGCACGGGAGATGGGTATGCGCTCGATGCGCAACGATGGGTTTCGTAAAGTTTTGGCTGGGATCACTACCTTGGATGAGGTGCTGATGGTAACCACTGAAGAGGAGTAAGCATCCAGATGTTGTATGTAGATAATAACGCAGAAATTCGGGACCTTTTCCGGGAAGTGGAAGGGGTGTCCCAGCATGGGTTGGATGAATTATTTGATCAGGATGTAATCGAAGGGAACCGTTCTTTTGCGGATGCGGTGATTCAAGCTGGGATCATTCAGCGGGAGGATTTGCTTAATTTAATTTCTCAGTACTTGGGCTATGAATTACAGGTCGGAGAAGTCGGAGAGATCGACCAGGAAGTATTGGCCGTGATTCCCCAGGAAACCGCCCGTCAGTATGGGGTGGTGCCTTTGTATTTATCCGATGGTGGAGTTCATTTACTTGCATTGGACCCCTTTAATTCATCCATCATAGATGACCTCACTTTCGCTCTCAATTTGGAAATTTCCATTGTGGTTTGCGACCCTGTTCAGGTCACCGCTTTGCTCGACCATTACTATGGACAGGAGCAGTCTTCGATGGACGATCTGTTTGGTGATGTGGGCCTCGATCAATTTGAAAACCTGGATGATACCAAAGAGGGAGACTTGGTGGATGCCGCCAATGAAACCCCCATTATTCGCTTTGTTAACCTGGTGCTACAGCAGGCTATTCGGGCGAAAGCTTCTGATATTCACTTTGAGCCCTTTGAGGATGAATTTCGCATCCGGTACCGGGTAGATGGTGCCTTGTATGAAATGTCACCCCCTCCCAAAAGCTTGGCATTACCTGTGATCTCGCGGGTCAAAGTCATTTCAGAGCTCAACATTGCTGAGCACAGAATTCCTCAGGATGGTCGGATAAAAATGACCATTGAGGGCCGGGCCGTAGACTTGCGGGTATCCACACTTCCCACTCAGTTTGGGGAGAGCGTAGTTTTGCGGGTTCTCGATAAATCGGCAGTGAATTTGGATCTCGATAACCTCGGTCTGCCAGAGAATGTTAAAACAGGTATCAGGGGTGCGGTTCGTAGGCCCAACGGTATTTTTATTGTTACCGGTCCAACCGGTTCCGGAAAAACCACCACTCTTTACAGTGCTTTGCGCGAGGTTAATGAAATCGACACCAAAATCCTTACGGCAGAGGATCCGGTGGAGTACGAGATCGAGGGCATTATGCAAGTCCCGGTAAACCACCAGGTTGGCTTGGATTTTGCCCGTGCCCTGCGGGCCTTTTTACGGCAAGACCCTGATAAAATTATGGTTGGGGAAATCCGTGATATCGAGACCGCGAGAATCGCTGTCCAAGCTTCTCTCACCGGGCATGTGGTCTTGAGTACCCTCCATACCAACGATGCTCCTGGTGCCATTACCCGTTTGATTGATATGGGTTTGGAACCCTTTCTTCTTTCTGCTTCTCTGGAGTTTATTCTCGCCCAGCGCTTAGTCCGAAAGATTTGCTCCAGCTGTAAGCAGGAATTTGATCCCAAGAATGAGATGCTACAAAATTTGGGCTTGTCCAGAAATGATTTAGGGGATCGAAAGTTTTATTTTGGCTCCGGGTGTGAAGCCTGTAGCAATGGAGGTTATCGTGGAAGAACTGGATTGTTTGAAATGATCAAGGTTGGGGATACTTTTCGCGAACTCATCAATTCCGGTGCGGCTACATTGGTTCTTAAACAAAAAGCGATCGAGCAGGGTATGCGTACTTTGAGAGAGGATGGATTACGCTCTATTTTCGATGGGGAAACCACAGTCGAGGAAGTCTTGAAATATACCTAATTTCTGAGCAAGATCAGTAAAAGTATCTAATGGCCATTTTTGAATATGTAGCAACAGATCCCTCAGGGAATTCCGTGGATGGTACTTTTGAGGCAAGGGATGAACAGGATGCCCGCAACATCCTTGCCCAATACAACCTGACCCCTTCTAAGTTAGCATTACAGGGTGCAGCTCCAGTAAAAGCGACTGCACCGGTTATGGATTTGGCAGGGCAGGGTTCCTCCGCCAAAAAATCTGAACCGAGTGCCAAAAAACAAGCCAAAGGTAAATCTTCAAAGAAAAAAAAGAAGTCCAGTTTCCTTGACCTTCAAATTGGGGGCGGTCCCACAAACGAGGATGTCTCTGTGTTTACCCGACAGATGTCCACCTTGATTCAGGCAGGACTACCTTTGCTTCGAAGCTTGGAGGTTATGATCAAACAGCAGGAGAAAAAGCCTAAGTTTAAATCCATGCTGGAAGCGGTTGCCGAAAAAGTTTCCTCTGGAGGCACCTTGTCGGATGGGTTGGCCATGTATCCAAAGACCTTCGATAAACTTTATGTGAATATGGTAAAAGCGGGAGAGGCCGGGGGTGTTCTCGACCTCGTACTTACCAGGCTTGCCCAATTTCAGGAAAAATCCATCCGAACGATTAAGAAGGTCAAGTCCGCCATGATTTATCCCAGTGTGATTATGTTTGTGGCTCTGGCGATTGTTACCCTGCTTATGATGGTGGTTGTGCCCCAGTTTGAGTCTATTTTTGAACAAATGCTACGGGGAGCCCCTTTACCTGGGCCTACCCAAATTGTGGTCGATATCAGTGATCTTTTTTCATCGAATCCAATCCTGGTATTAGGAGGAATGGCCAGCGTGGTCATTGGGGTTGTTTTGCTTAAAAAAACTAAGCAAGGGGCGAAAGGGTTTGATTGGCTGGGTTTGCATGTTCCTGTGGTTAAGGATGTGGTCAGTAAGTCGAATATTTCACGGATTACCCGGACATTTGGTACCCTCCTGAGCAGTGGAGTACCTATTCTTCAGGCTCTGCAAATCACTGGAGATACCTTAACCAATGTATTCTTTGTCAAAGCGATGACCAATATTCATAACGCAGTCAGAGACGGAGAGTCCATGGCTGTGCAGATGGACCGGGAACCGGTTTTCCCAAGCATGGTTACCAGTATGGTCGAGATCGGAGAGGAAACCGGGGAACTTCCCGACATGCTTACCCGGATTGCGGACAATTACGATGAGGATGTGGACAATGCTGTGGCCGGAGTGACCTCCCTGATCGAGCCGGTTATGATCGTATTTTTGGCCGTCGTGGTCGGATTTATCGTGATCGCACTCTTTTTACCGATTGTATCGATTATCGAAAACCTCGGTTAACTTTTAAAAGCTTAGGGGTTTCCCTTTTCGTTCTCTTTAATCCAAAGATTAGCTTTTTCAGGATCAGTCTGCTGCCAGGCATGGATTGCCTGTTGGATGGATTTTTCCCGCAGGCTGGGATCCGATATGGAGGCTGCCCAACCCACTGCACCTTGAGGGTCAATCCCCTGTATTCTGGATACAAAAGTAGCGATCGCTGGGTCGTTATCTGGCGAGGATGGTTGAGCATTGAGCCATTCTGCCGTGGCTGCCGGATCGAGGAGTGCCCACCTGCCAGTCAGTTCGCTCATGGCGTGGGTCTTTTTCTTGGAATCTTGTAAGTCGTCGATCCAATTGGCAGCAGACTGGGGGTCCTGGCTTGCCCACTGGTGTATTAAGTTTTCCATCACCCGATATGCACCGGGTTCATCACTCATCGATTTTGTCCATTCTGCAGTGGCTGATAAGTCTTGCTGGGCAAGTCTTGCTCCCATCTGGCCAAGAATCGTTTCCCGCATTCTGCGATCATCTTGGGGGTAAGCTTCCGCCCATCGGATGCCATCCTCGACTCCTCTTTGGGCAAATTTTTCTGCGAGGATGCTCGAGGATTGCCAGCGGGCGGAACCCTTGGGCAATCCCAGGAATAAACGGTTGGCCGCATCCAAATCGGTTTCGGTCAGCCCTTTAACGATCCCCACCAGCAAAGGGTTATCTCCATTCTCTCCAGCCGGATGGTTTTGATTGGCCCAGGCAATGGCTGCATGCTCATCTTTCACGGCCCATCCAGCCAGGGCTTCGGATATCCCAAACCTTCTCTCACTTTTTGCATCCAGATAGGTGGAGGCATAGGCAAGGGCACCCTCAGGGTCAAAGTTCGCCCAGCTTCTCATGAGTAGTTTCATTTCCAGATGCCTGCCATAGCCTTCGGGCAATTCTTCAAATGCCTGAGTCACCTGCTTCACATTGGATCTGTCCATGGAGCGCACTGCATCGAGATAGGATCCAAGCCTTTCCACGATATCACCTCCCTGCATGATGCGCTGGAGATTGGGGGGCATCGGCGGGGTGGAGATAGGGCTGGATGGAGTCGGTTTTAGCGAGCTTTTGGCTTCTGCAGTTTTTGTGTCTGCTGGCCCATTATTGATAGATAAATTTCTTTGTGCTCCAATTTGCGAAGAGGGTAAAGATTGAGGGGGAGAGTTCTTTTTTTGATTGGATGTTCCCAAGGCTAGCCCCAGATAAAAGACCAAGCCGAGGGAGACTGCCCAAGGTAAACCGATTTTAAGAAATATTTTCATCCAGTAGGAATGTAAGCTAAGGATGGAAAATTTGCGGAGCAAGCGGAACTTGCACCTACACTCCCTGCTCTAACAATCGCAGGGTAGTCAAAAAGAATTAAAATTCTTTGGAAATACTCAAGCCAATGACGCGGGGAGAACCGGCCACTCCTGGGGTGCCAGGAAGATTGCTAACCAAGGATGTATAATATTCTTCATCAGTTAGATTTAATCCAAACACATTGAATGCCCAATGGTTCCATTCATACCCAAGGTTGGCATCAAGTAAGGTGTAGCTATCTATCTTATCAGTAGGATTGGTCCCATCGTACTTCCAGTAGTGAGTCTCACCAATGGTTTTAGTTCCTACCTGCCCGTGTAAGCCGTTATCAAATTTATAATTTAGAGAAAATGAAAGAGTGTGCTCGGGAATAAAGGATACCTGCTTGCCGACCAAACCAGAGCCATCAAACTTGTCGTATTTAGAATCACACAGGCCATAAGCAGCCGAAAATGTAAAATTTTCGGAGGGCTTGATAAAACCCTCTACTTCAATTCCCTGGGCAGTGACTTCATCTGCATTGGCCACATAGTAATCAGTGCTCAATGGGTTAAGGTCAGGTAATTCAAATTGATAGTTTTCGATATCGTTAAGATAAGCGGTTAAGTTCAATCCCCACGATTCAGTAGGAGCAAATAGTAAACCGATCTCATACGAAAGTGTTTCCTCCTCTAGAAAAGAAATTTGGCTATCAGTAACAGTGTAAGCAGAGAAGCCACCAGGTTTTTCTGAATATGTCGCTCGCAAATTACCTGTTAACCCTTCCGTGATTTTTCTTTCCCAGTTTAGAGTTGGAGAAATGGAATCAAAGTTATTTGAATCAGAGTCAGTATCTGAAAAAGGAGTCGGTATAAAAGTGTTTAAAACAGGGTTAAAAACAAAATTAAAACCATCTTTTGTACGATCCATTCTCTTTTCGAAATTGTCATAACGTAGACCAAGGGAAAGGTTATCTTTTTCAGTGAAATCTTTGGTGGCGGAAGCAAAGATGCCTAGATTGCGGGATTTTAATTTGTAAATGGTTTGCTCAGTAACCCCAAAGGATCTAGTGGCATCGCCATCGATTTCACTATCTGAATAAAAGGCTCCGAAAACCCAATCGATTTCTGAATCTTGTTCTGATTCGATTCGGAATTCTTGGGACCATTCAATTTGATCCTGGACGATAACAGAGGTTTGTGCGGGGCTTGCCATTGTATTAACTGAACTTAAATCCAAATCCACCCGATTTGGGCTCATGCTCCAATCATTTCGATTGGTAATGGAAATGAAATCGTAGCCATCCAATTCATTTTCATAAGTCAGAAACTGCTGATTACGATCGATCTCAGTAGATTCATCAAAATCGGTCGATCGGGCATAAAAATCTGCCTGATTTCGAGAAACCAAAGGTTGGCTCCCAAGTTTATGGCTCTCGAAGTTTGCACCGAAACCGATCTTGGATCCGTCACCCCGATCGAGGGATAATTTGAGTGAACCATGCCAAGTCTCAGAAGTGTCGGCATTTCCTGATGTGTTATGGATAAAACCATCAGATAGGGCTCTTTGCAGAGCAATGGAATAAGAAAATCCGTCCGCGTCCAGTGGACCACTGCTGTTAATATTATATTTCTGGGTATCAAAGGTTGCGTATGAAGCAGAGACTCTGTTCACATGTTGATCGCTCGGTGTCTCGGTTTTGATATGAATGGCACCACCCGTAACTGATTTTCCGGATTTGTGCCCCTGTGGGCCTCTCAAAATCTCAATGCTTTCTACGTCATATAATGTAGAGACATAAGTGGAGACATCAGCTTGCGGTATGCCATCTACATAGAGTTGCACGCCAGCAGGTCCAAATAATTGAGTGTTAGCGATCCCTCGTATCGCCATAATGTCACCATAAGACTGGATCGAGTTGTTATTAATATGAAGGTTAGGGGATAGCCCTGATAAATCGACTAAGTTATCAATCTGACGATCCTCCACTTGATTTTTGGTCAGAATCGATGAACGGGAGAGATCTAATTCAGGAATACTGGAACCCGTTACCGAAATCTCGCTGAGGGTTTCTGGATTCTTTCCGAAGAGAACAGATGCAGTTGCACCTGCAAGCATGAAAAAGGCAATACT